>NZ_JBCLNH010000004.1:0-175237 GCF_039062665.1 Clostridium sp. 2218st1_F5_2218SCRN_220325 | reverse complement strand
GAGCTTGATGTTGTAGTAAATATAATAAATAATAGACCTCGCAAGTGTCTTGGATATAAAACACCTGCAGAGGTCTTCGCTGCAACATAAACATAAAATGTTGCACTTATATTGACAATCTATCATGAATAATTTTTAATTAGGGTGATAATATAGTAAAATATTGTTAAAAGAGGTGATTGTAATGAAAGATATCATTGAAAAAATTGAAATAATAAAAGGTGATATAACAAAAATAAAAGTAGATGCTATAGTAAATGCTGCAAATAGATCACTTTTAGGTGGCGGAGGTGTCGATGGAGCCATACACAGAGCCGCTGGAAGAGAATTACTAAAAGAATGTGAAACATTACATGGATGTGATACGGGGGATGCTAAAATAACAAAAGGATATAATTTGCCTTGCAAATATGTTATCCATACAGTGGGACCAATATATAAAGATGGAAATTCAAATGAAGACAAATTATTGTATTCTTGTTATAAAAAATCACTAGAAATATTAATAAAAAACAATTTGAGAACAATAGCATTTCCAGCTATCAGTACAGGTATATATGGATATCCAAAAGAAGAGGCTGCAAATATAGCTTGTGATGCGGTAATTGATATGCTAAAAAATTATGGTGATAAGATAGACCAAGTTTGGTTTGTATGCTTTGGAGATATAGATTATGAAATTTATAAAAGACTTCTTAAAATTAAATTAGATATAGATTAGACAGTTTTTTTAAACTGTATATTAATTCGACATTTTGAATATATATTTTTATGTTAAAATCTTATAATTATAAATATATACAAATTTACTGATAAAATGTTAATATATAGAGTAATAAAATAAAAGTTTTATATAAAAATATATAATTGCAAACTTTGTAGAAAGGACATAATATGGCAAAAATATTAGTTTTAGCCGAAAAACCATCAGTTGGAAGAGATATTGCCAGGGTTTTAGGTTGTAAAAATGAAAAGAATGGATATATAGAAGGTAATAAATATATAGTGACATGGGCATTAGGTCACTTAGTTACATTAGCAGATCCAGAAACTTATGATAAAAAATATAAATCTTGGGATATGAGTGATTTACCAATACTTCCAAAAGATTTAAAAACTGTAGTAATAAAAAAGAGTGCAAAACAATTTAATACAGTAAAAGCACAATTAAATAGAAATGATGTAAATGAAGTTGTAATAGCTACAGATGCTGGTCGTGAAGGCGAATTAGTAGCTAGATGGATAATAGAAAAAGCACATATTAAAAAGCCTATTAAACGTCTTTGGATATCTTCAAGTACAGATAAAGCTATAAAAGAAGGCTTTACTAAACTTAAAGATGCAAAAGAATACAACAATCTATATTATTCTGCAATAGCTAGAGCAGAAGCAGATTGGATAGTAGGTATAAATGCAACTAGAGCGCTTACAACAAAGTATAATGCTAGTTTATCATGTGGTAGAGTCCAAACTCCGACTTTAGCTATGATATTAAAAAGAGAAGACGAAATAAGAAACTTCAAGCCAAAAGACTACTATACTTTAGATATTTTAACTGAAAAAGGTGGAAACTATTTAAAGTTATCTTGGCATGATAAAAATAATTCTACTTCGACTTTCAATAAAGAAAAAATTGAAAACATAAAGAAAAAAGTATTAAACAAGGATTTAAAAATAGTAGATGTCAAAAAGTCGAACAAGAAAAAATACGCTCCATCACTTTATGATTTAACAGAATTACAAAGAGATGCAAATAAAATGTTTGGATATTCAGCAAAAGAGACTTTATCTATAATGCAAAAATTATACGAGCATCATAAAGTTCTTACATATCCAAGAACAGACTCAAGATATTTAACTGATGACATAGTAGACACATTAAAAGATAGAATAAAAGCTGTAAATACTAGCGAATATTCAAAAGTATGTATGAAACTACTAAAAACAAAAATAAAACCTAATAAATCTTTTGTAGACAATTCAAAAGTTACAGATCACCACGCGATAATACCTACAGAAGAAAGAGTGTTTTTAGGGGATTTATCTGATAAAGAGAGAAAAATATATGATTTAGTAGTTAAGAGATTTTTAAGTGTATTATGTCCACCTTTTGAATATGAGCAAACGACTATAAAAGGAAGTTGTGAAGGCGAAATATTTACAGCAAAAGGCAATAAAATTATAAAATTAGGTTGGAGAGAAAATTATACTGTAGATGACAATGAAACATATGACGGTATAATTGATATAAATGTAGATGAAGTATTAAAAGTGGAAAGTGTAAAAATAGAAAACAAAAAAACTAATCCACCTTCATATTTAAATGAAGCTACTTTACTTACAGAAATGGAAAAACATAATTTAGGAACTGTTGCAACAAGAGCAGATATAATTGAAAAATTATTTAATTCTTTCTTTGTTGAGATGAAAAATAAAGAAATTCATATAACATCAAAAGGAAGACAACTTTTAGATTTAGCACCTAAGGATTTAAAAAGTCCAGAGTTAACTGCTAAATGGGAAAAAACTTTAAATGATATTTCAAAAGGTAAGAGTAAGAAAAATGAGTTTTTAAATGAAATGAAAAATTACTCAAAAACTATCGTAAAAGAAATAAAAAATAGTGAAAATAAATTCAAACACGACAATCTAACAAGAAATAAATGTCCAGAGTGTGGAAAATTCATGCTAGAAGTCAATGGAAAAAGAGGTAAGATGCTAGTTTGTGAAGATAGAGAATGTAATACTAGAAAATTAATTTCACAAACTACAAATGCAAGATGCCCAAATTGCCACAAAAGGCTTGAACTAAAAGGCCAAGGTGAAGGAAAAATATTTACATGTAGCTGTGGACATAGAGAAAAATTATCTTCATTTAATAAGAGAAAAGCCGAAGAAAAAGGAAAAGCATCTAAAAAAGATATAAATAAGTATCTAAAAAATCAAAATAAAGAGCAAGAAGCATTCAACAATCCTTTTGCTGCTCTTGCTAATTTAAAAAATAAATAATATAAGTTTAAAGGGAATGTAATAGGAAAATAAACAGAGTTTTTAAGGGGGAGATTTTGATTATCTATAGTGTAAGAGCCTTAAATATAATTGAAATATTAAAAAATTCTCATGATCCTGTCAGCAGTTTAGCTCTTAGTGAAGAAATTGGATGTTCTACAAAGACTATACAAAGTGAAATAAAAGACATCAATAAAAATGGCAAAGATGGGAAAATAATATCAATCCGAGGAATAGGTTATAAAATAGAAGGCTCATTTGACGATATTGCTATTCCTAGTCAGTATTTAGGGAATGTAGATAGGATTGATTATATTATAAAAAATTTGATAAACTTGACGACTAAGCCAGAAAATACTGTGAAATTAGAGGAATTAGCTGACTCTATGTATATAAGCGTCTCTACAGTAAAAAATGACTTAAAAGAAGTAAAATCTATTTTGAAAAAGTACAATATATCCGTTGTATCAAAACACAAGCAAGGTATAGCAATACAAGCGAGTGAAGATGATATAACGAGTTTTATATTAGATATATGTTCAAAAAAAGACAATGAACTTAATCTAAAAGACTTTTTAAGTGAAAAAGTATCAAATAATATATTCAACTTAAAAAATATTATTTTGAATATGTTGGGAAGAGAACATTTAGTGCTTAGTGATACAGAATTTAAAAATTTATGCAGTATTATCTTTATAAAGCTAAGTAGAAGTAATCAAGATGAAAGTGAATTTATACAAGCATATATAAAAGATTATATAATTCAAAGAGAATTAATAATGAATGATGATAAAAATAAAGAAAAAATAATACGAGCAATAAAGAAATTCTGTAAAAACTTAAAAATTGCAACATCTATAGACTTAAGCCAAGATGAAATATTTGAAACTTGTCTTTACAACCATATAAATAGTATATATAAAAAGATGAAGTTGGGAATAAATCAATATGGAGTTTTACCTATTGATATAAGAATAAAATATCCATATGCATATGAATTAGGTAAAATTGCGAAGAAAACAATAGAAGAAGAATTAGGCTTAAAACTAGATGATGAAGAAATATCTAATATAGCAGTACATGTCGGTGGTGCTATTGAAAGGTCAGAACATAATCAAAAGAAAAAAGTCTTTAAAGTAATAATCGTCTGTGTATCTGGGATAGGTACATCAATGCTAGTAAAAAATAAATTAGAATATTTATTTGAAGGAAAAATAGAAATAGTTAAAATAATACCGGCATATTTAATCGATTACATAAATGTTATGGAAGTCGACTTTATAATATCAACAGTAGATATTAAATGTGAGAGGGTACCAGTTATAACAGTTTCTCCTCTTTTAAATGACAATGAAGTAAAAATAATAGAAAAGTTTATGAAAACAGGAAAGATGTATAAAGAAGTTGAGACGAGAGATTTATTTGACAGAAATTTATTTTTTACAGACTTAGATTTTAATACAAAGGAAGAAGTTATAGAATATATGGGTAGCCAACTTGTAAATCAAGGGGTTATAGATGATGAGATGAAAAAATCATTCTTTGATAGAGAAAAAATAGCTACTACAGAAATTGGACATATGGTTGCACTGCCACATGGAGCTAATGGAAAAATATTAAAAAACAAAATTGCAGTTGGTATATTAAAAAATCCTATACATTGGACATTAGATGATGTAAGATTAGTTTTAATTTTAGCTATTGATAAAGATGAAATATTTGATTATGAAAAGTTATTTTCAACAATATACAAGCAAGTCGGTTCAGTATCAAAAGTAATCGGTATATGTGAAAATAAAAGCTACGAAAAATTTATGAAGATGTTTTAGTTTATAAATTTAATATAAAATAAATGTTTAGGGAGATAAATAAATAATTTATCTCCCTAAATTATTTATTTATAAAAATGATAAATTTCTCTTTTAATTAAGAGAAATTTATTGACTTTCTGAAAACGTATTTTTGAATTACTATAGAGTTATAAGATAAATAAACGTAATAAAAAAAATAAAAATGAGCACTAATAATATAAAGGAGGCTTATGGATGATATATACAGTAACTTTAAACCCATCGATAGACTATGTTATAAAAGTTAAAGAGCTAGTTAAGGGTCATATAAACAGAGTAAATGAAGAACATGTATATCCGGGTGGTAAGGGAATAAACGTGACAAGAATACTAAAAAACTTGGATAATGATAATATAGCCTTAGGATTTGTAAGTGGATTTACTGGAGATTATATAATAAATTCGTTAAAAGAATTAGGCTTAAAATCAAACTTTATAAAAGTAGAGCAAGGTTTTACTAGAATTAATGTAAAAATCAAAAGTGAAGAAGAAACGGAAATAAATGGTCAGGGACCAAATATAAAAAAAGAAGAATTAGATGAGTTTTATAAAGTAATAGATCAACTAGTAGATGGAGATATTTTAATATTATCTGGAAGTATTCCATCGTGTTTAGATGAAAAATTATATGAAGACATAATGAAAAGAGTAGAACATAAAAATATAAAAGTCGTTGTAGATGCGACAAAGAACTTACTTTTAAATGTTTTAAAATATAAACCATTTTTAATAAAACCAAATAATCATGAATTAGCAGAAATGTTTAATGTAGAGTTAAATACAACTCAAGATATAATTTTTTATGCTGAAAAATTAAAAGAAATGGGAGCTCAAAATGTATTAATATCTATGGGAAAAGACGGAGCCTTATTAGTATCAGAAGATAATCAAGTACTTATAAGTAGTGTTGCAAAAGGTGAAGTTGTAAATTCAGTAGGTGCAGGGGATTCAATGGTGGCAGGTTTTATAAGTGGATACTTAAAATCACAAAACTACGAAGATGCTCTTAGATTAGGTGCAGCAAGTGGGGGTGCAACAGCATTTTCTTCTGACTTAGCTATTAGAGAATTTATAGATAAACTAGTAAAAGAAATAAAAATACAAAAAATAAAATAATATATAGTCTGAAAAAGTCAAAAAAATTATAAAGAAAAATAATACAAATATATAAAGGCAATAATACTATTTAATAATTATGAAAAGGAGTAGGAGTTATGAGAATTACAGATTTATTATCAAAAGAATCTATCAAGTTAAACCTTTCATCTAAAACTAAACCAGATGTAATTGATGAAATGGTAGATTTAGTAGATGCAAGTGGAAATTTAAACAATAAAGCCGAGTATAAAGAAGCAATTTTAGCTCGTGAGGAATTGAGTACTACTGCAGTTGGCGAAGGAATAGCAATCCCTCATGCAAAGACAAAAGCAGTAAAAAAAGCTTGTCTAGCAGCAGGTATAACAAAAGATGGTATAGACTATGAAGCATTTGATGGAAGTTTATCTAATTTATTCTTTATGATAGCAGCTCCAGATGGTGCAAATAATACACATTTAGAGGTATTATCAAGATTATCTACAATACTTATGGATGAGGAATTTAAAAATAGTTTAATAAATTCAACAAGCGTAGATGAATTTTTATCATTAATAGACAAAAAAGAAACTGAAAAGTTCCCAGAAGAATCAAAAGAAGTTAAAACTCATAACGAATCTCAAAATATTAAAGAAAATAATAAATATCCTGAGGTCTTAGCTGTAACTGCTTGTCCAACAGGTATAGCGCATACATTTATGGCAGCAGAAAACTTAAATAATAAGGCTGAAGAAAAAGGAATAACAATAAAAGTTGAAACTAATGGTTCTGGTGGAGTAAAAAACGCTTTAACAAAAGAAGAAATAGAACATGCAAAATGCATAATTGTTGCAGCTGATAAAAAAGTTCAAATGAATAGATTTGATGGCAAAAAAGTTATAATAACTAAAGTTGCAGATGGAATACATAAAGCCGATGAATTATTAAATAGAGCAATAAAAGGTGATGCTCCTGTATATCATGCTGATGGAGTAAGTAATGATTCAGAAGAAAGTACGGATGAAAAAGAGAGTTTAGGAAGAAAATTTTATAAAGATTTGATGAATGGCGTATCTCACATGTTACCATTTGTTGTAGGTGGAGGTATATTAATAGCAATAGCATTTTTACTAGATGATTATAGCATAAATCCAGCTAACTTTGGTAAAAATACTCCGATTGCAGCATTCTTTAAAACTGTAGGTGAACAAGCATTTGGATTTATGTTACCTATATTAGCAGGTTATATTGCAATGAGTATAGCTGATAGACCAGGTTTAGCAGTAGGTTTCGTAGGTGGAGTTATAGCGAAAGATGGATATACTTTTACAAATGTAATGGATTTTGCAAATTCTAATCCAATAAGTTCAGGATTTTTAGGTGCTTTATTAGCAGGTTTTGTAGCAGGATATATAGTACTTTTGCTTAAAAAGATATTCTCTAAATTACCAGAATCACTAGAAGGTATAAAACCAGTATTACTTTATCCAGTCTTCGGTATATTATTAATGGCGATATTTATGATGGCTGTCAATCCAATAATGGGTGCAATAAATACAGGACTTAACAACTTCTTATCATCAATGAGTGGAAGTAGTAAGATATTATTAGGTGCTGTATTAGCTGGAATGATGGCTGTTGATATGGGTGGACCATTTAACAAAGCTGCATATGTATTTGGTACTGCACAACTTACAGTTGCAAATGCAGGACCTGAACAATTTGAAATAATGGCAGCAGTTATGATAGGCGGTATGGTACCTCCTATAGCAATAGCACTTGCAACTACATTCTTTAAAGATAGATTTACTGAAAGCGAAAGAAAATCAGGTATAGTAAATTATGTAATGGGATTATCATTTATAACAGAAGGTGCAATACCATTTGCAGCAGGAGACCCAGTAAGAGTAATACCATCTTGTGTAGTAGGTTCAGCAATAGCTGGTGCATTATCAATGGCATTTAGCTGTGGATCTAGAGCTCCTCATGGAGGAATATTTATATTACCAGTTATAAGTAATCCACTAATGTATTTTGTAGCATTAGTAATAGGTTCAGTATTTGGAGGATTAATACTAGGATTATTAAAAAAGAAAAAAGTAAGTTAATTAGGTTAAATTGATAAAATACAAATTAACTCATATATAAACACAACCCTTGATGCCACGAGTTTTACTCGTGGCAAATTTTATTTATACAAAATTAATAAATATATTTTCTAATATTGGAAACAATACAATAGTATAAAAAATTAAGGAAAAGGTGTTTAATATGGAAAATTCATTTTGGATAATAAATAATCAAGGTGAAAGTTATCCCACTTTAGATAAAGATATAGAAATAGACTACTTAATAGTAGGAGCAGGTCTTACAGGCCTTCATACAGCCTATATGTTAAGCAAAGAAAATAAACAAACAATAGTTATAGAGTCAGATAAAGTTGGATATGGTTCATCAGGAAGAAATACTGGAAAAATAACATCATCACATGGATTGATTTACGAAAATATAAGCAAAAAATATGGAAAAGAAAAGGCAAGACTTTACTATGAAGCTAATGAAGATGGACTTAAATTAATTAAAGATATAGTAAAAAAATACGATATAGATTGCAATTTTGAAAATTTGCCTAATTACATATTTACTGAAGACGAAGACTATTTAAATCAACTAAAAAATGAATATAAAATCTGTGAAAAACTACAAATACCATACGAATATTTAAATAGTATAGAAGACTTTCCCCTAGATATAAAAGGCGCCCTTAAATTAGACAATCAAGCTCAATTTAACTCTAAAAAATATATGGATAGTCTAGCAAAAGTTATTTCAGAAAAAGGTATTGAAATATATGAAAATACACCAGTAGTAGGACTTGAAAAACATAAAGATTTTTATATTGTAAAGACAAGAAACGATAAAACAATTAAGGCTAAATCAGTTGTAATAGCATCATCAAATATATGGCATGATGAATTAGGACTTTATTTTACAAAAGAGCAGGCATATAGATCATATTTAACTGTTTCAAAGCTAAATAAACCTATCGCAAAAGGCATGTTTATAAATATAGAAAAGCCATCAAAAACTGTAAGAACGTATACTGATGGAGATAAATCTTATTTAGTATGTGGAGGATTTGACCACAAAACTGGTAAATGCGATAATGAAAATGACATATTTAACGATATTGTAGAATTTGCAAAGAATAACTTCAAAATAGGAACATTAGAATATAAATGGTCTACACAAGATTATATAACAACTGACAATATACCTTATATAGGCCATATAAGCAAAGATGAGCCCGATATATATATTGCTACGGGATTTTGTAAGTGGGGCATAAGTACATCCGCTGTTGCAGGTATCGTTATAACCGATTTAATTTTAAATAATAAATCAAAATACCAAGAATTGTTTGACCCATCTAGAACAGGAAGTTATTTAAATTTAAACTACTTAAAAGAAAATACCATTATGGCTTATGACTATATAAAAGGCAAAATTAAAAAGGGAAGTATGGAGCTAAATATACAAAAAGAAGAGGGAAAAGTAGTAGTTATAGATGGGGATAAATATGGAGCATATAGAGACAAAAATGGAAAATTATTTGTTGTCGATATAACATGCACACATTTAGGATGTGAACTAAAGTTCAATAGTTTTGAAAAAAGCTGGGATTGTCCATGTCATGGGTCTAGGTTTAATTATGACGGAAGTATCTTAAATGGACCAGCGCTTAAACCATTGAAATTGATTGGAATCGGGGATAATGATATTGACCTTGATTTAGTATAAGATTATTAAAAAACTTAAACTTGACACCTATTTGTCACCAAAATTTAAAATAAGTCAGAGATTATTGGAATTTCACTAGCTTATTTTTATTTAATATTTATATCCATTTTCTATAAGTATAGTAGCAAGAGTATGCCTTAAATCACAGAATTTTATAGATAAATTTAAATCTTTACAGATTAAATCTGGAAAAATAGATTAAATATAAAAAATTGGGGAATTTATAAAATATAAAAGAAGTATGGAAGGAGTAGTGTTGTTACTACAACACTAAATAAAAAATGTTTAGCATTATAGGATTAATTTTATCACTTGTACTCATTATGCTTTTAGCATATAAAGGGTATTCAACAATAATCACTGCACCAATAGTAGCACTATTAACACTTATAGTAACTACTGGTTTTGATAGCCATCTGATGGCATCTTATACAGAAGTATATATGTCAGGCTTTTCGAGTTTTGTAAAAAATTACTTCCCGTTATTTATGACAGGAGCCATATTTGCTATATTAATGGAAAAAGCAAATTATGCAAAATCTATTTCTCATTTTATAACAAAAAAATTAGGTAGCGACAAGGCTATATTATCTATAGTTTTATCGGGAGCGCTACTTACATATGGAGGAGTTTCTTTATTTGTAGTTGCTTTTATATCATATCCTATAGCGAGGAGTTTATTTAAAGAAGCAGATATTCCAAAACGACTTATTCCTGGATGCATTGCATTAGGTTCATTTACTTTTACAATGACAGCAGCTCCAGGCTCACCAGAAATTCAAAATGTTATCCCAATGAAGTACTTTGGAACAGATGCTTTTGCAGCGCCTTTACTTGGTATAATTGCAAGTTTGTTAATGTTAGGATTAGGAATGATTTATTTAAGTAGAGAAGCTAAAAAAGCTAGAAATAATCATGAAGGATATGGAGATTATATAGAAAATGAAAAATTAACTGATGAAAAACTACCAAATATACTTGTGGCAATTGTACCTATTTTAATTATATTTGCATCAAACTTATTTTTCTCAAAAGCATATTATCCTTCAGTTGATGGAGCCTATTTAGAAAAGTTTAATACAACTTTAGGTAATGTATCTGGAACATGGAGTGTTATAATTTCAATAGTTATAGCAGACTTATTTTTAGTTATTACTAATTTTAAAAAAATCAAAAACATAAAAAGTGTTTTAGATGAAGGTGTTACTAATTCTTTTAGACCTTTATTAAATTCATCAGCAATTGTTGGGTATGGCAGTGTGATTAAATCATTGGCTATTTTTTCAGTAGTTCAAAATTTTGTATTTAATATTTCGTCAAATCCTATAATATCAGAAGCCTTATCTGTAAATTTAATTTGTGGACTTACAGCATCTGCTTCTGGAGGATTAACAATTACTTTAGATGCTTTAGCACCTACTTATCTGCAAATGGCGAGTGATTTAAATATTTCACCTGAAATTTTACATAGAATAGCTTCTCTAGCTTGTGGAGGTCTTGATACATTGCCTCATAATGGAGCAGTTATTACAACTCTAGCTATTTGTGGTCTTACTCACAAAGAATCATACAAGGATATATTTGTAACATCTGTATTAATTCCGATAATTGTAACAGCTATAATTGTAATAGGTGTGAGTATATATATTTAAAATAAATGTAAGCCAGAAATTTTTATAACTTTCCTGGCTTATTTTATTATCTTAAATATATCTTTTAACAATTTCCTCAAACAGAGGCTTAATTTCTTTTAAATCATCTATTTCATCAAAGTCATATTTGATAGTGTCTTTGTTTTCATTAGATAATAACAAACAAATAACTAAGAATAAATTAAGGTTTTTATTATAAGGTAAAAACGGACAAAATCGTTAGCGCCATGAACAAAGTGAATTTTAAGCAACGGACGAAGTCGTTGGCGCCATGAACAAAGTGAATTTTCGTTAAAACTTATTTTACTATTCAACAATTTGTAATATTTTTTTAAAAAAATCATGTAAAAATAATGATATAATACAAATGTTAAATTTTATTAAATAATTAAAATAAATCTGTCGATATTAGATTTTAAAATATATAAATTATTCAGGAGGATAGAATGTTCAATAAAAAGAAAAAGGTAGAAGATACTTCTAAAGAAATAAATAAAGATTTAGAAGATAATAATCAAGAAACTAAAGAAACACCAAATAAAGTTGTAATTATGACAGAAGATGAGAAAAAAGAGCGAAAAATAATGAAAAAAGTAGCGCTAGTATGTGCTTTAGTTGCTGTAGTTGGAGGAGCTTTCTATGGAGGTTTATCATATGGAAGAGTTTTACCTGCAAGCCATAGATATTATTCTAATAGCGAAGTTTATGCAAGTGTCGGTGATAGCAAAATAACAGGAAAAGATTTAAAAAGTGTTATGGATCCTATTTTTTATGCAAATGGGTTACAAAAACTGACTGAGTCACAAATTTCTACATATGAATCGACAATGTTGGAGTACTTAGTAAATATTGAGGTTTTATATAAAGAAGCTAAAGAAAACAAGGTTGAAATAACAGATGACCAAGTACAAGAAAATTATGATACTACTATAGCAAATATCAACTCTCAGTACAATTTAACAGAAGATGAGTACTTTGAAAAATTCAATCTTACAGAAGATAAATTAAAAGAGCGTATAAAAAAGGAATTAATGGGTGCTAAATATCTAGAAGAATATAGCGAGGTAAGTGAAGAAGAGGCAAAAAATTATTATGAAAAGAATCAAGATGATTTCCAACAAATTCGTGCATCACATATATTAATTTCAAATTATGACAGCAGTAATAAAAAACTGAGCGATGAACAAATAGAAGAAAACAAAAAAACTGCAGAAGCTGTTTTAAAAATGGCATTAGATGGAGACGACTTTGCAACATTGGCAAAAGAGTATTCTGATGACTCTAGTGCATCTAGTGGAGGGGATTTAGGATATTTTACAGAAGATGAAATGGTAAGTGCTTTTTCAAAAGCTGCATTTTCATTAAAAATAGACGAAATATACCCAGAGGTTGTAGAGACGAGTGCGGGATATCATATAATAAAGAAAACTGGTGAAAAAGTACAAGATTTTGATGATGTTAAAGATGACCTAATAAGTACATTAGAAAAGACAAAACAAACTACTTTAATGAAAGATTTATATACAAAATACGATGTTCAATTAAAAAGTTAATATAAAAACATAAAGCATTATCTTTAAATAATTTAAAATTTAGATAATGCTTTTATATTGTAAAATTGTGATGTATTATTTAATTAAATGGAAATAAAATTTAAGGGGGATATACAAATGATAAGAAGAAAAGATGAATTGACAAAGGTTGTTGGTCCTATAGAAGGGGGAAAAGGAAACATAACTCGTGAATTGTTGATAGAAGGGGATGAGCTAAAAAATAAAGCTAAAGTATTTGCAAAATTAAGTGTTCCAGTTGGCGGTTCAGTTGGATTACATGAACATAATAAGGACTATGAGGTTTACTATATATTAAGTGGCAAGGGAGAAGTTTTAGATGGTGATAAAATAGTAGAAGTAAATGAAGGAGATGTTGTATACGCCATTAATACTAAACACTATATCGAAAATATAGGAGATGAAGAATTAGTATTTTTAGCTGTTATAATAAATTTATAAAATAAATAAAACTGTAGAAATATATATTTTATTTCTACAGTTTTATTTATTCTAAAGAAATTATATATTATCTGGTTTATGGATAATGTATAATTTCTAATCTATTAACTAAAGCAACTGAATCTTTGATTCGTTGGCGCCATGAGCGAAGCGAATTTTAAGCAACGGAACGAAGTCGTTGGCGCTATGAGCGAAGCGAATTTTTTATAATATATATAAAGTTTTATAAGAATTTATATTTTGTATTTATTAATTATTTTAGAAAATTCTTTTTTATAATTATTTACGAAATTAATAAAATCAATATTATTTTCTATTAATTTTTCACTTATTTCATATAGCATAGGTGAAATATCAAAGCTTTTGAAACATCCTAATGATTTTATTTGGATGGATTTATTATCATTTAAAAGTTTATTTATATTCATTTCAAAACAATCTACATTAACTTTATTGATGCTTTTCATTGTTCCGACTAAAGTAATACATCCGATTTGTTGGAATCCACATACGTTTTTACAAGAAGATATATATAGTTGTGGCATAACTTTTAAATTTTCTCTATCTTTGCTATTTATTTTAAAATAAGTAATAATATCAGACAGTAATTTTTGACTATTGCAAATACCCATTTTACAAATAGGTGTACCGATACAACATATGCTGTTTTCTAATGCTGTACAGCCGTTTATACATTCTGTAGTATCTAATATTTTTTTAGCCTCTTGCCCATCTAAATTTAATATATATATTTCTTGGTTCATTCCTAAACGAATAATAGGATTTTTAATTTTATCTAGTTCTTTTAATAAACATTTGAAGTCTTTTAATTTGTACATACCTCCTAATGGATGGATATAGACTGAATATAATCCTTGTTGTTTTTGTTTAAATAATCTAGGGTTATCACATTTGATATCTATTCCTTGTTTATTATAATTGATAGGAGTTGGATTTATTTTTAAATTTATATTTTGCCTTTGTTTATCGATGTATAAGTACAGTCTTTTTAAAAATTCATCTTTTCCTAATTTATCAATCATATAACTTATTTTTGATTTATGTTTATTTTTATAATCTCCTTCTGATTTAAAAAATTCAATCATGCCTTCGATATAAAATAATGCATCGCTAGGATTTATTAGATGTGGAAGTTTTAACCCTACTTTAGGTTCTTTTCCCAATGAACCTCCAACATATACTTCAAAATAAGGCTTATTTTCTTTTAGAGTAGCTATAAATCCCATATCTTGAGTAATAGCATATGCATAGTCATTTTGTGAATTTGAATAATAAACTTTAAATTTTCGAGGAAGATTATAAGTATTTATTTTATTTAAAAAATATTTATCAGTAGCTAGAGCATATGGAGTAACATCAAAGCTCTCTTTAATATTTACTCCAGATAGGGGAGAAAGACCGACGTTTCTAGGAAAATTACCTCCGCTACCTTTAGTATAGATGTCATTTTCTATTAATTGTTTCATTATATTGACGGTACTATCCATGTCTAAGTCTTGAAATTGAATTGACTGTCTAGTAGTTATATGTATAGATTTTAAATTGTTTTTATTAGCGATTTGATAAATTGTATGAAGTTGCGATCTAGACATAATCCCACACGAAATTCTTAGTCTAATTAAAAATAATTTTTTGTTTAATTCAGAGTAAACTCCATAGCCTGCTGCAAATTCTTTATATTGCATTGTAGATATATTTCCATTTAAATAATTTAATGTATAATCTCTAAATTCGGGAATTTCATTTAATAGAGTTTTTTTGAAATTATTCATAAGTACACCGCCTATTTTAAAATCTGATTAATAGTATCTCCAATAAAGTGAGTTTTATCCTAATATAGAGATTTTATAAAAACTATATTGAAAATAAAAGAAAAATTGTTAGTAAACTTACTTTTGTATTACAATTAAAATATGTAGTATTTAATTATGTATGTCATAAGTAAAAATATAATAAATTGGAGGAATATAATGGAGGTATATGAATCTATAATAAATAAATTGGATAGTATGTTAGATGAAATTGAAAATAATATAATAATGCATAAAAAGAATAAGGTGTTAATTAATAAAGATTTGAATAAAATTATTAAAATTGCAATAGATACAAAGGATTTTTTTAAAACAATATATTATGATGAAAAACAAGAAATAGTACTAGAAGAGATAAAAGAAGACGAAGCTAATATAATCTTTTTAAGACTTACGGAATGTGTTGCAAGGGGAGCTTTTTTAAAATCAATTATTTACATGTCAGATTATACGAAAAATTGTTAATAATTGATGAAGATTTTGTATATAAATAAATAATATTCTGAATCAAAAAACACTTTTTAAAATTATATTTTAACAGTATACAGTTAAACTTTGACATAGGTATACAATATATGATAAATTATATAAAGTATGTTGAAAATAAACATAAGTTTATAACCTTAGGAATTTAGACTTAAATTTAATTTTAGGTAAAATATATATTTTATACTATTTAAATGAAGACTTTTTAAGAAAATGATATAATAATAGAGGTTAAAAATTTGATTCGGGAGGATATTGATGAAAGACAGAATAAATGAAATTAGAAATGCAATAGTAGAATATTGCAAAGAAAATCTAAACGAACAATACAAAGATATGAGTTTAGATCTTCTAGCAAAAATAGAGCAAAAAGACGGAGAACTATTAACTTCATCTAGATGTGATATATGGGTAGCGGCTATATTAAACATGGTATTAGAAGATGCTGAAATGTTTAAAAGATCACATCCTATGTATATCACAAAAAAAGCTTTCTCTGAAAAAACTGGTGTTAGTTCAAAAACAATAAAAAGTAAATCAGATGCATTAAGAGTTTTATTTGAAGGTGAAGAAACTGTAGTAGCTGAAGCAGCAGTAACTGCTGAAAACACAGTAGAAGTTGTACAAGCTGAAGAAGTAAAAGTTGAAGCTACAAAAGAATTAACAGAAGATGAAACTAAATCTGCAAAATACAAAGCTTTAATGGGACTTGCTCACGAAGATTTACCATTTGAAGATAGATTAGACTATTTAAGACAAGCTATGGCTGTTGCAGAAGAAATGATAGTTGATAGAGAAAATACAACTAACTACTGGAATAATGAGTCTGCTAGACCATACATGATAGCAGCTCAAGATTTAGCTACTTTATTAATGAACAACAAAAATCACAAAGAAGCTAGAGAAATGTTCGAGTTATTATTAAAAATGGACGAAAATGATACTCAAGGAAACAGATACAAATTAATAAACTTATTAATAGCAAAAAATGATAGAAAAGCAGTAAATGACTTATTCGCAAGATTCAAAAATGAAGACTCAGCTCAATGGGATTACTTCAAAGCATTATACTACTTTAAAAATGGAAACTTATACTTTGCTAAATCTGCAATAAAAGACGGAGTAGAAAAAAATAAATACATAGGATTATTCCTAATGCAATGGACAGCTGCTTTAAGAATGTCTGGTTCAGTAATAGATCCTGTGTTATATACAGAAGCTACTTACTACTACAATGAAAACTTCGCGTTATGGAAAAGTACTAAAGGCGCATTAAAATGGTTAGTTAATGCAGTAGTAAAATAAAAAAAGGCTATTAAATAGCCTTTTTTGGTTTGAATATATTGAGAAATTATATTTATTTCAACTATAGATAAGTATAATTTCTTTTTTTATTCTATAAAAAATATTTATATATCTAGTTTTAAATCGCCAGGTTTAATCCAATTTTTAGCTCTCATAAATTCTGATATTATTAATGTTACAATAGCAGGAAGAATAAAGTGAAGAAGTAATATTCCAACCCACATCATACTTGATGTATTTCCTGATTCAGTCATTGCAGTTATTGTACCAAATTGTCCTACTAAACCACATGTACCCATACCAGAACCAATTGCGATATTTTCCATTTTAAATACCATAGTTGATAGAGGACCTAAAATTGCTGAGGCTAATGTTGGAGGAATCCATATTTTCCAGTTTTTTATTATATTAGACATTTGTAACATAGATGTCCCCAAGCCTTGAGCAAATAAACCACCGACTCCATTTTCTCTATAACTCATAACAGCAAATCCAACCATTTGGCAACAGCAACCGACAGTAGCGGCACCTCCAGCAAGTCCACTAAGTCCAAGCATCATACATATAGCAGCACTACTTATTGGAAGTGTTAGAGCTATACCTACTAATACTGCGACAATCACGCCCATTAAAAGAGGTTGCATTTCAGTAGCACTCATTATAACATTACCAAATCCCGTCATAAATGCAGAAACAGCAGGTCCAACGGCTTCAGCAATTAACACACCTATTAATATAGTTACAGCAGGTGTAACTAATATATCTATTTTTGTTTCTTTTGAAACTAATTTACCAAATTCGCAGGCAAAAATAGTTGCAACAAATGCACCTACAGGTCCACCTAACTCATTACCACAAGCTCCGACCAATGCACAAGAAAACATTACTAGTGGTGGTGCTTGAAGCCCATATGCAATTGCTACAGCTATAGCAGGTCCTGTAACTTGTTTTGCAAGAGGGTTAATAACATCAGTAAATAATGATATATGAAGATTTTGACCTAGAGTATTAAATATTGTGCCTATTAATAAAGATGCAAATAAACCAGAGGCCATAAAACTAAGCGCATCTATTAAGTATCTTTGAACTGATATTTCAATATTTTTGTCTTTTGCAAATTCTAAAAAACTCCTTCTTTGTTTAGTTTGTCTTATTTGTTCCATTTAAAATAATTCCTTTCTATACCATTTAGGTAATATATTTCTAAAAATAATCCTAGGTAAATTATAGTATTTTTTAGCTGACATTACAAATGAAATTACAGTGAAGTTTACAACATATTTAAAAGAATTGTTAAAACAAATTATAGTATGTTTAAAATAAATAAATTTTGCCAATAATTTAATAAGTATAATTGAAACTATTGAGTAAAATAAAGGTATTTGCACTATTGATTTTGAATATATTTGAATATAAATAAAAATATATATAAGAAATAATTATTAGTTAATTAATTTGATGAGGGAGTGATTATATGAAAAACATAAAATTAAATAGAAACAAAAAAATAATAATAATCATATTACTTATTCCCCTTCTATTTATTTCACAATATTATTTTTTTAAGCTTGGAATATTTGAACCACAAATAAAAGGAATTGAGGTAAATGCAGTAAAAGGGAAGTACATAAAAGATATAGATAAGTATGTTATCAAATTGAATAAAGGAGTTGTATTTTCAGCTGGTGATTATGTGAAATTTCCATCATATGCAAAAGATCCAGTAGTTGAATTTAAAAGTCTAGACGAAGATAATAAAGTAGAAATAAGAGACAACTCTAAAAATATTAAAAATACTGTCAAAATAACAGGGAAAAAAGAAGGACTTACATCTATCGCAATAGTTCAAAATAATAAAATATTAAAGCGATTTAACATATTAGTAGTAAATCCTAAAGTTGTCAACTTAAATGCAGAAATAGATGGAGATTTAAAATATGTAGGTGATATGGCAAGTATAAAGGACTATGTAGAAGTAGACTTTGATAGATTCAACGAAGAATACAAAGTTGAATATAAAAGTTCTAATGAAGATGTATTAAAAGTAGATGATAATAAAATTTATGCTGTAGGTGTTGGAAATGCAACAATTACAGCAAGAGCAGATTTTAAAGAAGAATCATTTAAATATAATATAGTTGCAAAATTAAAAAGTATAAGTGTTAAGAAAAACATAAGTCTAGATATTGGAGAAACAACAACTATACAAGCATCTGTTACAACAGAGCCTCAAAATTTAAAAACACCAAAAGTAAAATATGCGTTTGCAGAAAATAAGCTACCAGTACAGAGAAAAATAAGATTAGATAGCAATGGTCAAATTGTAGGTATTAGAGAAGGCGTAGAAAAACTAGTAGTATCATGTGGAAGTGGTGAAAATAAAGTTAAAAAATATGTATATATCACAGTAAAAGAAATTAGCATAGAAGATAAGGCTGTCGAAGGATTTTATTTAAGTTATTATTTTATGGAAGATGATTTGGTACTAAATTTAGAATGGGATGAAATGAATGATGCACAAACATATGAAGTATATATAAAAGATAATAAATTAGAAAATAGTGACTATGAATTAGTAAAAACTATAGATAAAGACAATATTACAAAACGAGATGGCAAAATAAACGAAAAAATTACACTTGATTCTAAAAAATCGAAAGAATTTGACTATGATATATATGTAGTTGCACGTAATAAAAATCAAGTCTCACAAAAAAGTAAAATTTATAAAGTAGAAAACAGTGAAAATAGCGATGATTCAGAGAAGACTGATTCAGATAATGATTCAAATTAAATTTTAATTATTATAATAAAAAATATAATAGCAAAATAGAATTAACATATTTTGTAAAAAAACATAAAAAATACTTTTTTTGTGTTATAATCAGAATGAATAAGTAAACTTATATAAAACTAGTCTGTTTCAAAATATAAATATTTCATACATGGGGATTATGTAGGACATTATAACTAATAGGGGGATTTAGGTTGTGTGTAATTATAAAAATATATTATTAAAAAGTCCGACACCATTGGTAATAGTTGAATTCCAAAATAATCATGCGATTATAACGGAATCAAATGTAGCATATAAATCAGTTATAACAGAATCAGCTTCTTACATTATAGAAGAGATTATAACTGACTGTATAGTAAATTCTAACTCTAGACAAATAAAAATAGAGCAAAACTTCTATAATTTACAAATAGAAAAAATAGATGAATGTAAATTTAGTGTTTTGTTTTATAAGATAGAGTGTAACTCTAAAAATATAAATGAAAAGTCATCAACTGACATAACAAATATAAGGAATTATTATAATTGGGATAAGGGAGAAGTTATGTGTTTTATATCACATGAAATAAAAAATCCTTTAAATATGATATTGGCTACTATGCAACTTATAGAAAAGAAAGCTGAGAAAAATATATATCCAAAAGATATTTTACAGCATGTAGAATTAGTTAAAAGAAATTCATTTAGAATTATGAAGATAGTAAATGATTTATCATCAAAATCAAAAATAGAATTAGGATATGAAACATTTAATCCTACTAACCAGGACATTGTTTATTTTGTAGAGGATATATGTGAGTCTGTAAGAGATTTTGTAAATATAAATGAGATGAATATTATATTTGACACAGATATTGAAGAATTAGTGGTGGGATTTGATTCGGAAAAGATTGAAAAAATAGTACTAAATCTTATTTCTAACTCTCTAAAATTTAGAAAGAAAAAAGATGGTATAGTACTTGTTTCATTAAGTCATGATAAAGACTTTGTATATATAAAGGTTAAGGATAATGGCATAGGAATATCTAAAGAAAATGCAAAGAGAATATTCAAAATATTTGAAAGAGTCAATGATAAGAGAAGCATTGTCAAACAAGGCACAGGAGTTGGACTTTCTTTAGTAAAGACTTTTGCCAAATTACACAATGGCTCTGTATCTGTAAAAAGTAAACTAGGACAAGGGAGTGAATTTACCGTAAAAATAGCAAATACATTAACAAGTAAAGACGAAACGCAAGATGAATATGAATTGACAAAAGATGAAAGAATACAAAATATAAGAGTAGCTTTTTCAGATTTACATTAAATTTTAAATATTTAATATATAAACAACAAAACAGATTATTACCTAGATTAGGTATAATCTGTTTTTTTTACGAATAATATTAACAAAAAGATTAGATAGGGGTAATTTTTGTGATAAAAAGAGCAAAGAGAATTAATGAATTGAGTGTAAAGCTTGCTGAAGAAGCATATAAAGCATATACAGGAAAAAAAGATTACAAGAGAGCTTTAGAGATATATAGTATGCTCGCTACTTATGAGTGTATTCCAAAAAATATATCCAATTATTCTAAAAATATGATGTCTAGACTAGGGAAAAAGATAAAAGAAAACAACAAATAAAATTTGATTGGGGTGATTAATATAGAATACGAAATAATTGTGAAATACAATGGAGATATATTAAAACTAGAAGACGAATTGAATGTAAGTATCGAGATATTAAACGACAATTTTGCCATTATAATATCAACTGATCCAAATTTATTTGATCAACTTTTAGATTATACAGAGATAGAATATATAGAAAGACCATTTATACTTGAAACACAAGATGAACAGAGTTTTTCAACATCTGGAATAACATCTTTTAAAAATAGAACAGGTTTAAGCGGAAGAGGCACTTTGATTGGTCTTATAGATTCTGGAATAGATTATACACTACCAGTATTTAGAGATGTCTTGGGAAATTCCAAAATACTTTTTTATTGGGATCAATCTATTGGAAATAATCCGCCAGAGGGTTTTAAAGAAGGAACTTTATATACAAACTCTGATATAAATGAAGCTATAAATGGAAATAAAGATATTCCTGTATCAATAACTGCAATGCATGGGACACATGTAGGTTCTATATGTGCACAAATTGCTAACAATGCTGAATTTATAATTGTTAGAGTTGGCAATAGACAAACAGATATTTACTCAAGAAGTACTGAATTTATGAGAGCAATTAAATTTATATTGGAAAAAGCTTTAGAACTAGGTAAACCAATAGCTATTAATATGAGTTATGGAACAAATGAAGGTTCCCATACAGGATTATCATTATTTGAACAATACATAGATGATATGTGCTTATATTGGAAAAATAATATGGTAGTTGCGGCCGGCAATAATGGAAATAAGGGTGGACATAAAAGAGTGGATATTAAAAATTCTAATGAGCAGATAGTTGAATTTGTCGTTGGTCAATCAGAAACAGTACTTAATATAAATATTTGGCCTAATTTTGTAGATCAATTTACAATAACTTTAATAGATTCATCAAATAATAGAACTCAAGAACTTTCAGCTAATAATAATGAAATTTCCAATAATATAAGGGGAACAACAATTTTAGGTAGATTTTATGAAATAATGCCTTATTCACTTCAAAGAAGAATAACAATTAGACTTAGTTCTGATAATCAAATCACACCTGGAATCTGGAAGATTCAATTTTCACCAATAAATATCGTAGATGGAATAATAGATTTATATTTGCCTACATCAGAAGGTTTAAATCCAGATACCAGATTTTTATCTCCAAGTAATATTTTAACAGTAACAGTGCCAGGAACGGCAAGTAGAGTTATAACAGTTGGAAGTTATAATTCTAGAACAGATGTAGTATCAGCATTTTCTGGAAGAGGAGATACAATGCAAGGTATTTTTAAGCCAGATTTATTAGCACCTGGTGAAAATATAGTTTCTTATTTAGTTGGTGGAACGACAGGGGCGCTTACAGGAACTAGTATGGCAACTCCTCATGTAACGGGATGTTGTGCGTTATTGATGGAATGGGGAATAACTCAGAAAAATGACTTATATTTGTATTCACAAAAACTAAAGGCATTATTACTTCAAAATGCACGACGAAGTAGAAATGGAACATATCCATCTGATTCAAATGGATATGGTTTTTTAGATATGTCTTCAATTTATTTTAATAGAAGTGATAATGACTTATCTGTAAAAACAAAACAACAATATAAGAGATTAGAGTATATTAATAATTTCATAAAAAAAAATAGATTAAATTTTAAAAGACAAAATAATTCATATGTAAATTCTGCTTTTGTATATTTTAATAATCCAGAAGGATTTTTTAATAGTTTAAAAATATCTGAATTGGAAAGTAATTTTAGACGATTAAGTGAAAATAGTGGTATATTTTCAGAAACAGATACTGAAATAATACTTTCAGGAGAGTTTTCTAAGATTGAAGAAGTTGTAATTGTTGAAAGCTTATCAGAAATGAGTTTATTATCACAAGTATCTTCGGGGACATCAGGGGGATTTGCCATAAATGAAGATGAAAATATAAATTATATAAAAAATAATCCAAATTTAAATCTTACTGGTAGAAATGTCATAATAGCTATTGCAGATACAGGGATAGATTATCTACATCCAGATTTTATAAATGCAGATGGAACTAGTAAAATACTTTATTTATGGGATCAAACAAAAGAAGGAAATTCTCCCGAAGGATTTTATTTTGGAACAGAATATACAAGAGATGATATAAATAGAGCTATTAGTGAAAATGACAGTACATTATCTACTGATGAAGTTGGAAGTGGAACTTTATTAAGTGGTATTTGTGCTGGTCTTGGAGTAAGTAATTCCCTTTATGAAGGTGTCGCAAAAGATAGTGAGCTTATAGTAATAAAACTTGGAACAATAGATGGAAAATATAATAATGCATATTACTACGTAGCAAGAGATTATGCTAGAAAAAAAGCTAGAGAATTGGAAAGACCATTAATAATAAACACATCTGTTGGTACTAATAGTGATGTAGGATTTATAAATAGAGCAACACAATCTACAATATGGTATCAATATAGGGAATGTGAAATTGCGGGTATAGGAAATGAGGGAAATACACAGACACATGCAAGTGGAAAAATTTCATCTAAAGGTGAAACTCAAACTGTTGAAATTGAAATTGAGGAAGAAGAGGAGTTTTTAAGGATAGAATTATGGATTTGTCGTCCAGATAGAGTTAATATAAAAATTATCTCACCTACAGGAGAAGAAAGTAAAGATGTAGGTCTAGGTTATTATACAAATGAGAGTGGTATTTTTAATTTTGAAAATACTACCTATGCAGTTTTTTATGTATTCCCAACATCATACTCAGGTCAAGAATTTATAACTATAAATTTATATAATGCATCGCCTGGAATTTGGAAAATAAATTTAACAGGTGTTTATATTAATAGTGGGTGTTACAATGTATATCTTCCAAATAGAAGTTTAATAAATCAAAATACAAGGTTTTTAGAACCAGATCCTTTTTATACAGTAAATTTTCCAACTGTAGATAGAAATATATTTACAGTTGGGGCTTATGATATGATAAATAATTCTATGTGGCCACCATCTTCTAGGGGTCCAAATATACGAAATATCCAAAAGCCAAATATAGTAGCACCTGGTGTAAATATAATTTCAGCTTATCCACATAATAGATATGGAAATATTACAGGAACATCAGCCGCCGCCGCCGTTACATCTGGAGTAGCAGCATTATTTTTACAATATGTAACACAAAATAATCAATATAAACGTCAAGGATTCACACAAAGTATATATTCATTTTTCCAATTAGGGGCAGATAGAGAAGATAATATACAATACCCTAATTTCATTTATGGATATGGTCTTTTAAATGCTAGAAAAATTTTTGAAGAATTTAGATAAATTAAATATAAAAAAATCAAAAATAATTAATAAGGAGAGTAAAAATGCCAATATTAAATAGTGAAATAAGGTCGTATAATATAATTTTTACTGGAAAAAAAGAAAGGTTAATACAATCACTTCAAGAAAATAATTTAACACAGTATATTTTTTTAAATGATTTGTTAATGGTTTTATATGTGGAATCTAATTTTAACGAAAATATTTTTAATAATATAAATCAGATAGTATGGTGGGAAAGATCATATGCGATGAGTTCTCTAATAAATATAACAAATAATTTATTGCAAGGTGTTCCTGTGCGACAAGCTACAGATATGGCATATATGGGAAATAATTTGTACAATAGTTTGGAAGGAAGAGGAACTGTAATTGCGATTATAGATTCAGGAATAGACTATTTAAATCAAGATTTTTTAAATGAAGATGGAAGTAGCAAAATTTTATATTTATGGGACCAGGAAAGTAATTATAAATCTCCTCCAGAAGGTATGTTATTTGGTAGTGAATTTACTAGAGATGAAATAAATGAAGCTATATCAAATAATAATGGTGATTTAAGTAGAGATGAAATTGGAACGGGAACTGTGACGGCTAGTATAGCTGTTTCACAAGGTAAAAATAATATAAATTATAAAGGAATTGCACCAAAAGCTGAGTTAATTGTAGTGAAATTACGAAGTTATATTTCGCTATTCAAGGAAGGTAGAATAAATTATCAAAATACAGATTTTTTAGTAGCTATATCCTATATAATCAAAAAATTTAAAGAGATAAATCGACCTATAATATTAAATTTTACAGTCGGAACAACATCTGGAAGAGATATATCACAAGCTTTATTAAATACATTTGAAGAACTATATCAATCAGGATTTATATTAGTGAGTGGCGCTGGAAATCAAGGTAATACAGATATACATTATTCGGGAAATATATCAAATGGAGAATCTGTAGATATCGATTTTCAAGTTGGAGACGATAAAAATTTAAATATAATAATAGACGGATACAAAGTAGATAAGTTTGAAATAGCATTAATTTCTCCTTTTGGTGAGATTAGTCCAACTATAAGTTATGCGCCAAATTTTTCCTTATACGCAGGAAAATTTAATCTAGAAAATGTAACATATAGTATTTCCTATAGTTATCCTTGGATTTCAACAGGTTCTATGCAAGTATCTATAAATTTAAAAAATGTATATTCGGGAATATGGACACTTAGAATAACTGGCCAAAATGTTATAAATGGGGAGTTTAATGCATATCTTCCGAATAAAAATTTAATCTCTGACAACACTAGATTTATAGATAGTGATTCTAATTCAACAATAACGAGATATGGATTACTGAGAGAAGTTATAACTGTTGGAACATATAATACAAAATCAAATATTATATGGATTGGTTCATCAAAAGGACCTGCTGAAACATTAGATATGGTTGCACCAGGAGTGGATATAATATCCAATTATTTAGATAATACTTTTAATACAGCTACAGGAACGGGAGTAAGTAGCTCAGTAGTATGTGGTGTTATAGCATTGTTAATTGAATTTATAATAAATCAAACTGAATTTTATAGATTATCTATATATAGTGAACCTATAAAAACATATTTGATGCTAGGAGCTACACAAAAACCTATATATACATATCCAAATACATCATATGGATATGGGATTTTAAATTATCAAAATACTTTGCAACGTATATCTGAAAATTTATAAATGAATATAATTTTTACTGTGAAAATATGTTATTTTAAGACACAATTTTACAGCTTTCGATTCTATGAATTGATAATTAATTTTTGGATAAAATAATTGAAAAAGAATTGGGAGGTGTAATTGTGCATAAAAAAGGATATGATGAACATGAAAAACATCACGGTATAAGTAGACAATTAAGTGGAAAAAGGAATGCAAGGTTATATTCAAGTGTACCTGTAGAAAATAACTATACAGCTGCATGGACTGACCCTGGTTATATTTACCCAGAAACAAATGTAACTGCTCCATCTGAAGAAATGACAGAAGAAGCAAAAGATTGGGTAGATAATGGAAGTAAATTATAAAATATAAAGAATTTTTTTAGAGGTTACTTCAAAATTGTTTTGAAGTAACCTCTAAATTTTATAATGTATAGGAAATTATAATCAGCTTTATATTTTGGATAAATATAATTTACGTTAATGCATTTCAAAAAAATCTACAACTTTAAGGGGATTTAGAATAAAGATTTATTATTTATAATAAAATTTTATATAAAAATAAAACTATAAGTTGACAATTTATGGAAATGAATTACAATTAACAGTATAAAATATTTTTAAATGGAGGAAAATAATATGAAAGGAATGAGAAGAGAATTTACAAAATTATATAGCTATTTATATTTCATATTCTGGGGCTTTTATTTTAGCGCTGGCTATTTTTATTGCAAAAATATAAAAAGTAAATCTTTTCTAGGGAGTTCATATTTGACTTGCATTTAAATTTAATAAATTTTAAACTGGCCAAATAATATTAAATTATGATATTTAAGAGAACTCTGAGAGGGGTTCTCTTTTTTTATCTATATTATTTAGAAAAATAGGAATTATTAAAAATTTTAAAGGGTAATAGTGTATTTAGAATTAAATCAGTATAGATATAAATATTTGTTTTAAATTTACTATTTGGTTAAAGACAGTAAGGGGGAGACAAGATGTTAGAATTAAAGTATGGTGACTCAAAGGTTGATATAGACCTTTCGAAAGCTAAGTCAGTAAAAGTATTAAATGAAAATCCAATGGATGAAATTACAGATCTTAAGTCAGAATTTATTAAAGGTGTAACTACTAATATGATAAATTCAAAACCTTTAAGAGAAGTAATTTCAAAAGGGGACAAAGTAACAATAGTTATAAGTGACTTAACTAGATTTTGGCAGCGTCAGGACTTAATATGTGAACAATTAGTAGATTATTTAGTAGAAGAAATAGGCATAGATTATGATGATATAGCTATAGTCGTAGCTATAGGGACACACAGAATGCAGACAGAAGATGAACTTTGCCAATTAGCTTCTAAAAAAGTTTATGACAAAGTAAAAGTTGTAAATCATGATTGTGATGCAGATGATTTAGTTTATGTCGGCAAAACACAAATAGGCACAGAAGTATATGTAAATCCTCTAGTAGTTGGAAGAAAAGTAATAATGATAACAGGAACAGTTCACCATATAATGGCTGGATTTGGTGGTGGAAGAAAGAGCGTTATTCCTGGAGTTGCAGGAAGAGAAACTATAAAACAAAACCACATAAGATGTCTATCAAAAACAGAAAAGAAAACTGACCCAAGAGTAGCGAGTAGACTTTTAGAAAACAACCCAGTAAATGAAGATATGAATCAAGCTGCAGAATTAGTCGATGTAGCGTTTGGGATTAATATAGTCGTAAATACAAAATCAAAACATAGCAAATTATTCTGTGGAAATTTCCACGATACATGGCTTGCAAGTTGTAAATATGTAGATGATTGCTACGGTGTAAAAATAGAAAAGGAAGCAGATATTGTTATTGCAAGTTGTGGTGGATATCCAAAAGATATAAATCTATACCAATCTACAAAGAGTATATTTAATGCAGCAAGAGCAGTTAAAAAAGGTGGTACAGTTATATTTTTAGCAGAATGTAGAGAAGGAGGAGGTGCACCGGATTTCTTCAGTTGGATAGATCCGCTAAAAAGGGGAGTACTTGATGAAGAATTAAGAGCAAACTTCACAATTGGAGGATATATATTCTATGCATTATGTGAAGCTATTGCAAAATCAGATATGCTTATGTTGAGTGAAATCGATCCAAACTTTGTAAAAGATTTAAATATAGATTCTTATAAAAACATAGATGAATTATTAGAAAAAGTTGATTTTGAAGGAAAAGATGTATGTATATTGCCTTATGGAGGTAGTGTAGTTCCACTTCTTCAAAAATAAAAAAATAGAGAATAATTAAATTTAAGGGATAGAAATAAAAATATAAAGAAAATAGATTATCTAGAATTAAAAGATTATAAAAGTGGAAATTTTAAATTTTAATATTATAAATTTATCTATAAAGGAAAGGGGATTATATTATGAATACGCCATTAATAATAGTAATATTATACGTAGCATTCTTATTAGGTTTAGGAATATTTATGTCAAAGAAAGAAAAGAAAGATGGGGAAAATTTCTTATTATACAAAGGTAAAAATGGTACTTGGATTACAGCAGTTACAATTGCAGGATTAGCAATCGGTGGAGCATCAACCATAGGTATAGCTCAAAATGCATTCGTTGCAGGATTATCAGCTGGATGGTATAACGTAGCTTGGGCATTTGGTGCTATAGTAGCGAGTTTCTTAGTTGTTAAACGTTTCAGAAATAGCGGACATAATACAGTGACTGGACTTGTACAAGATTTATTTGATAAAAAAACTGGGGTAATGATGACAATAGCTATGATTTTAATTCAATGTACAATAATAGCACTTCAATATATTGCAGGTGGATCAATATTAGCTAGTTTGCTTCCAGATACATTTAATATAGCTACAGGAACATTTTTCAGTTTTTTAATATTCATGTTAGTAGCATTTGTTGGAGGAATGGGTTCAGTTAGTTTGAGTAATATTATAAATATATCATTAATTTATTTCGGAATTATAATAGCTTCAATTATGGTATTTTTCAACCAAGGTGGTTGGGATGCAGCAATGCAAATGGCAAGTACTTCAACTGATGTTCCATACTTAAGTTTCACAGATGGTATGGGAATTCCAGCAATAATAGCTTGGATGATAGTTATGTGTGGTAATACAAACTCAATTCAAGGTGTTATACAAATAGGTCTTACATCAAAAGACGACAAATCTGCAGTAAATGGATTTAGATTAGGTGCTTTAATGATGATACCAATAGGTTTCTTATGTGCGATGCTTGGTATATCTTCAAAAGCATTAATCCCAGGTGTAGATGCGACATTAGCACTACCAATGATAATATTATCATTGCCACCAGTAATTGCAGGTCTTACTTTATCAGCTTTATGGGCAGCAGATATGTCTACTGCTTGTAGTATGCTAATAGGTTGCTCAACAACAGTTAGTCAAGATATATTCTTTAAAACTAGTATGGGTAAAAAATACAAAGATAAAGCATTTATAATAAACAAAGCTATAATACTTGTAGTAGGTCTATTAACTTATATATTATCTTCTCAATTAGGCTCAATATTAAATGCTATGAAGGTTTGTTTATCTATGGCAATAGGAACATCAATTGTTGTATTAGGAGGATTATGTTTTTCTAAATTTGCTGGAAAAAATGCAGGATTCTTTACTATATTAGTATCAGTATTATCTGCTGGAGCATGGTTATTTGTACCGGGAATCCAAAATGTTTTCTCAGATGTAGGTTATTTAATGTTATTAACTACTGGAGTTACATTTGTAGTAGTTAGTATATTTGATAAAAATAAAGTCGAAAATAATAAAAGTTTAAATAAACAAAAAGTAGCTAATAATTAATAAATAGATAATAATTAATAAAAACAATGATTAAAATCACTCTGAATATATAAAATATTTGGAGTGATTTTATATTGCCTGCGCTACAAACACGCGAATCCTAAGCAACGGACGAAGCCGCCCGCGATGAATTTTTGTTTTTTATATTAAAATATAAAAATGTAATTAAAATTATTTATTGACAAAAATTATTTAATGAGTTAAAGTAATGTTAATGAGATTTAAAATATTATTAAAAAAGCTATGAAGGGAAGAGTAGTTATAAAACTGAGTTAGAGCGAGCTGGTTATGGTGGAAGTCCAGCACAAGGTCTATAATGAAGAACATCCTGGAGCTACTAACCGAAATCACAAAGAGAGTAGACTTAGTCGGAGCCAAACCGTTATAATTGGTGATGTATATTAGTACATTAAAGAGGTGAACTTTTTAGTTAAATTAGGTGGTACCGCGGAAGTACAGTCTTTCGTCCTATAGATGGATGAAGGGCTTTTTTTATTGCAAATTTTTATATTTTAAATTTACGAATTTAAATATTTTTAATTAGAATAGATTGTTAGAAATAGTATAAATAAGTAAATTTAAGTTATAATTATAATATATTTAAAAAATTAAAAAAATTAAAAAAACAGACGATATAATTAGGAGGTATTCTATGCAAAAGGAATTCATAGAAATTAAACAACTTTATAGAAATAAAGATGAGTACATAGATAAGAAAGTTAAAGTTGCTGGATGGATAAGAACATCTAGAATGTCTAAAAACTTTGGGTTTATAGAATTAAACGATGGTAGTTTCTTCAAAAACATGCAAATCGTTATCGATGAAAAATTAGAAAACTTCAAAGAAGTTGGTAAATTACCAATAAGTACTTCTCTATTAATAGAAGGTACATTAGTAGCTACTCAAAATGCAAAACAACCAGTTGAAATACAAGCTACAAAAATAGTTGTAGAAGGTGAATCAGATAATTCATACCCACTACAAAAGAAAAGACATACAGTTGAATACTTAAGAACAATAGCTCACTTAAGACCTAGAAGTAACCTGTTCTCTGCAGCTTTTAGAGTTAGAAGTGTTGCAGCATACGCTATACATAAATTCTTCCAAGACAGAAACTTCGTATATGCTCACTCTCCAATCATAACAGGAAGTGACTGTGAAGGTGCTGGAGAAATGTTCAAAATAACAACTTTAGACTTAAACAATGTACCAAAAACTGAAGATGGTAAAATAGATTATTCACAAGACTTCTTCGGAAAAGAAGCTAACTTAACAGTTAGTGGACAATTAAATGGAGAAATAATGGCATTAGCATTCAGAAATGTATATACATTCGGACCAACTTTCAGAGCTGAAAACTCATACACAGGTAGACATGCTTCTGAATTCTGGATGATAGAACCTGAAATAGCATTTGCTGATTTAGAAGATAATATGGAACTTGCTGAAGATATGATCAAATACATAATCAACTATGTACTTGAACAATGCCCAGAAGAAATGGAATTCTTCAACAGCTTCGTAGATAAAGGATTACTTGAAAGATTAAACAACATAGTAAACTCTGAATTTACAAAAATAACTTATACTAAAGCTATAGAATTATTATTAGAGTCAGGACAAAAATTCGAATATCCAGTTGAGTGGGGATGCGATTTACAAACTGAACACGAAAGATATATAACAGAACAAATATTCAACGCTCCAGTATTCGTAACTGATTATCCAAAAGAAATAAAAGCATTCTACATGAGAATGAATGAAGATGGAAAAACAGTTAGAGCTATGGACTTATTAGTTCCAGGAGTTGGAGAAATAATCGGTGGTTCTCAAAGAGAAGAAAGATACGATGTATTACTTGATAGAATACATGAATGTGGTCTAAACGAAGAAGATTACTGGTGGTATTTAGAACTTAGAAAATACGGTACAGCTACACATTCAGGATTCGGTCTTGGATTTGAAAGAATAATAATGTACTTAACAGGTATATCTAACATAAGAGACGTAATACCATTCCCAAGAACTCCTAAAAACGCTGAGTTCTAGAAATTAAATAAAATATATAAAAGACTATGTTGAAATAAAAATGACAACATAGTCTTTTTTTTCAACATAATAATTAATTTCTTACGTGTTATAAAAAATTTTTATAAAAAAATTTATGTATACTTTAAGCTTTATTAAAATAACTCAAATATTATGCTATCATTATAAATAAGCATGTAATTGAATTTAGATAAGGGGTAGATTTATGGTAAAAAATTATTATAAAGAATACAGTAGTAATTTAAATAGAAATATGGAGTTTAATGTATATGGTTATGCAGGACTACCTGTGCTAGTATTTCCAGCGCAAAATGGTAGATTTTTTGACTTTGAAAACTTCGGTATGTTGGAAAATGTAAGGGATTTAATCGATAGTGGAAAGATACAACTATTTTGCTGTGATAGTATAGACAGTGAAAGTTGGTCTAATGAAAATGGGGACCCAAGATTTAGAATATGTAGACAAGAGGCGTGGTTTAATTATATAGTAAATGAGCTTGTTTCAAGAATACATCAAATAAATAAAAGTGGGAAAAAAATAATAACAACTGGCTGTTCTATGGGGGGAACACATGCAGTTAATTTTATGTTTAGAAGACCTGATGTATTTGGAGGAGTAATATCGCTTAGCGGATATTTTGATTCAAATATATTCTTTGGTGGTTATTGTGATGATTTAGTATATGCAAATTCACCTATAAAATTTTTACAAGGAATGAGTTACAACCATCCATATGTAGAGATGTATAGAAAGTGTAAAATAATATTATGCTGTGGCCAAGGTGCATGGGAAGATGAAATGCTGAGAAGTATATATAGAATGAAGGAATTATTACAATATAAAAATATACCAGCATGGATAGATATATGGGGACATGATGTAAACCATGATTGGAATTGGTGGCAAATACAGTTTTCATACTTTATAAGAAATATATTGGATTAATTATAAGACATTTAGATATTGAAATTTATTGTAAAAATTGAGGAGGCATTATAAATGAATGTTGTTTTTATTTCACCAAATTTTCCGCTTTATTATTATAACTTTTGTAAAAATTTAAAAATAAGAGGTGTTAATGTATTGGGGATAGGTGATGCACCATATGAATCTTTGCCACAACATATGATAGACTCAGTTACAGAATACTATAAAGTTGGAAGTCTTGAGAATTTTTATGAGGTAGAAGAAGCGTGCAGATTTTTTAATCAAAAATATGGAAAATTAGATTGGATTGAATCTCAAAATGAATATTGGCTAGAAACAGAGGCAACTCTGAGAAAAATATTTGGTGTAAATAGTGGGACTAAGATAGATGATATGGCGCCTATGAAGTATAAATCAAAAATGAAAGATGTATATAAATCATGCAATATACCTGTAGCTAGATATATATTAATATCAACTTATGAAAATGCTATAAACTTCACAAGAGAAGTTGGATATCCAGTAGTAGTAAAACCTGATAATGGTGTGGGAGCATCTAGTACATATAAACTTGAAAATGACGATGAGTTATCATATTTCTTTGCTACTAAAGATAACAACACTACATATATAATGGAAGAGTTTATAAATGGCCATGTCGAGACATTTGACGGAATTACAGATTCAAATAAAAATGTTTTGATTTCAGCAAGTCATGTTATGTTACATTCTATTATGGATACTGTAAATACATGTTCTGATACTGCATTTTATTTTCAACCTTTTGAAGGCAAAGATATTGAATTTATAGGCAAAAAAGTCGTAAAAGCATTTGATACAAGAAGTAGATATTTTCATTTTGAATTTTTTAGATTAGAAGAAGATAAAGAAGGTCTTGGTAAAAAAGGAGATCTTGTTGGTCTAGAAGTAAATATGAGAGCGCCGGGGGCATATATACCAGATATGATAAATTACGCTTATGATGTAGATACATATGCCTTATGGTCAGATGTATTGATTTACGATAAGATATTTGTAGATGTAAATAGAAAATATGTAGTTGGATATGCTAGTAGAAGAAATGGAATAGATTATACACATTCATATGAAGAGATTAAAGATAAATATAAAGATAAAATAAAAATAGATACTGAAGTACCAGAAGCTCTAGCAGCAGCAATGGGAAATCATGTATTTATATTTAGAACAGAAAAAGAAGAAGAACTTATAGAAATGATAAGATTTATATTAAAACGAAATGGAGATGGAAATTGGATATAGATCTTTGATAATATTTAAAAATAACCACATCTTAGGTAAATAAAGACTAATATGTGGTTATTTTTTATTTTTTTAATACTATTTTAATTCTTGTTATGAAATACTTTAAGTAAGTCGATATTATATTTAGGAGGTAATAAAAATGTATAATTTAAATAAAGTAGGAGAAAGAACATATTATATAGATAGCCCCACAAATATAGGTATATACAAATTAAATGAATCAGATATTTGTTTAATTGATAGTGGAAATGATAAAGAGGCAGGAAGAAAAATAAATAAAATCTTAAAAGAAAATAATTTCAATCTAAAATATATAATAAGTACACATTCAAACGCCGACCATATAGGAGGAAATGAATTTTTACAAAAGAGAACTGATTGTAAAATAATTTCAACAGAAATCGAAAATTTATTTATTAAATATCCAATTTTAGAACCTTCATTTTTATATGGTGGTTATCCTATAAAAAGTATTAGAAATAAATTTTTAATGGCAAAAGAAAGCAATCCGACTGACACTATAGAGAATTTGCCAAAGGGGCTTGAGTACATAAAACTAGGTGGACACTTCTTTGATATGATAGGAATAAAAACTTCTGACAATGTATACTTTTTAGCAGATTGTGTTTTTGGAGAAAATATTATAAAAAAATATCACATATCATTTATCTACAATGTAGATGAGTTTTTAAAGACACTAGATTTTGTAGAAAATTTAGAAGGAAATTTATTTATACCATCACATGCGCCGATTTGTGAAGATATAAAACCACTAGTTAAAATCAACAGAGACAAAGTACATGAAATAATAAAAACTATATTAAGGATATGTGAAGAAGAATTGATATTTGAAGATATTTTACAAAAGTTATTTATACATTATGATTTAAAAATGGATCTAAACCAATATGTTTTAATAGGGAATACACTAAAATCTTATTTATCATACTTATACGATAATGAAAAGTTAGAAATAGAGTTTAAAGAATCTAAATTATATTGGAAGACAAAGAGCTAAATACATAAAAGTGCTAGATATTTTATTCTAGCATTTTTAAATTCTAAGAAAATTAGATATTATTTAGTTTAAAAATATTTGTCAAATTTAAGCGTAATTTAAGATTTGATTGATATAATTAACTACATAATAAATAGATATAAATTAATAGTAATGGAGGAATTAATATGCAAGTTAGAGGTTCAGACGATACACTACAATTTGCGGATAAATTTAGAAATTATTCAAAAGAAGATGGACATGCATATAAAAAAATGAACAACAAAAAATTCGTTCTTAGAAGAAAAAGTAAATTATATTGTCCAAATTGTAAAACAAAAAATAATTTAAACAGTATTTATTGCAAGGAATGTGGAACTTTATTAGAAGATATTAGCAAGAGAACTTATGATTTTAGTATATCAAATATATTATCAAACATAAGTCTAAAAGATAGTTTTAAGGTGGCGGGATTTGCAACGTTAATACTATTTGCTATAAGTATAGTATTAAAATTAATTTTAAGGGTGTCATTAGGAAATTATGTTTCTTACATAAGTACTTTTGATTTACTTTTATTAATAAATGGTGGAAATTTAAATATACTTACTAATGCAAATAGTATGATGAACTACGGTAATTATTATAATTTTGCATTTCAAATTTGCTCATTAGCGCTTTTAGTATTGCCAGTGATATGTATGGTTGTTTCTTATAATATATTTATGAAACAAAAAAATACTGATGAATTAACATTAGTTAGACAAGCTATAGGAGTAGGAGTGATATATGGAATAATACTTACAGTATTAGCTCTTGTGTCTAAAAATAGCTTATCTATAGGTGGAGGATATCTATCTTCGGGATACAGTTTAGTATATGGAGTTAGTTTTTTAAGTGTTTTAGTTAGAGGTATTTTATTAGGATTTTTATCAATTTTATATATTGGAACAAAAAAAGAATATATACAAAACAACATGTATTTAGGAATATTTAAACAAGTAGTAAATACAGTATTTTTAGGATATTTTATAGTATTTGTACTTTTAGTTTTAGGATATTTTATAGGTTTAAGTTATGTATATGAATTTGGTATTTCAGGTTCTATCTCAAATATAAATATATTCGTAGTAATTAGCCAATTGGCAGCATATATTTGGGGATTTGCAAATTTAAATCCTGTAACTATAGGAAATCAAAATTTATTCTTAACAAATATATTTTCAACTTCCTTAAGTATAGATTTTAAATTATGTTTAATAGCATTTATTGCTCTATCAGCTTTAATATTATTGATATCAGGAATAAAGCTAAACAACAAATATAAAACTCACGCTAAAAAGACTACATTAATATTTAGTGGATTTTATGCAATCTTAATGGGAGTATTAGCTGTATTTACTTGTGTAAATGTAAATGGAGGCTCATTATTGGGATATAATGTACAAATGAATATGAGCATAATTTTTACACTTATAATAAGTTTTATTTACAGTTTTATAGTAACTTTTATAGGATTTAAATTAAATAATTGGGATTAATAAAAGAGAGGTATATAATAATGAAATCAAATGATAAAACAATAAATCGTAAGTTTATAAATATAGAACATAGATCGAAAAAATCTCAAATAGAAAAAGAAATTCAAGATTTTGAAGACAAAAAAAGTGAAAAAATTATGGAGCTTGGAATCTCAGCATATGAAAAAATAAGAAGAGGTCTTATAGATGAAAGTATATTTGGAGAATTAACTTATGAAATAAAAAAACTAGACTTAGAAATATACAACAGAATGTTAGATATAGCAAATATAGAAGGCCACGATGAACATACACCTATTTGTGAGTGCGGTTATATATCAAAAAATAATGAAAAATTCTGCCCTAATTGTGGCAGGGAGATAAAAAAAGATAGGGAATTTATATTATGTGATGTTTGTGCAAGCAAGATAGATTCTGATTCTAAGTTTTGTACTTGTTGTGGCTCTAAAATAATTAAAAAGAAAGATACAGACTTAAATAAATACGAGTATGACTGTGAAGAACAATTTGACTACAATGAAGAAGTAGCTGAAAATGATGATGAAATACAAGTATATGAAGGTGACGATTTTGAAAATTATACAGAACCTAAACATATAATTGAGATAAAAGAAAATAATGATGATTTTGAATTTGATAAAGAAAAATTAAATAAATAAGGTTTATCTAATAAATAATGTGAATTAGGATAAAGTAAATCAAAACTTATAGCATTATATATAAATACTCTCTGATATAAAACCATAAAGGTTTTGATTGGAGAGTATTTTTATTTTATACATAATCAAAAAGTTTACAAAAACTTAAAGAAAAAGATACAAAATTGAAAGGTTTCAGAAGGTGAAAAATATATTTAACTGTGTTAAACTATAATAGTATGAATAAACTTGGAGGGATTAAAATGAAGAAAGATAAAGTAAGGTCTAAAAAAAGGGAATACGACACCTGTAGTATTACTATGGAGCTAGAGAAGCCTTTACTTTACGAGGAAGAGCAAGCAGAAATTGCAAAAAAAAGAAAAAAGCTTAAGAAACAATCGATGAATAAGGCTATAATAAAAGCCGTTTTAATTTTATTGATTTGTTCAGTGTTAGGTTTTTTTATTTGGCTAACTAGCTACTATGCTCCAACATCAGAAGCAGAAACTTATTTGAAAAGTGATGATGCTGTAACAGTAAGCATAGACAATAATTTTATATGCTTTACGCCTACAAACATAACACCAACAAAAGGATTCATATTATATCCAGCAGCAAAAGTAGATGCTAAGGCATATGCAAAAATTTGCAAAATGATATCACAACAAGGTTATCAAGTTGTTGCTGTAGATATGCCATTTAATTTCTCTGCATTTGGTAAAAATAAAGCCAATGAAGTTATGAACAAATACAACAATATAGAGCATTGGGTTATAGGTGGTGATTCACTAGGAGGTCTTGTTGCGACAAGATATGTAAATTCAAAGCTAGATAATATTGACGGTGTTGTATTAATATCTTCATATCCATCAGATTCATATTTAAAAGAAGTTAATATGAATGTTTTATCAATTTGGGGTAGTAAAGATGGTGTAATAGATTTCCAATCTTTAATAGATGCGAAAGAAAAATTACCACCAGATACTACTTATGTTGAAATTGAGGGTGCAAATCATTCACAATTTGGTGATTATGGAAAATACAATAATGATGAGAGTGCTTTGATAAGTGGAGATGATCAAAAACAAAAGACAGTTGACAGTATTGTAGAATTTATGAAAAATATAGACTAGATAAAAGATTGATATAGAAGTTTTAATATTTAAATTTCTACATCAATCTTTTTTTATTTTTAGATTTGTTTATATAGATTTAATGCACTCCAATTGCTCTTTTTAGGGTCTTTTTTAAATGCATCTATAAACCAAGTAATGTCTTTTTTAGAAATGCATTTTAATAGACATAGTAAAATTACATACACTATAAAAATAAGGATACCTTCAACAATTAAATTATTAGTATTTAGAAAATGAAACAACTCTTTTATAGCTAAAGATGAAATAGATATAGATATAATCGGTTTTATAATCCAATTAAAAATAGAAAAATCCAGTTTTGTGACTTTTAAAAGTCTATTAGCGCTTAATGAGAAGTTAAGTGTTGTACTTATAAATAAAACCATTATAAAGCCCTCTATACCGAACATAGGAATTAATAAGTTTATAATAAGTATTCTAACTGTCATATCTATTAAGTTATATCTCAATGTATAGACTTGTTGATCTAATGCATTTAAACTACCATCTACAATTCTATCGAGATACATAAAAGGTATTAATGGAGCTAATATTTTAAGCATAAGACCGACTTCGCTATTGTGATACAAACTTTGTCCTAATTCGTTTGAATAAACCATAAAAAATCCCGTTGAAAATAATGCTATTATAAGCGTGAATTTTATTACTTTTGATATTACAAAATTAACTGATTTTTGTCTGTTTAATACGTTATATTGTGCAATTTCAGGTATTATAAGCGTTGAAAATGAAGCTAAAAATATTGATGGAAAATTTAAAAGTGGCAATGCCATACCTTTAATTACACCGAATATTGATAGAGAAGTTGCTGTTGATGAACCGTATGATTTTAATGCTTTAGGTATTAAAATATCTTCTATTGATCTTAAAAATGTCTGTACATATGCACTTCCCGCAATAGGAAGGGCAACTGAAATTAATTCTGTAAATATAGTTTTTTTCGATGTTCTCATTTTAATAGCAGGCGAATTTTTCTTTTCAAATATGTACATAAGGTAAGCACAAAAACATGCTATAATACTTCCTAAAGTCATGCCGAGAGTTATGTAAGAACAAGTATATTCTAAATTTGCAGTTGAAAAAGAAGTTATAAAAAAAGTAACTATAACCATCATAGTTATATTTTCTATAAAATCAGCAGTAATACTTTTTATAACTTTTCTACAACCATAAAAATACCCATTAAAACAAGCAGAGATACCTATAAAGGGCATACTAAATGAGAGTATTTCTAGAGGAACTTGAGCTCTAATATCTCCTATTAATACCGTACTTATAAAGTGAGAGCCATAATATAAACCTAAGGCAGATATAGAACTAAAAAATAATGTATATATAAAACCACATCTAAGTAAACGCCTAATTTTATCTTTGCTACTTTTTTTACCGATTTCTTCAGCAATAAGCCTTGTAAGTGTAACCCTAATACCAGAAATAGCTATAGTCCATGCAAAAACATTGATGCTCATAATTAATTGATAAAGTCCCATACCTTCACTACCAATTTGATTAGATAAATATATTCGAAATACCATACCTATAAGGCCTAAGGTCATGGTAGAAAAGGTCAATAAAAATGTGTTTATAATTAGATTTTTTCTCCTCATAAGTTTTTCTCCTTTAAATTCAATATATTTATTTATATGATTTATAATTGAAAAAAATTTATGAAATTTATAGTACATATTATATTGTTGATGAAAATGTAAAAAGAGTGTAAAATTATTTCTAATAGAAGGAAAAGGAGAAATGGTTTGGATAATATCTCAAAAGCTAGAAAAGGAAATAAAAAAGCTATAAAGCAAGTTATAAAAGATAATATTGAACAGATGTATAAATTGGTATTTTTACATACTAAATATGAAGATGATGCTAAAAGAATATTGACAGATACGATGTATTTTATTGAGGATAATATGTCTAAATTAGATGAAAACCAAAATATTATATTATGGTTGTACAAAATAACTATTATAAATACAAATAATTTTTTAAAATATGTTGGTATGCTAGATAAAGATAAAAGTTTAGATAAATATTATTGTGATGGAAAAATAAATTTATATGAAGCGATTGATTTATTAGATGTAAAATATAAAAATGTAGTTATTTTTAAATGTTATTTTGATCTGTCTGATGAAGAGATAGGGGAAGTATTAGATTTAAATACTGATACTGTTAAAATTTATTTTAGACAATCATTAAAAAAAATAAAAGCAAGTGTGGGTGAATATTTATAAATGGAGGAAAAAAAGTCGTATAATATGAAAAGTGATATATCTAATATTGACATAAATATAGATGAAGATATAAAAAAAGATATTAAGGATTTCTATTTTTCAAAGAAAGATTTAGAGAATATAAAGATTCCACTAGATTTAGATGATATAATCGATGAACCTTTTAAAGAAGAAAAAAAAGAAAAAAAATCTTATTATTTTAGTTGGTTTATTGATTTATTATTAGTATGCATAATATTATTGCCGATAATAGGAATAATTAAGCCAAATATATTTATGAAGTTTGGTAATATATATCCTATATTTCTTAGAACTCATAATTTCTTAGAAAAAGATAATTTAATGAAATTATTAGGTGGAGAAGTAGAGTCTATGGATTTAAATAATGCTAAACCAAGTCTAATAATTAAAGAAGATGAGGTAAAAGATCCTACTTCCAATGCAGATGAATTAAATTTAATACATTCACTTGCAAATACGCTTATAAAAGCTGAATATAAGTGGGAATGTACAGAAGTCACGCCAAATACAATTGAAAAAGCACTTTCAGGTATTGATTATATAGAAGATAGATATCAAAGGATTTATTTTAGAAGCAGCTTGGAAAGTTGGAAAGAAGGAAATTTCTCAAATGCTATAGAGGTACATAATAAAGTATGGTCGATGCTTGAAGGTAATGTAGGTGAAGCGTATGATTTGGATGAAGAGAGTATAGAAAAGATAAAAGAGAAATATTTTAAATAAAAAACTGCCTTATATTAGAATGGATTTTGTAATATAGGGCAGTTTTTATTTGATGTAAATTATATTATTTTAATTCTGTTAATGCTTCTCCACTTAAATCATCTAAAGTATTTCTACTTAAAGGATAATAATAATTTTTATCTTTTGCTTCAATTAAAATAGCTTTTTTAGCAATATCAGAGTCTACTGAATGTAAAAAAACAAGAGCATCACAATTTTGTATAAATTCAGTTATTAATTGTTTTGAATTTTTATTTATAGAATATGTCTTTTTTTGTTTATCATATTTACAATCAACTAGATAAATTGGACCTATTTTTTGGTTCGTTTGTATAATTGCGGCACTGTTGTAAGTGGAAGATAGCTGACTATAAACAGGTTTTTTATCTTGTAGATTTACTTTTTTCATAATTTGTTCAAAATCTACATCGCCATCATTAATTGATAATATATAACCTTTTAGTTTTAAATCAGATATTTTTTGATTAGATTTATCTTCGCTATCATCAATTTTAGTTCCAGAAGGAGAATCTAATTGATCAGTTTGCGCTTCTAAGGTATTACTTTTTAAGTTATTTTTTATAACGAATCCACTGATAAGTATAATAGCTAGAAAAATTATAATATATACTACTCTTCTTTTTTTCATATAATCACCTCCTGTATAATTATAGAATTTTTAAAAATAGAATAAATTTATGTATCTTTAAAAGTATAACACAAAATGCCAATAAATTCCTATAAAATCGAATGTGAATTTTAATTAAATAAAAATATTTAATGTAGAAAATATTAAAATAAAAATTTATTTAAAAAGCATTTACTTAATATTATTATAATTAAATAAATGCTTTATTATTTATACTTTTATGTAAGTAATTTGATTGCCATGGTTTTGTATAACTTTTACAAGGTCTTCTAGTGAAATCCATAGAGTAGACGTATTTGTATTTGGATGTACTCCGATTTTCTTTTCGCCTATTAAATCCTCGTCTATTAAAACCTGTACTTCACAGTTTGTATCATTTAAGATTCCAAGGGGAGTTACAGAGCCTCTTGTAAGATTTAAATATTTTTTTAGCCTTTCTTCAGATGCAAATTTAAGTGAAGTAGAATTGATTTGAGTTTTTATTGATTTTAAGTTTGCTTTTTTATTTTTATCCATGACTAAAAGATAGTGATTTGTTCCATTTGAATTTCTTAAAAATAGATTTTTAACGACATTTCCTTCAAGCATAATTCCAAGTGTATTCATATCTTCTATAGTAAATACAGCTGGATGCTCGGTTATATCGTATTTGATATGTAATCTGTCTAACGTTTCTAATACTATTTGTTCATTATTGTCATTCATATAAATTCACCCCTAATACATTTAATTTAAGTTTTAAAAATCTTAAATTAAATATTTCCTAATTAAAACAAAAATATACTACATATAAAAATATAGTATAATAAATATATTGATAATAATACTATATAAAAGAAATAGTTACAAGATTTATGGATTTGTAAGATTAAAATATTATTTGATATTATAGCTGATATTGAGTATAATTGAAAAGGTTAAAAAATCTAAATCAAACAAAATTCTATTTATAATCTATAAAAGTTTTTTGTTTGATAATGAAAGAGAGTAAAATAAAATGAAAAAAGATTTATTTAATGGAAAAAGATTAAAAATTGCTAGGGTATATAGAGGCAAAAGTATAGATATTTTAGCAAAAGAAACAAATATAAATAAAAAAGATATATTAGCTTTTGAAGAAAATAAATATAAACCAACTTTAGAAAATGCATTAAAATTATCTAATATACTTCATTTTCCAAGAGAATATTTCTATGATAATGAAAATATAAAAGTTTTAGTAGAGGATTCACACTTTAATCCAAATTCTACACTGCCAAGAATGGAAGAAATATCATACAAAGAAAAATTAATTATGTTAAGAAAATTATTTTTATTCTTTGAAGATTATATAGGTTTCCCACAACTAGACTTACCTAATAATTTACATAGAGGAGATTCTATGGAAGTTCTTTCTCAAAAAATAAGAGAGCATTGGGACTTATGGGATGACGAAAAACCAACACCTTTAAATTTAGGTGATATAATGACGGCAAAAGGTATAATAATAAGCTATATGAATGTTAATAGAAGGGGTGCAAGTCCTTTTACTCAAAAGCAATCAGTAGATAAAAATACAAAATACGTTATTGCTTTAGGTGGAGATAAAAATATTGCGCCTATAAGAAATCATGACTTAGCTTGTGAATTAGGATATATAGTTAGTGATATACTAAATATACCTTTAAAGAAATTTGACTGTGAAGAATTTGCTGCTGAATTTTTACTTCCAAAACAAGCATTTTTAAATAGTATTCAAGAAGCAAATGAATTAGAAGACTTTGTTAATCTAAAAGCTAAATGGGCAGTACCTGTTAGTTTATTAGTTTATAGAGCATATAGTCTAGGTGTAATAAGCTATAAAAAATACAATTATCTACTTAACGATTGGCAACAAAGAGGTTGGAATAAAGTTGAACCACTAGATGATAAGTTTAAATTAACTGACTCATCATTACTAAAAATGGCATATGAAGCTTTAATAGAAAATCATATAGTGAGCAATGCAACTTTAATAGATAAATTATATTCTCAAGGGATAACTTTATATCCAGAGGATTTAGAGATATTAATGGATTTAAAACCAAATACATTACAAACAAAAAACAATAAAAATAATGTAAAAAAAGTTGATTTTAAAAGAAAAAGAGCGTAAAAAATACCCCCTTGTTTTAACAAGGGGATTTTTTAATCTTAAGGAAATTATATATTATCCGGTTTGTGGATAATGTATAATTTCCAACATATTAACTAAAGCAACGGAATCGCCGATTCGTTGGCGCCATGAGCGAAGCGAATTTTAAGCAACGGACGAAGTCGTTGGCGCTATGAGCGAAGCGAATTTTTTTATTTGTACAAATCAACTCTTCTAGCAGACAGAAGTGGGAGTTCTTTTCTAATTTTGTCTACATAATCTAAGTCTAATTCGATTATTTTATATCCTTCTTTTTCATTCATTTTATATAAAATATCGCCCCAAGGAGATACAACTAAAGAGTTGCCATATGATATATAACAACTATCAACATCTCTGCTAGGTGCACAACCTATTGTATAGACTTGATTGTCTACAGCTCGTGATCTAAACATTAAATCCCAATGGGCAGGACCTGTAGTCATATTAAAGGCAGCGGGAACAATTATAATTTTTGCACCATCTTGTGCCATTAATCTTCCAAGTTCGGGAAATCTAAAATCAAAACAAATACAAAGTCCTATTTTTCCAAACTCAGTATTAAATACAGTAATATTATCGCCAGGTGTCAATGTATCAGATTCTTTAAATGCTTGTCCCCCTTTTACATCTATATCGAATAAATGAACTTTTCTATGTTTTCCTATTTTTTCTCCACTTCTATCAAATACATATGAAGTATTATAAACTAGATTATTTAAATCTTTTTCAGGGATAGAGCCACCTACTAAATATATATTATTTTCTCTCGCCATATTAGAAAGTTCTATAAATGATTTTTCACCTTCAAATTCTGCATATAATGGGAAGTTACTTGTTTTATAAGGAGTAGTAAACATCTCTGGAAGAATTGCTAAATCACAACCATCATTAGCAGCCTTATTTACAAATTTTCTAGCTGTCTGTAAATTCTTATCTTTATCTTCTTCGACATGCATTTGTATCAATGCTACTTTTATTTTATTCATATTTCTATTATCCTCCTAGACTTTATATATTTTATATTTATTAATAAAATGGTATATAAGATTTTTATCAATGTCAAACGAGTGAGAATTAATTAGCGAGAAAAACTATATATAAATATACATACAAATATATATTTAGAAAATTCAAAAATATGCTCGATTAATATACATATCCGGGTAAAAGTATAGTATAATGATAGAAATATACATGATAGTATATAAAAGGGGGAATACTTATTATAATTAAGTAGTTATAAATAAAAAGCAAGGAGATAATTTATTATGTCACAACTTCCAAAAGTGGGACAAAATCTTAGACGATTGAGAAATGGTTTAGGGTTGAGTTTAGATGAAGCATCAAAATTGACAGGCGTTAGTAAAGCTATGCTAGGGCAAATTGAAAGAGGAGAATCAAGTCCAACTATATCGACATTATGGAAGATTTCATCTGGATTAAAAGTTAATTTTATATCTTTATTGGACGATAATAGAAATCAACTAGTTTTAGTAAAAAAAGACGAAATACATCCAATTAAAGAGGAAAATGGTAAAATGATAATATATCCTATATTTCCATTTGATTCGAAAAATGGGATAGATGTATTTTTAGTAGAATTATATCCAGATTGTAGTCATGTATCAGCTATACATAAAAACGTCTTAGAAGAAATGATTCTCGTATCAGAAGGGACATTGACTATCCAAGTAGAGCAAGAGGTATATGAATTAAATAAAGGAGACAGTTTAAAATTTGGCGGGGGATTAAATCACATATATATGAATAAAGGAAATGAAAAAGTTTTATTTCATAATATAGAAATATATAAATAATAAAAAATGGGCTAATCTTAATAAAATTAGTCCATTTTGTTTTTACAAAGCTTAAAACAGGTATCATAATTTTATAAAAAAATCATATAAACAACTAAAAATTAATAACTTATGATATAATTATAAACATGTAAAATAATAGGGGGAAATTTAATTTGAAAAAGAAACCAATTATATTTTTGATATTGATTTTATTAATTTGTTCTCTATTTATGCCACTTACTGTTAACTATACAGGTCAAAGTAAAATCTTTAATTCTAGTAGGTTAAATAGATATACTTCATTAACTAGATTAGAGAATATTTCAAATCAATATATAACAAGTTATAAACAAAATGTAGGATTTGAATTAAAAAATGATCTAGGATTAGTTGAAGGAATTAAAAATGGAGTAGTTGTATTTGGAAATTATTTTAGAAATATTATTACAGGCACTATTTTAGATTATAAAAATGGCTTTAATAATGTAAGTGGGGATATGAAGATAGTATGGATATTTTTCGGGCTATTTGTTGAAATAGCTAAGAATATATTATTTTCATCTTTAGAATTAGTTGCAATTATTTTAATATTATTATCACAGGCAACTAGTAGCTATAATTATATATTATCTTATTTACTTACAATTTTATTTATAATAGGAATTACATACGTTTTTAAGAAAAAATAATTTAAAACTTGTGGAGGAATATATTATGGAAAGAAGTACAATAAGTCAAGCAATGTTAAGAGTATCTGAATTAGAGAGAATATACAGAGATAAAATGTATACTATGATGAGACTTGAAAATATAGTACAAGAGTATATATTAGAATCAGATGGAACTAGATATGATTGTAATGAGGTTGTCGACTTTAATAGAGAATTTGAGCTTATAATAGAATTAGGTCAAGAGATTTCTACAATAAAAACTAATATATCTAAGGCAAATAATGAAAATTATATAGAAACAAAAAACGGTAAGCTAAGCCTTCAAGGCACATTAAATAGAATTAAATATCTAAGAGAGCAAGTCAATAATTTTGAAAATATTTTAGATGGTGTTAAATCATCAAAAGAAAGAAAAGTAGATGCAGCGGCAACTTCTGTTTATTATAGAGTTAAAGAACCGAATTTTAATAAAAAAGAGTTGAAAAAGTATTTAGAAGATAGAAATGAAGAAATCTTAGAGCTTGAAATTGCATTAAATAAAGCTAATAATGAGATTTTAATAGATATAGATTAATAGAATTTTTATTCTTTTAATAAATATGTGTGCAAATTAAAATACTATCTTTAGTATACTTGAGGTATAAATGAATATAACAATTCACAAATTAAAATATAACATTTAAACCACATATATTTTTTAACAAATTAAAATTTATAAATTACAAGTAATACAAAGGGAAAAAATTAAAATTATATAAAATTAAAATTTAATTTTGCACACATAAGGCACAATATATAATTTATATTGTGCCTTTAATTATATAAAAATTTTAGGGGGATTTTATGAGAGAGATTGAATTATTGAAAGAATCTAGAGATTTATTAGAAGAGGTAGATAAATTAATAAGTCAAATGGGGAGTTTTGAGATGGACAAAACAGAGTTTGATATAGATGAAAAAAGACAGTTATTGATAGTTACTGTCAATAATTCAGAAACTGATGTATTTACATACAAAAATGCATATGAGTTTTTATATGAATATATGTTAAATATGCATAGTGATAATATAGAGTATTTAAGAGAGAAATATGAAGATTTATTTGATGAGATGGATGTAAATGACTGGATTATGAAAAGGGGATATATTGAATATATAAACTTGAGAATAAAGAAAATATATATAAGGCTTATGGAAATTTCAGAGCTATAATTTTTGACAATAAAAAATGCCATATAACATATAATATTTGGCATTTTTTATTGTAATATTGTGGATAAATATGATTTCCTTAAATATGTTTAAAATAAATCTACTTTTTAGGGTGTTTAAATGAAAATTTATAAATAATGTCTTATATCTTTTGCAAAATTTTCTTCAAGTTCTGCTAAATCATAGCATAGTCCTTTTATAGATTCTAATGCAGTTGGATATTGATTCATATATTTATTTATAGATTTTATACCCATATTACATCCCTCTGTCATTAAATCAGCGATTTCTTTATCGTGTTCACCTTTTATAAGTTTAAAATTTATTTTCATATGGCTCATAGCTTTAGCCATAGTGCTAGGTTGTTCCTCTGCACATCCAAATTCATTTAATTTATCAGTTATTTTATTTTGAAGTTTTTGGTGATCATTTAAGTATTTTACTATAATATCGTATAGCTTTTTATTTTCTACTTTATCTAGGATTTGCTCGATAGAATCAATACCCATCTTACAACCTGCGTCACATTCTTTTAGTAAGTTAATTGTATCTTCGTTAGGCATAATAAACTCCTTTACTTTTTATTATAGAGTTATTATTTCACATAACAATTATTTTTATAACATAATAAGAAATTAAAAAATTCTCTAGATATTATCTAGAGAATTTTTGTTTTACAACTCACTACTTGACTGTGTATCCGGATTTGGAGTCGGAGTCGGATCTGGAGTCGGTGTAGGATCCGGAGTAGGAGTTGGATTTGGGTCAGGTGTTGGCGTAGGTTCAGGAGTAGGTGTTGGATTTGGATTTGGTTTATTATTATTGTTGTTATTATTGTTACTATTATTGTTGTTATTACTATTATTATTGTTGTTGTTAGTATTATTATTACTGTTGTTATTACCATTTCCATTATTACTACTATTATTATTGCTGTTGCCACCTGTAGTACTATTGTTATTTTTATTTATTGTAGTACTGTTTTCTTTTTTCGTATTACTTTCAGTTTTAGAATCTTGTTCTTCAGTATTAGAGTTAACTGTATTTTTATCATCTACAAATTCTTTGAAAGATAAATCTATAGAATCTACAATTTCATTATTATAAATTACTACTAATTTAGTTTTACCTTCTTTTAAACCTGTGATAGTACATTTTTTATCATCATTTTTAAGTGTACAAATAGATTCGTCATCTATTTTAAAGCTTAATTTAGATAAATCTAACTCTTTTGAATTACTGCTTTGTATTATAACATTTAAATCAGTTTCTTTATTTATAGGTAATACGTAAACACCGTCTTCTATCTGGTATTCTGTAGTTATAGAAACACCGGATACAACTGCTTGGGCTTCTGTAGTTAAATTTTTGAACATAAAGAATCCTATACAACCTAAAACAAGTATAGATGCAATTATTAATGATATTTTTTTGAAATTAGGACCAGATTCATATTCATCATCGTAGTCATCATATTGGTCTTTATATTCAAAACTATGATTTAAGTAATATTTTGAATTAGATTCTGATTCTGGATTATTTCTATGGATATCTAATTTTTGAGTATCATCTTGGTCTAGAGTACTTTCTACAGGATCTTTTTCAGTAGAAGATAAATTTTTTTCTTCAAAATGAGTAGGTTCGACTTGTGAAGTTTTATTTTCATTAGTTTCAGCAGGCATTTGTTTGTTTAATGATATAATTGGTTTATTTTTGTTGTGAGCTTGTGAACTAAGCTTTTTGTCAAATGCTTTATTTTTTTCTTCTTCGCTAATAATTTCAGAAATTTTAAAGTCTTCATCTGATAAATCTTCATAATCAGGGAAGTCATCTACCCAGTCAAGCGCGTATAAAAAACAATCTAGTATGTATATTGCACCTTTTTCTGCGACTCCATTTTTTGTAAGAATAGTCTTTGCACGTAAATAAGCAAAGTTTCTATCTACATCTCTTTGATTGTGAGCGTTTAATATTGTAGAGATTGCATTTTTTTCAATTGCAAACTTAACTAAAGATAACTCTTCTTGTAATGTAGGTATTAAATTATCTAGAGTAATTAAAAATTTTTGAGAATCTAGGAAAATATTCATACCATAATTATCAAACATATATCTAAGAGCATAACTTAAGTTATTTTGCAGTGTTCTTTTTTTACTCATAAACTACCCCCTTCATTTTATTTAGATATTACTGTATATAAAATTTATCATAATACTTTTTGAAGATTTTATCAATATTTTTATACCTTAAATTTAATTAATATCCAAACTATTAAGTGGAAATTTAATTGAAAAATAATTAAAATAAGAGCAAAATTAAATAAAAACACGAATTGGATTTGTAAAATATAGCGTAAAAATGCAATTTAGTGTAAAAAAATACGAAAAATATAAAAAAAATATAGAAATACGTTTGTGTATGTGGTATATTTTAGTAGTAGTTATTTCGAAGTATTTAGTAAATATTTAAGAAGGAGCGTATTATGAAAAAAAAAGGGTCAATTTACGAATTAGATGGAAGAGTAGAGCTTAAAAGGGCAGTGCCTCTAGGTATACAGCATGTTCTTGCAATGTTTTTAGGAAATATTTCGCCACTTATAATAGTGTGTGGTTTATTAAATATAGATTCTAGCTTAAGATCAATGCTTATTCAAAACTCTATGTTTGTAGCAGGAGTAATTACATTAGTTCAGTTATACCCTATAGGACCAATCGGGGCAAAACTTCCTATAGTAATGGGTACAAGTTCAGGATTTATCGGTACAGCTCAAGCAATTGGAGCACAGTATGGTTATGGTTCTATAATAGGTGCTACATTAGTTGGAGGTATAATAGAATTAGTTTTAGGTTTTTTTATAAAACCACTTAAAAAGCTATTCCCACCAATCGTTACAAGTCTAGTTATAATATCTATAGGATTATCTTTATTACCAGTTGGAATTAAGTATTTTGGAGGAGGGGCAGGAGCCAAAGACTTCGGTTCATTAAACCATCTTTTAGTAGGAACAACAGTTATAATAGTAATATTAATACTAAAACAATTTAAAGGATTTTTAAATGATTCATCTATATTAATAGGTATAATAGTTGGATACATATTAGCTATATGTTTGAATATGGTAGATTTTACTCAAGTAAGAGAAAGTGCTTGGTTTTCTTTACCACATCCAATGGTAGTTCCATTTGAATTTAATATGGAAGCTATAATAGCTATGGGTATTATGTTTATAGCTACTACAGTAGAAACTGTTGGAGATATATCAGGAATAACAAATGGTGGACTTGATAGAGAAGCTACTGATAGAGAATTATCTGGTGGTGTTATGGCAGACGGAGTAGGTAGTTTAGTTGCCGCTATATTTGGAATATTACCAAATACATCTTTTAGCCAAAATGTAGGTCTTGTAACTGTTACTAAAATCGTAAATAGATTCGTAATAATGACAGGTGCGCTATTTTTAATTTTATGCGGATTTTGTCCTAAATTAAGTGCATTATTTTCAGTTATGCCTCAATCAGTATTAGGTGGAGCCGCGGTTATAATGTTCTCTATGATACTTGTAAGTGGGATACAATCATTATCTCGAGAAAATTTAGATGCAAGAAATAGTCTTATAGTAGCTTTGGCTATAGGAATAGGTGTTGGAATTGGAAATGTTCCAGAAGTTTTATCACAATGTCCAGCTTGGGTATCTAATATATTTGCAGAAAATGGGATAATAATGACTTTTGTTGTGGCTACTGTTTTAAATTTAATTTTGCCTAAAAATAATGAACAAAAAGACGCACAAAAAGTTGGAGCATAAATACAAAATAAAAATTACTAAATATATAAAATAAGATAGAAGTAAGTATAATGCTATGGTAAAATAAGTTAAGTTTAGATATGAAGTTAAAATGTAGTATTTAAATATAAGGGGAAAGAGAACGTTTGAAATTTAACGTATCTCTTTTTATCAAAATAGACAGACTTATGGGTTTGTCTTTTTTTATGTAAATACATTTAGAAAGTAGGAGGATTTAATGTTTACAATTAAAAAATATGTTGTTGTAGATAGCTTAGAAGAAGCTTATAAATTAAATAAAAGTAAAAAGGCGAATGTATTAGGCGGACTTTTATGGATGAAGATGGGTAAAAAAACTATTCAAACAGCTATAGATTTATCTAATTTAAATTTAGATAAAATAGAAGAAAATGATGAGTGTTTTGAAATAGGAGCAATGGTAAGGCTTAGAGATTTAGAAGTCCATGAGGGATTAAATAATTATTTTAATAATGCAATAAAAGATTGTGTAAAAAGTATAGTTGGAGTCCAATTTAGAAATTGTGCAACTGTAGGTGGCAGTATATTTTCAAGATTTGGATTCTCAGATCCTCTTACATGTTTATTAGCTTTAGACAGCTATGTAAAACTTTATAAAGGTGGAATGATTCCAATGAAAGAATTTGTGAATATGCCTTATGATAGTGATATATTAGAAAAAATTATAATAAAAAAAGACAATAGAAAAATAAGTTATATGTCTCATAGGAATATATCTACAGACTTCCCTGTACTTACTTGTGCAGTATCAAAAATAGAAGATAAATTTGAAGTGGCGGTTGGCGCTAGACCACAAAAGGCAGCTTTAATATTAGATGAAGAAAATATTCTAAGTGATGAGCCTACAAAAGAAGAAATAGAAAAATTTGCAGATTATGTAGAGTCTAAATTAGAGTTTGGAAGTAATATGAGAGCTAGTAAAGAGTTTAGAAGTCATTTATGCAAAGTGTTAGTTAGAAGATGTATAAATGAAATTGGAGGTATGTAGATATGGAAATTAAGTTTTGGTTAAATGGAAAAATGATAAAAGATGAAATAGAACCGGATATATTATTACTTGAATATGTTAGAAGTAAGGGCTGTTATTCTGTTAAAAGAGGATGTGAAACTGCAAACTGTGGTCTATGTACAGTTTGGGTAGATAAAAAGCCAGTTCTTTCATGTTCAACACTTGCAGCTCAAATAAATAATAAACATGTAGTAACTCTTGAAGGAGTTCAAGATAGAGCTATAGATTTTGGGACATTTTTAGCTAAAGAAGGAGCTGAACAATGTGGATATTGCTCTCCAGGATTTATAATGAATGTTCTTGCTATGGAAGATGAGTTAGAAAATCCAACAGAAAGAGAAATAAAAGAGTATTTAGCAGGAAATCTATGTAGATGTACAGGATATCAAGGTCAATTAAGAGCTATAAAAAAATATTTAGATAGAAATAAGGAGACAGTAAACCATGAAGTTTGTAAATAATCGTGTTATGAAAAAAGATGCAATGTCACTTGTTACAGGAAAACCTGTATATACTGATGATATAGCACCAAAAGATGCACTTATAGTAAAGGTACTTCGTTCACCTCATGCTCATGCATTAGTTAAAAATGTAAAAAAAGATGTGGCGCTTAAAGTTCCAGGGATTGAATGTATATTAACATGGGAAGATGCTCCAAATTCAAGGTTTACAACTGCAGGTCAAACTTATCCAGAACTTAGTCCATATGATAGAAAAATATTAGATGAGAGAGTTAGATACGTAGGGGATGCTGTTGCAATAGTAGCTGGTGAAAATGAAAAATGTGTAGATAGAGCTTTAAAAATGATAAAAGTAGAGTATGAAGTTTTAGAGCCAGTACTTGATTTTAGAAAAGCGTTAGATAATGAAGTTGTAGTACATCCAGAAGAAGATTGGGAAGTAAAAGTTCCGATTTCACCAGATGTAAAAAGAAACTTAATATGCCATGATGTTATGGAAGAAGGCGATGTAGAAGCTGAGTTTGAAAAATGTAAATATGTAATAGAAGAGACATATTTAACAAAGGCAAACCAACAGACGATGATGGAGACTTTTAGAGCATATACATATAAAGATCCATATGGTAGGCTTGTTTGTGTTGCAGCGACACAAGTACCGTTTCATGTTAGAAGAATATTAGCAACTGCACTTGAAACATCAAAGTCAAATATAAGAGTAATAAAACCTAGAATAGGTGGGGGATTTGGGGCAAAACAAAGTGTAGTAAATGAGATATTCCCCGCATTAGTTACGTGGAAAACTGGTAAACCAGCTAAAATAGTATATAGCCGTAAAGAAAGTCAAATAGCATCGAGCCCAAGACATCAAATGCAAATAACTGTAAAACTAGGTGCCGATGAAAATGGAAACTTAAAAGCAGCCTCACTTTATACTTTATCAAATGCAGGTGCTTTTGGAGACCATACACCTACAACTATAGGTTTAACTGGTCAAAAATCATTACCTCTATATACAAGTCATGTAAATGCATTTAAATTCTCATTTGACGGTGTTTACTCAAATACTATTCCAGCAGGAGCATATAGAGGATACGGTGCGACACAAGGTGTCTATGCATTAGAGACGACTATGAATAAATTAGCATTGAAAATGAATATGGACCCTATTGAGTTTAAGAAAAAGAACCTTATACACGAAGGCGACTATATGCCAGCTTATCATGGAGAAACTGCCAACTCATGTACACTTGAAAAATGTTTAGATAAAGTAAAAGAAATGATAAATTGGGATGAAAAATACCCATGTAAAGATTTAGGAAACGGAAAAGTAAGATCTGTTGGTCTTGCTGTAGCTATGCAAGGTTCAGCAATAAGTCATGTCGATGTTGCTAGTGTAACTATAAAAGTAAACGACGATGGATTCTATTCAATGATGATAGGTGCAACTGATATGGGTACAGGATGTGACACAATACTTGCTCAAATGGCAGCCGATTGTCTAGATACTTATGTCGACAATATAGTAGTTTATGGTGTCGATACTGACATATCTCCATATGATTCTGGTTCTTATGCATCAAGTACAACATATTTAACAGGAAATGCAACTATAAAGACTTGTCAAATGCTTAGAGAGAAAATAATAGCTGCAGGAGCTGAGATGTTAGAAATAGATATAGAAGATGCAGATTTTGATGGAGAAAAAGTATACTCTGTAAAAGAAGAAAAAAGCATAACTTTAAAAGATATAGCAAACAATGTAATGTGTTATAGCAACCACACATTAACAGCAACAGCTAAGGAGAAAACTCCAGTATCACCACCACCATATATGGCAGGTGCTGTTGAGATAGAATTAGATAAAGAAACAGGACATGTTGAAATAATAGATTATGCGACATGTGTAGACTGCGGAACAGTAATAAATCCAGCTCTTGCAACAGTACAAACAGAAGGTGGTTTAGTACAAGGTATAGGTATGGCTCTATACGAAGATGTTCAATATGACAAACGAGGAAGAATATTAAACGATTCATTTATGCAGTATAAAATACCTACAAGACTTGATATGGGTAAAATAAGAGTAGAATATGAATCAAGTTATGAGCCAAGTGGTCCATTTGGTGCAAAATCAATAGGTGAATTAGTTATAAATACTCCATCTCCAGCATTATGTCATGCAATATATAACGCTAGTGGAGTTTGGATTAATGAGCTTCCTATGACTAGTGAGAAAATTGCGATGGGAATATTAAAAAATAACCTTGAAGCTTAGCATAATCGTTTTAGCATCTGGAAATAGTAAAAGATTTAATGGAAATAAGTTGCTACATAAAATAAATAAAAAACCAATGTATTTACATACATTAGATAAACTTATAGATTTAAAAAAAGTCAATGACAATATAGATGAAATAATTTTTGTCACAAAATACGATGAAATAATAAATAATTTAAAAAATAAAGATATAAAAGTAATAAAAAACAACAATAGTGAATTTGGAATTTCTCAGTCTATAAAACTGGGAATTTCAAATTCATTTAATAATGCGTACATGTTTATTGTATGTGATCAACCATATATTAAAAAAGAAACAATAAATAAATTTATAAATGAATTTATAAGAAGTAAAAAGAATTTAGGTTGTGTAAGTAATGACGGTATTTTATTAAATCCAACTATTTTTACAGATAAATATAAAGATAAATTATTAAAGTTAGATGGAGATAAGGGCGGAAAAAAAATAATTTTAAAAAATATAGATGATTTATTTATATTTGATGTTTTAGAAAAAAGAGAACTTATTGATATAGACTATAAAAGTCAATTAGAAAATAAATAAAAAGGTGATTTTTATGCAAGTTTATTCTTATAAAAACAACAATATAGTAAAAGAAAAAAGTTTAATAAATGCACTAGATATAGATTTAAATAAAGATAAAGTTATAACTGTAGTTGGAGCAGGTGGAAAAACAAGCACAATATTTGAGCTTGGAAATGAATTATCAAATTTAAATAAAAAAACAATTATAACAACAACTACACATATGAAATTAGATAAAGATTTTTTATTAATTGATGAAGATTTTAATATAGAAAACCTTAAAAAAATTTTGCAAAAAAACAATTTAATTAAAATAGGTAAAAAAGAAAGCGACTATAAAGTAAAGAGCTTAGATGAAGATACATTAAAAAGATGTATAGATATTTCGGATTTTTTATTAATAGAAGGTGATGGCTCAAAACGACTACCTCTAAAAGCGCCGAAAGACAATGAACCTGTAATAATACAAGAAACAGATTTAGTAATTGGACTTATTGGATTTGACAGTTTAGATAAAAAAATTGAAGAAACCTGTAACAGGCCTGAATTAGTGTCAAAATTACTTCACAAAAATATAAAAGAAAATATAAATATATTTGATTTAGTAGAAATAATAAAAAATAAAAATGGACTTAAAAAGAATGTAAATTGTAAGTATAAAGTAATTATAAATAAAGTTGATAAATTGGAATATCTAGATAAATGTAAAAAAATAGCACAATTATGTCTTGAATTTAAAATAGATGTTATTTTTACAAGTTATAAAATATAAATTCATAAAAATATAAATAGTAATATAAGAAAGGAAATGATTATGGATAATATAGTAGTAGTCCGTGGTGGCGGAGATTTGGCGACAGGAGTTATTCATAAATTACATAGATGCAATATAAAAGTGGTAGTACTTGAGTGTAAACATCCGACAGCAATAAGAAGAACTGTGTCGTTTTGTAATGCCGTATTTGAAAATGAGATGGTAGTTGAAGGAGTAAAATGTAGATTAGCATCAAATATAGAGGAAATATATCAGATTTTAGAAGACGGAGATATCCCTTTAATAATAGATGAAAAATGTGAAATGTTAAGTCAGATAAAGCCAGTAGCATTGATAGACGCCATAATAGCTAAAAAAAATATAGGGACAAATATAGATATGGCTCCTATTACTATTGCTTTAGGTCCTGGATTTGAGGCGGGAAAAGATGTGCATGCAGTTATTGAAACAAAGAGAGGACACAATTTAGGAAGAATTATATATGACGGATTTGCAGCAAAAAATACAGGAGTTCCAGGTGATATAAAAGGATATTCAAAAGAACGAGTAATACATTCGCCAGGAGAAGGAAATATAAATAATATAAGTAAAATTTCGGATTATGTAGAAAAAAATCAAATTATAGCGACAGTTGGTGGCGAAAATGTATATGCATCTTTAAGTGGAATTTTAAGAGGGATAATATACGACAATACATATGTTAAAAAAGGTCTTAAAATTGCAGATATCGATCCAAGAAAAGAAGAACTACAAAATTGTTATAAAATATCGGATAAAGCAAGATGTATAGCAGGAGGAACTTTAGAAGCATTATTAAATATGTGCTTTACAAAAAATATAAAAGTACTGTAAAAAGGTGATAAAATGAGCGGACAAATATATCAAACACTACTAGAAGATTTAGATAAAGGTGAAGAAGTAGCACTTATAACAAAATATAATTTAGAAACAAAAGAGATAGAAAAAAAACTATATAAATTAGATGAATTAGATAAAGAAAATTTAGAATATGTAGATAAAGCTATTAAAAAGAATTTAATTGCCAATATAAAAATTAATGAAAATGAGAGTGTATTAGCAGAAGTATTTAAAAGAGAGCATAGGCTTATTGTATTTGGTGCAGGTCATGTTGGATACCATTTATGTCATTTTGCATCAAAAGTAGGGTTTAATGTAACTGTAGTAGACGATAGACCGTATTTTGCAAATAAAGAAAAATTTGGTGATGATATCAATGTGATATGCAATACATTTGAAAATGCATTTAAAATATTGGACATACATAAAGAGGATTATGTCGTAATAGTAACACGAGGTCATAAGCACGACAAATTCTGTTTAGAAAAAATACTATCTCTAGATGAATTAAATTATATAGGAATGATTGGCTCAAAGAGAAGGGTCAAAATCATGAAAGAAGAGCTAATAGAAGAGGGATATCTAAAAGAAAAAATAGAAAATATATATTCACCAATTGGGCTTAATATAGGAGCTGTAACCCCAGAAGAAATAGCAATATCAATACTTGCAGAATTAATAAGTGTAAAAAGAATAGGTAAATTAGCTGCAAAAAATGAAAAAATTAAAGTAAATAACTCTTGTGAGTTAAATAAAGATGTATTAGAAATTTTAGCCCAAAATAAAAATGACAAAATAAGTCTTGTAACTGTTATATCTACAAAAGGATCTACACCTAGAAAATCAGGAAGTAAGATGATTGTATATGATAGCGGAAAAATAATTGGAACAATAGGTGGAGGATGTGCTGAAGCGAAAATTATAACAGATGCAGCTTATATGGCTGGCAGTAAAAATTTAAAAATAGAAACTATAGATATGACTGGTGAAGCTGCAGAAGAAGAGGGTATGGTCTGTGGTGGAATGATGACAGTTTTAATAGAAGGAATTTAAGTAAAAAACTTCCGGGTTTTTGCAGTAATTTCCCCCTAAAAAGTAAAAACAATGAAAAAAATAAAAAAAAATTTACAAAAAAGATTACAAAAAAATTACAAAATCTAAAAATAGTCATTACGTTGAAATTACTGGGTTTTAGAGGAAAAAAATTAGAAAAGCCTTAATTCAAAAAAGTAACAACGATGTAACTTTTTTCAAAAAAAGGGTTTTAAAAGTTACGAAAATGTAATATGATATATATATCAGCAGGATAAAAGCTGAAGTAATTTAAGAAAATAGAAATTACTTAAACAAGTTTTAAGGAACAAGTTTTAAGGAAATCAAAATCAAAAATTATTTATAATAAAAAGTATTTATAATAAAGATTTTCTTAATAAAAAACAATTTAGGGGGAAAATAATTTATGTTAAAGAAATTTGTTAAAACTACAGCGATTATAGGAGCAGTAATGACTACATTAGGAGTAACAACTCCAGTAAGTGCAGCAAGTTGCGGAACTGTAACAGCTAATTCACTATATGTTAGAAGCGGTGCTTCAACATCACATAATATTTTAGGAACAGTAAGTAAAGGTAATACAGTTGAAATAAAAGATACACAAAATGGATGGCATAAAATAAGCTACAATGGAAATGATGGATGGGTTAGTGGAAAATACATCTCATCTACTTCAGCTGGGTCATCAACTTCAACAGGAACTACGCAAACAACTAAAACAGGAACAATAACAGCTAGTTCACTATATGTTAGAAGTGGAGCTTCTACATCACATAAAGTTTTAGGAACAGTAAGTAAAGGTAAAACAGTTCAAATAAAAGATACTCAAGATGGATGGCATAAAATAAGCTATAATGGAGACCATGGATGGGTTAGTGGAAAATATGTATCAACTACTTCTTCTTCAACAGGAGGAACTACATCAGGATCAACTTCAACAGGAACTACACAAACTGTTATAAAAACAGGAACAGTAACAACTAGTTCATTAAACGTTAGAAGTGGGGCTTCAACATCATATAGCAAAATAGGATCAGTATATCAAGGTAAAAAAGTTTCTATATATGCAGAAAGCAATGGATGGTATAAAATAAGCTACAACGGTGGATACGGATGGGTTAGTAAATCATATGTATCAACTGGAACAACATCAGGCTCAACTTCATCAGGAAGTTCAAGTACTGTAAATGGATACACTGTTAAGAGAACATTAAATGTTAGAGCAGTAGCTTACACAGGTGGTACTATGACAGCATTAGGAACACCAGTAAGATACGGTGTTATAGCAGTTGACCCAAGTGTAATACCATATAGATCAAAAGTATATATAAAAGAATTAAACAAAGTATTCGTAGCAGAAGACTGCGGTGGCGGAATAAAAGGAAACATAATAGATATATACATGCCAACTTTATCTCAATGTTACAGTTGGGGATCTAGAAATATAACAATACAAATATTAGGATAATCTAACCATTAATATATATAAAAAAGTGCACTTTAAGGTGCACTTTTTTTATATAGATAACTATTTTTAGTAGAGATTAAAGTAAAGATTTTTAACTGTAGTGATATAAAATTAATAAATTGTGATAAAATATATGTATAGTATATGCCATGCATGTATTTTGTCTTTGTAATAATTATTTTATACAATGGTTAACTTATACTTAATAAACTATTGTGATACTTTTTCTAATGCAATATACGAAGGGGTGATTTTATGCAAAGGATAATATCAGATAATTTTATTTATGATTTACAAAGTGGTATTTTAAGAAATATCTTAAAATATGTAAAATCAGATACTACTTTAGCAATGGAAATTAGAAAAGATTGTATAAATATCTATTATAGAGGAGGCAGTCTTTTAAAAGTAAAAGAAGTAGGAGAAAATATATATAACGGTTATTTTGATAAAAATTACATAAAAGCAGAAAATAGTCAAAGTGTAGTAGTAGAATGTATATCAGGAATTAATAATTTATCTAAGGCAAATAAATTAATAGAATATATACCAAAAATAAAACAACAAATGGATTTATGGATGAAGATAGAAATGCCTGATGGAGGTGAGAGAGAATATAAACATATTGTAGCTAAAGAAAATAATTATGGATTAATCGGAAAAGAAAGCGATTATTTTATAGGGGATATAGAATATAGAGGTTGTCTAAATAATTATTTATTCGATATGATAGGGATTAAATGGGCGGTAGAAAATGAAAATACCGATAACTTAGATTTAGCTTTATTTAAAATGTATTATGGATATAAAAATTTAAAATCATCTAAAGAAATTATAAATGATCTATATAATATGGCTAATTTCTTTGAAAACGACGATAATTTAAATCTATTAAAACAAGATTTAATAGAAATATACAAAGCAAAAACTATGTTGGGTCTTTTATATCCATATAAAGAATTAAAAATTGGTTTTTCAGATAAAATAGAAATAGTATATATCTTTGGAAATCAAAGCGATGAAAATCAAGTATTAAAAAATACATTAATAGAAATAAAATCTTCTAAAGAATATGAAGAAATGTCTAAATTTATAGATATAAAAGTGGCCAAAGCTGCTTTTATGGGATATGGACTATATGAAAAAAATATAATTGATTTAGACGAAGCCATTAAAATGTTATAATTTGTCACATATTTAGTAACTAAATCAAACCTCAAATCATAATATATAAAAAATACTTTAGATTTTTTAATCACAGGAGTTGAGTGTATATTATGAATAAAATTACAAAACCTGTATCAGATGTAGGTAAAGAACTAATAAATGGAGTAGGTTCTATAGGCAAAGAATTGATAAATGGAGTAGGGACTATAGGAAAAGATGTAATAGGTGGAGTAGGTTCAGTTGCTAAAGAAACTATACAAACAGGAAAAAATGTAGGAAAAGCAGTAAAAGACAATGTAAAGAGATAAATAACTATTAACTTAATTTAGTAACAATAAAAAAGAGAAATGAAAATTCTTCATTTCTCTTTTTTGCTTATAAAAACTAATATTTCTTTTATGATTGATTACAATTGCTATACATATATTTTGAAATTTTTCTTTATTGAGAATATTTTTAATAAAGAGTATTTATTTTATGTATTCATTTCCGTTAATTATTAAAGATGTAGGCGAATTATCTTGCAAAATTAAGTCATAATTTACATTGCCTTCATTAGGTACGCTAAAATATCCTTGAGCATATACTAAGTTTCCATTTTGATGTAGTTCAGAAACATATACATTATAGCTTGTATTAGTGTATTTACCTACGACTTTTTTTACAGTTGCTTTGTAAGCTGAACTATCGGACTTATTTATTTCAGAACTTTGTGCTACAAATGTATTAGAAGGAACTTCACTTTGTGAATTTTGTTTTAGAAATGTAGTGATAAATATTAATAAAAATAAAGCTATAATAACTACTAAAAAGATTTTATTTTTTAGTTTATTTTTATTAGTATCTACATGGCCTTCTTTTTTAAAATGGTTTTTTTTGAATTTTAATCGCTTATAAGATGATAATGAAATAATTTCAGCATTTTTATCTTTTAGTGCTTTATGATCGTGGAAATTATGATTATCTTTACTGTTTTCAAACTCTTTTTTCTTCTCACTAAAGAGTATTGTATTATTTGCATTAGAATTTCTCATCTTGTTGCCCCCCTATACTATATCCCTTTTTTATATCATACTATATTTTAAGTGAAAAGCACAATAAAAATGTTAAATATTTGAAATACATGTAAAATTATGATAATTAATGAAAATAAAAACATCAGAAATAAATAAAAGAGGCATAGATATCTCTTTTATAAATTATAAAGAAATCTTTATTCTAAAGACATTTTACAAGATAGATTTCTTTGAAACACATGGACGAAAATTATAATTATCTATAATTTAAAAGGAATATAATTTCCTATGTGTTATAAAATATGTGTTATAAAAAAATCTTCAAATGAAGATTTTTTTAGTTTGAATTATTCAACTTCTTTTTTTGAAATGCTTGTTTTAACAAGAACAGAAGGTATTTTACCAAGTTTACCAGTTAGACTATTAATTGAATCTAATTCCCCTACAACTACAATACTTATAACAGATATGTTTTCAACTTCACAAGGTATACCCATTCTACCTCTAATTATATTTTTATATTTAGATACGATTTGATTAAATTGTTGTTGGCAGGTATCTGGATCTTCTAGTATTGCGCTTATAACTGCAACTCTTTTCATATTAACTCCTCCTAACTCCTTTCAGATTAGACAAACTTTTCTGGCAGGTATATATAAATTGTAGTCTTTAAATTATAAAAAGTCTATAAAGAGGATAAATTTTATAATGACTAATTTTACATTAAAAACCAAAAAAATATTGAAATAGAACTTATGTTTGGTATATAATTAACTTACAGAACATATGTTTGGATAAAGAGATAGGAATATTTTTTAATATAAATTAATATGATGTAATAAAATTTTAATTTTAGGAGTGATTAAAATGACTGTGAGATACGAAAGAAAATTAGAAGATATAACTTTTTTAAATTTACAAAAAGGTGAAGTTACATTAATGCAATTAAATGAAATTTACAATAAATTTGGTTTTATATTTATAGGAAGTTCAGGGAAATTTAAAGGAATAAAAAAAGAAAAGAAGAATTAAGAAATATGGAAAAAATAAAAACCTATTGTTATAAAAATAGGTTTTATTTTGTTTTTTTATAAAATTTTGGCATTTAAGCTAATATTTTAGTAACAATATAGTTACATTTGTAAGATTTTATTGTTTTAATTTCCTAATTAAAATATAATCTAAAGAGTACATAGGAATGGGGTGAAAGAATGAGTGAAGACACTACTGTAAAGAGAAAGGGTATTTCAAAAAAGAAAAGAAATATGATTATTGCAATTATTTCTGTGATAATTATTGCCTTTGTATTTGGTATAAATCATTTGACATCAAAACATTTATATAATGGAAGAATAGCTAAAAATATTTATATAGAGGATATTGATGTATCTAACCTGACAAAACAAGAAGCACTAGATATTGTAAATGCTAAATATCCTATAAAAAATCTTAAGTTATCTTATAATAATGAAGAATATACTATAAATGCAAAAGATGTGGATTTATCGTATAATACAAAACAAGTAGTAGATGAAGCCTATAATTTAACAAGAGAAAAATCATACTTGTCAAATGTAATGACTTATATGCGTACAAAATTTGGGGGACATGATTTAGGCATAAAAGTATCTTATGATGAGGATAAATTAGATAAAGAAATAGGACAAGTATCTAAACAAATAAATAAAAAATATGTAGATGCTACAATTTCAGTATCAGGTGGAATTACAGTGAAAGAATCACAAACTGGTCTTAAATGCGATGATGAAACTAATAAAAAAGCGATTCAAAAGGCTTATAAAGATAAAAATTATGAGACAGTAGCTTTAAAAGTAGATGTTACACAACCAAGAGTTAAAACAGAAGATGTGAAAAGTATTGACACAGTACTTGGATCTTATTCAACTACTTTTAATCAATCTCAATATGGAAGAAATTATAATATAGCCTTAGCATTAGATAGATGTGATGGAAGTGTAGTAATGCCAGGAGAGACTTTCTCTTACAACGATGCAACAGGTCCTAGAATTGTAAGTAATGGATTTAAATATGCATCAGTTATAGTTGCTGGAGATTACCAAGACGCACCTGGTGGAGGTGTATGTCAAGGTTCTACAACTTTATTTAATGCAGTTTTACTATCAGGACTTGATATAACACAAGTTAGAAACCACAGTAAAAAAGCAGCATATGTTCCTGTAGGAAGAGATGCTATGGTAAATGACGGCGACAGTGATTTTAAATTTACAAATAACTTTGATCACCCAGTATATATATCTGCATATGCAGGTGGAGGAGTTGCTGGAGCTCAAATTTATGGATGTTCTAAAGATAGAGTTGGCGTAAGTATAAAAACTACAAAGTTTACTTATAATGGCTTAGAAGGGGCAAAAACTTATAGAACAATAACTAAAAATGGAAAATCAGAGACAAAACAAATTTATACAGCTGTGTATAATGGATAGATAAAAGAGACAAGCATATATGCTTGTCTTTTTTTAATTCTAAGAAAATTATACATTATTTGGTTTGTGGATAATGTATAATTTTTAAAATATAGATTTAAATAAAAATATACAAAAATTTCATTAAGAAAGTCTTAAGTTTTAAATAATTTCCATTTAGCGACATACTTTTATGATATAATATGATGAAGTTATTTTGAAAGAGGGAGATAAAGTGTTAATTATAGATAATAGATACAAAATTGATAATGAAAAAGATGAAGATTTACAAATAGATAAACTATACAGAGCAAAAGATTTACAATTAGATTCAGATGTATATATAAAAGTTATAAGGGACAATACTACCATAAAAGATACTTTTATAGCCAATCTAGTAGATGAATCTATGATGATGTCAAATATTGATTGTGACAATGTAGCAAATATTTTAGATGTAATAACTGATGAATCTAAATATTATATTGTCAGTGAGTATTTTAATGGAATAAGTCTATTTGATTTAGTAAATAAAAATAATATAACTTTAGATAATATTATTTTTATAATGAAACAAATGGTGACTTCTATGAGGATGTTTGATGAAAAAGGTTTTTATCATGGAGGGATTAGACTAGATAATATTTTAGTTGATGAAAATTATAATATAAAAATATATGATTTAGGGATAACAAAGGCAAATGGGGGAGTAAATATAAGAATGAACGACAATATTTCATTTTTATCACCGCATCAATTAAATATAAATTATACAGATATAGAAAGTGATTTTTTTGCAATAGGAGTTGTAATGTACTATTGTCTATTTAAAAAAATGCCATTTAAAATAGCAAAAACAGAATTTGATATGTTAAAAAATATAGATAAAGGCATAAACTTAGACCCCAAAAAAATAACTATTTTTAATGAACCACTAATAAAAATTATAAAAAAATTGCTTGATAGAAAAGATAAGTATAATAATTACAATGAAATTTTAATTGACTTAACTGAAATAATGTATGTAAAAGCAGATATTGTTGAAAATAAAGATATAGACTTAGAAGAAGTTTATTATGAAGAGCCAAAGAAGGATAATTCTTTTATGGTCAAATTAGTATCAATAATTATGTGCATTATTATTCTTATCATGATAATCATGCAATTATAATAATTGGCGAGAAAGGAAGGAAAAATGAAAGTAAATTGGAATAGCAAATATAATACAGTTGCTGTATACTCTTTAATTGTTATATGTATTAGTATTTTATTTTACTTTTTTGCATCACAAATAGGATCATTTAGTGCTAAAATAAGTTATTTAATTTCAATATTATATCCATTTATTATTGGCTTTGTATTAGCATATTTATTAAACTTTATTCTAAAATTCTATGAAGAAAGAGTATTAGTGAATATAAAAGTTTTTAATAAAATAAGACAAAGTAGAAAAAGAATGATAGGGATATTACTTACATATTTAACATTTGGAGTTATGATTTACCTTAGTATACATTTTGTATTCCCACAGCTTACAGAAAGTGTGGTCGGTATAGTAAATCAAATTCCACAATATATGGAAAATGCACGAAGTATAACACAAGAATTAATTAATAATTTTGAAATAAATGATCAGCTTGCAAATTTTGTGAATGATAAGTTAGCAGAAATATCGGCAAAACTAATAGCATTTATAAGTGAAATAGCTCCACTTATAGCAAATATAATTATGACTTTAGTATCTAGTATTTGGAATATAATATTAGGTCTAATAATATCAGTTTATCTATTATTAGATAAAGAAAAATTCTATGCATTATCTAAAAAGATGGTAAATGCAATGTTTAGCAGAAAAACTGCAGATAGAATATTTGAATTAACTCACAGAAGTAACAATACTTTTGGAAAATTCATAAGTGGTAAAATTATAGATTCAGCTATAATAGGTGTACTTAGTTTCATACTATTCTCAATAGCTAAAATGCCTTATGCTGTATTAATATCTGTAATAGTAGGTGTTACAAATATAATTCCATTCTTTGGACCATTTATAGGTGCAGTACCTTGTTTTGTACTTGTATTATTTGAATCACCGACAAAAGCAGTTGTATTCTTAGTATTAATATTTATAATACAACAAATTGACGGAAATATAATAGGACCTAAGATATTAGGAGACTCTATAGGAATTTCAGCATTCTGGATATTATTCGCTATATTAGTGGCGGGAGAATTATTTGGATTTATTGGAATGATAATAGGAGTTCCATTATTTGCAATTATATATTCTATAATTAAAGAAAATATAGAATATAAATTAAAAGAAAAAAATTTACCTACAGATACGAAAGATTATATGTAGATTTATAAATAGCCCTTATAAATTATTTGATTTATAAGGGCTATTTTTGAAATTATATTCATTTATAAATTGTGGATAATTTTAAGGTGTGTAAATATATATAAAGATAAATTAGAGTTTTAAAAAGTTTTTAAAATAAAGATTTTTATAAATTTATTGTTAAAATATGTAAAAGAGTTATAATTAAGTCATGAAAGTAATTAGGGGTGGTTGATTTGACGATAGAGGAGAGTATTAGTAAATTAAAGATTAATTTAATAAAAAGAAGACCGTTTTACGGTGTGATTTTGATGAAATTGGATGAGTTAAAAGAAAGTGATACAACAGATATTGCATCAACAGATGGTGAGATAATATTTTATAATAGGGAGTATATGGAGAGTTTAAGTGAAAGTGAGAGGAATTTTTATATTCTTCATCAGCTTTATCACTGCATTTTTATGCATCCAACTAGAATGGCAAATAAAGATATTAAGATTGCAAATGTAGCTGCGGATTATCTTGTAAACTATTATATAGATATGGAAAAAGAAGAATTTAGGCGAAATCAAATTATGATTACACCTCCAAAAGACTCATTAATGGTAGATAGTGATGAAGATAAAGCATTACTAGAAAAACTGTCTTTTGAACAGCTTTATGAAATTCTATATAAAAATATAAAAAAAGATGATGATATCTATGATAATAGCCAAAGCAATGGTCAAGGCAAAAGTGGTTTAGGTCAAAATATAAATTATCAAAATATAACAGAAGACTTAATTAGACCTAAAAATATACAAAAAACTTCATCAAACATGAGAAGGATAATCCAGGAGAGTATTATCACTAATAAAATGCAGGGAAATAAATCTATGGGGGATATGCCAGGGAGTTTAATTAGAAAAATTGAAGATTTAATCGGTACTAGACTTCCATGGTACAAGTATTTAAGGCGATATTTGAGTAATATCGAATCTGATGACTTGTCTTTTGATACTCCAGATAAAAATCATCTATATAGAGAACTTATTTTACCTGGTGCTTATGAAGATGAAAATAAACTAGAAGATATATTATTTGTAATAGATACATCAGGTTCTATTTCTGAAAATGATTTAAAAAACTTTATGTCACAGGCTTATAATATATGTAAGGATTTTAATGCTACGGGAAAGGCAATATTTTTTGATAGTATAGTCCAAGATGTATTTGATATAGATAAAGATAATTTTAAAAAAGCTAGACCCGTTGGAGGAGAAGGAACTAATGTAGATAGTGCATTTTATTATATAAAAGATGAAAAATTAAAATATATATGTGCTGTAGTTTTGACTGATGGCTATTTTCCAAAACCAAATGTTTTAATTAGAAATGTTATTTGGTGTCTCACAGAAGATGCCACTACAAAAAATATTGAAGGATATAAGGGTTCTAAAATAATAAATATGTAAAAATTTTAGTAAGTAATCATATAAATTTAAAATTAAAAAATAAAGGGGTTAAAATATGTCTACTATTAATATAGAACAATTTGAAAAAATAGTTGAGTTTAATATCGATAATAATATAAAAAGAGCTATCCTAGGTCTTGGAGCTTCGGGGATAGGAAAGTCTGCAGTAATAAAACAAATAACAGAAAGAAAAAATATGGGTCTTATAGATTTAAGGCTTTTATTATATACAGAAACAGATCTAAAAGGTATTCCTTTCCCAAACGAAGATAAAACTAGAACAAAGTGGCTTCCAAATGATATTTTGCCAAATGTAGAAAGAGATGGAGAGAGGGGAATTTTTTTAGTAGAAGAGCTTACATCAGCACCTAAAAGAGTTCAAGCTGCTGCATATCAATTAATACAAGACAGAAAATTGGGTGAATATATACTGCCAGAAGGGTGGTTTATAGTTGCACTTGGAAATAGAGAAGACGACAACGGTGTATTTGTTCAGATGCCATCACCGCTGGCAAATAGATTTGAAATCCACGATATAGGATATGATTTAGATATATGGAAGAAAAACTTTGCATATAAAAATGGAATCAATTCTTTTGTAATAAGCTACTTAAATTTTAAGCCAGGGGCACTACATAATTTTGTACCGGAAAGCACTTCTATGATATTTGCATCACCGAGAACATGGCACGCAGTAAGCGATATATTAAATACAAATATATTCGATTTTGATGACGATATACTTAGATATAAAATAGAAGGAAATGTTGGCGAGATTGAATGTAATAGTTTTTTACAATTTTGTAAATTGAAAGATGAACTTATAAGTGTAGACGATATACTTTCAGGTAAAGATATAGAAATTCCAACAGAACACGATAAGATATATCTATTAATCGGAAGTATAATATCTCGATTAGAATGTTTAAATAAAATTAAATCTATAGATGATATAGATGATATAGATGAAGAACTTATAGAAAAACTTGAAAATGCAATTAATTTCTTCTTAAAACTAAAGCCAGAATTTACAGTACTTGCACTTAAAGACTTAGTCTCACTAAATAGAAAAATCGTAAAGAAATTATTTATAGAAGAATTAGATAATGACGACATAATAGACTTTATAACAGAAAATGACTATATTTTTGAGTAAATAGAAGGTGGAGTATGAATAAGAAAGAACAGATAAAAAGTATAATTTTAGAATTTGACAAGATTATAAATTTTTTATTCGATGAATACGATTTAGATATAAGTCTGCCAATTGAAAAATGTCTTTCAAATGAAAGTATAAAAGATATAGTGCTCACTGAAGAAAGTACAATACTTGATAGTTTAGACAGTATTTATTATAAAAATACAAAGGATTTATTTCATGAGCTTAAAAAAATAGAAAAATTAGGTTCACCTAAACTACATTATTATAAAGATAATACGATAAAAGTTACGTCTTCTTTAATAGATACTTATAAACTAGACGGACATAAAGATAATTTATATGATTTTAAAACTACATATTTATCTAGGCTAAAAGAGTTTTTAGAAGGTATAAGCACTATAAAATATATACAGTATTTAGTAGATATTGAAGGGCTTATTTTAGAATTAGGAGAACCTAAATTGACTATAGACGGTGCTAATATAATTTTTAGGTATCCTTTTAATATAGATGATATAGATGATTGCGTTCAATTTATAAAAAGTGAATTTGAAAATATGAAGATAGAAGCTTTATCATGTGTAGTTGTTTTGAGAAAAACTAAAAATGAAATATATATTCCAAATAAATATAAAGATTACTATTTTCCAAAGTGTTTTGAAGATGCATTAGATGATTTAGAAATAAAAACTTTATTTAAGTCTAAAGTAGTAGAAGTTATTATTGATGGTGAGTTTCAAAGTTTATATTATTTTAGTGCTTATGAATATATGAATAATAAAACAAATAAACCATACTGCTACATATATATAAAAGACAATAGACTTTGTGATTTAGAAAAATCTCAACTAATAAATAAATTATTAAAATTACAAGATAATTTGGAAGCAGGTATTTAATATGATAGATAGAAAAACAATGATAAAGAGAATAAATGAAGAAATAGATAAATTAAAACATAAAGGCATAGTTGTAAATATAAAAATGCCTATAAAAGAAGAAGATAAGTTTTCTACATATAGTACTCATGAGTTAAATTCTATCTCATATCAAGTTATTTATGCTCCAAAAGACATCTTATTATATGAAGACGAATATTATATAAATTTCTTTTTAAATTATTTAATCAATTTATATACTAAAAGTGATAAGATACTTTATCTTCTAGAAAATATAAAAGAAGATGCATGTGTTAGTTTGGGACTTGTAGACTATAATAGTTATTTTCACTTTACAAAAGATAAGGTGATAGTAAATATAGATACTTTTTCACATGACAATAAAATATTTAAACATCTTATAGATATATATGATAAAAATCCAAGGGTATTTATAAGGAATATAATTAAAAATTCACTTATAAATGAGTTTAATGATCTATTAAGAAATGGTAAAATGAGATTTTTTAACTCAACTATTTTTAATGTAAAGATGAAAGGCAAAAAATACGCTGTATTTACAACTTCTAATTCAAAAGAAAAAATAATGTATATATTAGATGAAGAAAATAACTATATAGATTTATTTGATGAGAGATATTCAAAAATACTAAAAAAACTATCTTTAGTAAATAGTCTTTAAAATTAAGTGAATTAGGGGAGATATTATGTACTATATAAATAAAACGTATCTATATTCTAAAAAGAATATAGCTGGATTTGAAATATTAGATAATGAAGATAAAGATTTTAGAGAGCTTTTACATGTAGATGAAGCTATAGAATTTATAAAAAATAAAGGTGGTAAAATATATAATGCAACTTTATATAAAAAGAAAAAAGACAAATTTGATAGAGTAATTTACGATATAAAAGCAGATGGAGAAAATTTAAAAGATTTAAAAGATAGAAATATTATTTTTAACTTAGCTATAATATTTAATGATAGAGAAAGATATTACGAAGAATATAAAGAACTCTTTATGAAATATCTATGTATTGCTAATTTCTAATATTGAATAAAAATGAGATAAATAGGAAAGGATATATTTATAAAATCGATTTTATAAATATGTCCTTTTTTAATTCTAAGGAAATTATATATTATCTGGTTTGTGGATAATGTATAATTTCTAACCTATTAACTAAAGCAACGGACGCAGTCGTTGGCGCCATGAGTGAAGCGAATTTTTTATATTTATTTATAAATATAATTTATTAAAATGAATTGAATGAAATCTAAATCTTAAAATCTATAAATAAAGATTTCTTTATTGAGATAATAATATGTTTAAATTTAAGTTTTTTGTAAATAATCACAATGAAAGGATAATTGCCCAAATTTAATCTTATATGAAATACAAAGCGAAAAATGATAAAGAATATAATGAACATGTAAAATCTGAACATATATCTATTTTACATAAAAACAATAAAACTAAAAGGGAAAAGATACTATTTAAACATTATATTAAAAAGAAAAAGATAACAGATTTTATAAGGTTTCATTTCGAAGAGGATTTTGATATAAAAGAAATCTTAACATATGAGTATACTTATTTAAAATTTGAAAATTGTATTTTTTATAAAAAGGTAGATTTCTCTAATTTTATTTTTAATGGGAAAATAGAATTTTTAAATTGCAAGTTTTTAGGCGATATATTATTTTTTGATTCTACTATAAATGCAAACTTAGTTATGAACAGTAACTATTTTGTAGAAAAAATAATAAATAACAAAATATTTAAAAATACAAATATAAACTGCCAGAGTTTTGAATTGATTGGAAATATAAATTTACCTCGACTAGATGGAATTACATTTTCAAAAGAAACTAAATTTACATTAAAAGACTGCCACTATACTCCAAACTACAACTATATAGGCAAGGTAAACTATACTATAGCTGAGATACAAGCTGAAAAAATACATGATGATAAAAATATAGGATACTATACTTATTATGAAAGAAAATACAACACTATAAATAGAAGTGATTTTTTAAACTATGGTGAGTACTTACTATCTAAAATACTAAACTATATAGCTAGAGAATTGATGGGATATGGTGAGCATTTAAGTAAATTTTTTTTATACATTATATCAATAATAAGTATTTTTGCGTTTATATACATGTTAATAGGGGTCACAACTACATCTGGAGACATAATAAAATTTAATATTAAAAATATAAACTCTATATTTGAAATCTTTAAGATGTATATTGAGTTTTGGTATTTTTCGGTTATAACATTCTCAACAGTAGGCTTTGGAGATATGATGATAAATGGCATAATAGGCAAAATTCTAGTATGCCTTGAAGTTTTTATTGGTATTACAATACAAAGCACATGGGCTGCACTAATAATAAAAAGGATGTTTAGATAAATTAATAATACTCTGAGATAAATAAATGAAGGTAAGTAAATAATTACTAGCTTAAAAAATCATACCTTGTGAAAAATAATAAAGTATTTATTATTAACTTGGAAGGTGAAAGACTTGAAAAAATTTGTTTCAAAAATATTATTGATATCTATACTCCTAAATATTTTTACCTTTAATACTTGTCTAGCTTATGACAATATTGATAGGTATTCAAAAGGATCTATATTAATAGATCAATTGACAAATAGAACACTATATGAAAAAAATCCTGATAAAAAAATGCCTTTAGCCAGTTTAAGTAAGATGATGACATTTTTAATAGCTATAGAGTCTATAAAAGAAGGCAAAGTAAAAGAAAATGACATCATAGAAATAGATGCAGAGATAGCTAAAGTAAAAGGTTCATCTTATAAATTAAAAGTAGGCGAGAAAGTACCTCTTATAGAACTTATGAATGGACTTATGATTGTATCGGGAAATGATGCGGCAATAGCAATCGCAAAACATATAGGTGGCAGCGTAGATGACTTTGTAAAAATTATGAATAAAAAGACTAAAGAGCTTGGAATGAAAAATACAACATTTATAAATCCAAACGGTCTACCAGTTTATAATTTGAAAGAGCCTTCAAAACCTCCTATGGAAAATATATCTACACCAAGAGATATATCTATACTCGCTAAGTATATGTTCGATAATTATGAAAAAGAAGTAACATCTATAACAGATAAAGAAATATACTCTTATCCAGAAAGGGGCTTTTGTAAAAACAATACAAATGTATTACTTCAATTAATCCCTGATGTTGATGGAGTAAAAACAGGCTATACTGGAAATGCAGGATATTGTCTGTGCTTTTCAATGAAAACATATAAAGGAAATAATAAAAGCGATTGTGATAATAGACTTATAGGTGTTGTGTTAGGTACAAACCATAAAAATAAAAGAACGCAAGCGTCTATGTCGCTTTTAAAATATGGCAAAGAAAATTTTGCTACAAAAAACATAATTCAAAAAGATCAACTAATAGGCAAAAAATATATATATGGAATACCAGAAATGGAAGTGTGCTTAAAAGCTCAAGACAATCTATATATAACTTGTAAGCAAAATGAAAATATAAAAAGTGAAGTTACATTAAAGGAAATAAATTATCCAATTAAAAAGGGTGATTCATTGGGAGTTATAAAATACTATAATTCAGATGGAATAGAACTTGGAAGATTAGATATAATTAGCGAAAATAACTTAGAAGAAATAACATTTAAAAATAAAATGAAAATATTTCTAAGAGAGCATGGTTTTTAATTTTAAGTATAAAATAAGATAAAAAAAGTATTTTAATAATAGTAAAATAAAGGTTTCTATAAAAAAAATAATATGAAATAAATTAATAAAAATATATTAAATTAAAGTTATTGAAATTTATTTTTTCTTATGATATACTACAGAAGGTAAAAAAATAAAAAACAAAATTATTACACACGAAAATGGGATCCTTAAAAGGTGCCAGTAATGGTCGATTAGGGAGTTGAACATTTCGGAGGTATAAAACCAGGAGGTAAAAATGGCAGTAATATCAATGAAACAATTATTAGAAGCTGGTGTTCACTTCGGACATCAAACAAGAAGATGGAATCCTAAAATGGCTAAATACATCTTCACTGAAAGAAACGGAATCTATATAATAGATTTACAAAAAACAGTTAAAAAAGTTGAAGAAGCTTACAACTTCATGAAAGAAGTAGCTGAAACTGGTAAACCAGTTTTATTCGTAGGAACTAAAAAACAAGCTCAAGAAGCTATAAAAGAAGAAGCTGAAAGATGTGGAATGTTCTACGTAAACGAAAGATGGTTAGGTGGTATGTTAACTAACTACAAAACTATCCAAACTAGAATCAAAAAATTAAGAGAATTAGAAAGAATGGAAGAAGAAGGTGTATTCGAAGTTCTTCCTAAAAAAGAAGTTATAAAATTAAAAGCTTTAAAAGAAAAATTAGAAAAGAACTTAAACGGTATAAAAGAAATGCCTGAATTACCAGGTGCTATATTCGTAGTTGACCCAAGAAAAGAAAATATAGCTATACAAGAAGCTGCTAGATTAGGTATACCAGTTGTTGGTATAGTTGACACTAACTGCGACCCAGATGAATTAGATTATGCTATACCAGGAAATGATGATGCTATAAGAGCTGTAAAATTAATAACTGGTGCTATGGCTACTGCAATAATCGAAGGTAGACAAGGTGCAGAAGAAGAAGTTGTTGAAGAAGCAGAAGAAGTACAAGAATAATCTTTTATAGAATATTAATTAACTTTGATACGAGAAATTGTATTTTTTAATACAATTTCTCAATAATTAAAAAAAATTAATGGTAAGGTTTCTCCTTGCCATTTTTAAGATAACAGGAGGAATTTAATTATGGCTAACGTAACTGCTAAAATGGTTAAAGAATTAAGAGACAGCACTGGAGCTGGAATGCTTGACTGTAAAAAAGCATTAGTAGAAGCTGATGGAAACATGGACAAAGCTGTTGATATATTAAGAGAAAAAGGTTTATCTAAAGCTGCTAAAAAAGCTGATAGAGTAGCTGCTGAAGGTTTAGTTGCTATAAAAATAAGCGACGATAACACTAAAGCAACAGTAGTAGAAGTAAACTCAGAAACTGACTTCGTTGCTAAAAACGAAGATTTCAAAACTTTCGTAGCTGATGCTGCTGAAATGGCATTAAACACTACTGCTACAGACATAGAAGCTTTATTAGAAGAAAATCATGCAGAAGGTAAAGCTTTAAAAGACGTATTAAACGACAGAATAGCTACAATAGGAGAAAAATTAGACTTCAGAAGATTCGAAACTATAACTTCAGAAGGTCAAGTATCAGGATACATACATGGTGCTGGTAAAATAGGTGTTTTAGTTGAATTATTAACTGACGCTAGAGATGAAAGAGTATTAGCATTAGGAAAAGATATAGCTATGCAAGTTGCTGCTATGAATCCTAAATACGTTTCAAGAGATGACGTTGATGCTGAATACTTAGCTCATGAAACAGAAGTTTTAACTGCACAAGCATTAAACGAAGGAAAACCTGCTAACATAGTAGAAAAAATGATAAAAGGTAGATTAGAAAAAGAATTAAAAGAAGTTTGCTTATTAGAACAAACATTCGTTAAAGATTCTGATTTCACAATCAAAAAATTAGTTGCTGATGTAGCTAAAAATGTTGGTAGTGACATAAAAGTTGGTAGAGTTGTAAGATTCGAAGTTGGCGAAGGTATAGAAAAGAAAGAAGAAAACTTTGCAGAAGAAGTTGCTAAGCAACTTAAATAATCGACGACCAAAAGAGAACACTTACGTGTTCTCTTTTTTGTAAGTACCAAAACTTTAAATTTTAATTAGTAAAATATACGTTTAGGAGGATTTCTATGGATAAACCAAAATACAAAAGAGTATTATTAAAACTAAGTGGGGAAGCTTTAGCTGGAGATAGAGGTATTGGAATAAACAACGAAGTTGTTAACGAAATCGCAGTAGCTATCAAAAAAATAAGAGAAATAGGTGTAGAAGTAGCAGTAGTTGTTGGAGGAGGAAACTTCTGGAGAGGTAGAACTTCTGAAGGAATGGACAGAACAACAGCAGACTACATAGGAATGCTAGCTACAGTTATGAATGCTATGGCTTTACAAGATGCTCTAGAAAATATGGACGTAGCAACTAGAGTTCAAACAGCTATAGAAATGAGACAAATAGCAGAACCTTATATCAGAAGAAAAGCTGTAAGACATTTAGAAAAGGAAAGAGTTGTAATATTTGGCGCAGGAACTGGAAATCCATACTTCTCAACAGATACAGCAGCGGCATTAAGAGCGGCAGAAATGGAATCAGAAGTTATATTACTAGCTAAAAACGTAGATGGTGTATATGACAAAGATCCAAAAGTACATGCAGATGCAGTAAAATTTGACCAATTAACTTATCTTGATGTTATACAAAGAGAGCTTAAAGTTATGGACTCAACAGCTACATCTTTATGTATGGATAATAACATTCCAATAAAGGTATTTAAGCTTACTACGGAGAATATATTAAGAGCAGTATATGGAGAAAATATAGGGACAACTGTAGAATAACTTAATAAAAATTAGGAGGAAGTAATATGAAAGAATTACAAAAAAAATTACAAGCACAAATGGACAAGACTATCGAAGCTCTTAAATTTGAATTTTCAACAATAAGAGCAGGTAGAGCAAATGCACAAATGTTAGATAAAATAAGAGTGGATTACTATGGAACACCAACACCAATAAACCAAGTAGGTTCTATATCTGTTCCTGAACCAAGAACTCTTCTTATAAACCCATGGGACAAAAGTGCAATGAAAGACATAGAAAAAGCAATAATGAACTCTGATTTAGGTCTTAACCCAACTAACGATGGTGATGTTATAAGATTAAACATACCAGCTTTAACAGAAGAAAGAAGAATAGAGTTAACTAAACAAGCTAAAAAAGCTTCTGAAGAATTCAAAGTTAGAATAAGAAACGAAAGAAGAGACGCTAACGATAAACTTAAAAAAATGCAAAAAGACGGCGAAATAACTGAAGACGAATTAAAAAGAGGTCAAGACGACGTTCAAAAATTAACTGATAAATATACTAAAGAAATAGATGTATTATTAGCTGCAAAAGAAAAAGATATAATGGCGGTATAATCTTGAAAGAATACAATAGACTATTAGGACTTCATCTAGATGAGGTAAAAACATTTTTTGAGAATGAAAATATTAAATATACTATTACAGAGATCCGAGGAAGAAAAGATAAAGAGAAACTTATAATTCCTAGAGTTATAAAAATTTCTCAAAAGGAAAATAGTATAGAATTAATTGTAACTTATTTTTCTGACTCCTTATTATAGGAGTCAGAAATTGTATTGGAGAGAAAATATGGACAATATGTTTTTTGATATAGATATAAATAACTTGCCTAAACACATTGCAATCATAATGGACGGTAATGGAAGATGGGCAAAGAAAAGATTTTTACCTAGAACAGCTGGACATAAAGCAGGTGTTGAAACAGTTAGAAAAGTTATAACAGAATGTAAAAGATTAGGTATAAAACATGTTACATTATATACTTTTTCTACAGAAAACTGGAAAAGACCAGCACTAGAAGTAGAAACTCTAATGACATTATTACAAAGTTATTTGAAAAAAGAAGTAGAAGAATTAAATATAAATAATGTAAAATTAACAGCTATTGGAGATATAGAAAAATTACCAAAGTCGTGCTTAGACGAGCTAAAAAGAGCTATGGAATTGACAAAAGATAACGATGGACCAAATTTAAACTTAGCTTTAAATTATGGTGGTCGATATGATATCACAGAGGCAGTTAAACAAATTTCTAGAGATATTGAAAATCATACGTTAGATTCTGAAAGTATAACAGAAGAAACTATAAAAAATTATCTAAGTACTAAGTCGCTTCCAGACCCAGATTTAGTTATAAGAACAAGTGGGGAACAAAGATTGAGCAATTTCTTGCTTTGGGAACTAGCTTATGCTGAGTTGTATTTTACTGATGTATATTGGCCTGATTTTGATGAAAAAGAGCTTCAAAGAGCTATATATGCATATCAAAACAGAGATAGGAGATTTGGGGGACTTAAATAAGGAGTGTCTTTATGAAAACCAGAATTTTAGCAGGGCTAGCCTTAGTTCCATTATTACTATTAGTTATTTTGGGTGGATTACCTCTATATATAGGCGAATTTATAATTATTTCAATAGCGATTAATGAATTTTATAAAGCCTTTAAAGTTAAACAAATTAATCCAATATTTAGCTTAGGATATATATTTGCATTTTACTTATTTATAAAAAACTGTTTCGGTTTAAGAATGAACTACACTTATATAGTGATGTTTATTTTATTTATATGTTCTATTATACCTATGTTACAATGTAAAAGAAATATTATGGATATAGTAGTAACATTTTTCGGCATTTTTTATGTTGGAGTTCTTATAGACTTTATAGTACTAACTATGGATGGTTTTGTAGATGGTAAAAAATTAGTTTGGCTGATATTTATAATAGCATTTATGACAGATACTTTTGCGTATTTTGCTGGATATTTATTCGGTAAACACAAATTAATACCAGAAGTGAGCCCTAAAAAGACTATAGAAGGTAGTATAGGGGGTATACTTGGAAGTACAATATGTTGCTTAATATTTGGATACATATTTAAATTAGATATAGTAATGATGATAGTAATTGGGAGTATAGGAAGTATAATCGCACAAATTGGGGATTTATTTGCATCTTCAATAAAAAGATATGTAGGAATAAAAGATTATGGTAATTTAATACCAGGACATGGTGGAATATTAGATAGATTTGATAGTGTAATCCTTGTTGCACCATTTGTTTATAGTGCCATAATACTTTTTATTAAATAAAAGCTGGCTCAAACTTTTTGAGGCAGCTTTTATCTCGTATAGGGAAAAATGATTTAAAATAATTAAATTATACAGATTTAAAATACAAATATATTGTTGCTTTTTAAACAAAGTATTATAATTTTTTTTAGACTGAACATATTAAATTATAGCAATAATATTATAATAAAAATTTAATATATTCAAAATAAAATAATGATATAATACATTTGTATAATTAATTGTTTATTATAAGGGAATGAGGTGAATGAATATGAAAAAGATTACATTACTAGGTTCGACTGGATCTATAGGAACACAGACGTTAGATGTAATTAGACAAAATAGAGATAAATTTGAAGTAGTAGCTATATCTGCAAATAGAAGTGTAGATTTAATATTAGAACAAATTTTAGAATTTAAACCAAAATATGCTGTACTATATGAAAGAGAAAGTGCAGAAAAATTAAAAACTATGATACCAAAAGACATAGAAATAGAAATACTAGATTCTATAGACGGTCTTGAAAAAATATCTACACTAGATGAAGTAGATATAGTATTGACAGCATTAGTTGGTATGATTGGTCTTATACCGACTATGAAAGCAATAGAACATAAAAAGGATATAGCTTTAGCAAACAAGGAAACACTTGTAACAGCTGGGGAAATAGTTATGAAGGCTGCTGAGGAAAATGGAGTAAAAATACTACCTGTAGACAGTGAACATTCGGCTATATTCCAATGTTTAAATGGAGAAAATAAAAAACAAGTAAATAAACTTATATTAACAGCTTCTGGAGGTCCATTTAGAGGAAAGAAAAAAGAAGATTTACTACATGTTACAAAAAACGAAGCATTAAAACATCCTAATTGGAGCATGGGTCAAAAAATAAGCATAGATTCTTCTACTTTAATGAATAAAGGGCTTGAGGTAATCGAAGCAAAATGGTTATTTGATGTAGATCATAAGGATATAGATGTAGTTGTGCATCCACAAAGTATAATACATTCTATGGTTGAATATATAGATACATCTGTGATAGCTCAGTTATCTATGCCAGATATGAGACTTGCTATTGAATATGCGCTTACATACCCAGATAGAATACATAGTAATTTTGAAAGAATCGATTTCAAAAAACTAAGTACTCTTACATTTGAAGAACCAGATATGAATACATTCCCATGTTTAAAATTAGCATATGATGCTTTAAAAGAGGGAAAAACATATTTAACAGTATTAAATGCTTCTAATGAAGTGCTTGTTGAGAAGTTTCTAAAAGACCAAATTGGATTTTATGATATACCTTATTATATAGAAAAATCTTTAGATGCTCATAATAGTATATTAAATCCAAAGTTAGATGATATCTTAGAAGTTGATAGATGGACTAGAAGTTATATAAATGATTTACTAAAATAGGAAGGTGAATATATGACAATAGTAATTGCATTATTATTATTTGGGATAATCATCCTAATACATGAATTTGGACATTTTTTATTAGCAAAGAAAAATGGTGTAACTGTCCATGAGTTTTCAATCGGGATGGGACCTAAAATCTATAGTAAAGAAAAAAACGGAACTGAGTATTCACTTAGGGTTTTACCAATCGGTGGTTATGTAAGCATGGAAGGTGAAGAAGACGGTTTCGATAGATCTGAAGAAGATGAAGAAAATTCAGGTAAGACTTTAATAATAGACAACGAAGACATAGAAGATAAAGATGGACATTCTGATGAAGATACAGTAAATGAAGGTTCTTTTGCAGAAAAAACAATCTTACAAAGAGCAAGTATAATATTTGCAGGACCATTTTTTAACTTCTTAGGTTGTATAGGTTTTTTAGTAGCCTTATTTTTAATGATAGGTATTCCTACAACAAAAGTAGGGACATTAGTAGATAATGCTCCTGCCCAAGAAGTAGGAATAAAAGTAGGAGATGAAATCAAATCTGTAAATGGTCAAACTGTAAACTCATCTACAGATATAACAAATATAATATCATCTTCTAAAGGTGAAAAAATAAGTATAGTAGTAGAAAGAGACAATAAAGAAATTAAATTCGATATTAATCCTACATACAATAAAGATACTAAAACATATATAATCGGTATAACTTTTGATAGAACAAAAAATATAATTAAATCATTTACAACTGCCTTGACTACAACATGGGACATAACTGTTCAAATGGTTGAGTTCTTAGGACAATTAGTTACAGGTAGAGTTGCAGGAGGAATATCAAATTCTGTCGCTGGACCAGTTGGAGTAATAGGTATGGTTTCAGATGCAGCTAAAATGGGTATAACTAATTTATTATATCTAGGTGCAGTAATAAGTTTAAACTTAGGAATTATGAACTTAGTTCCATTCCCTGCCTTAGATGGTGGTAGACTACTTTTATTATTAATAGAAGCTTTAAGAGGTGGTAAAAAACTAGACCCAAGTAAAGAAGCTATGATAAATATAGTAGGTATGAGTGTACTGATGGCATTTATGCTATTTATAACATATAAAGATATTTTAAGATTATTCTAATTATATGTGATTACAATTATTCTAATCAAAATAGAAGGTGAACTATGAGTTACAAAAGAAAAATTACTAGAGAAGTCAGAGTTGGGGATGTGAAAATTGGAGGAAATAATCCAATTTCTGTTCAATCTATGACTAATACAGATACAAGAGATGTTGAAAAGACAGTAGCACAAATAAAAAGGCTTGAAGAAGCTGGATGCGATATAGTTAGGGTTGCTGTTGTAGATATGGATGCAGCAAAATGCATATCAAAAATAAAAGAGCAGGTAAATATACCTATAATTGCAGATATACATTTTGACTATAGATTAGCCCTAGAAGCTATTGAACAAGGTATAGATGGGATAAGAATAAACCCAGGAAATATCGGAAGCATAGAAAGAGTAAGAGCTGTAGTTGAAAAATGTAAGGAAAGAGATTTAAAAATAAGAATAGGTGTAAATGGAGGTTCACTTGAAAAAGAACTTCTTAAAAAATACGGCTCTCCAACACCAGAAGCATTAGTTGAAAGTGCTATGGGGCATATAAAAATACTTGAAGATTTAGATTTTCATAATATAGTTATATCATTAAAATCTTCAAACATATACACAGCTGTAGAAGCATATGAGCTTATGAGCCAAAAGGTGGACTATCCACTTCATATAGGTATAACAGAAGCTGGAGGAGTTAGAGCTGGAACAATTAAATCTTCAATAGGGATAGGTTCTCTACTTCTAAAAGGAATAGGGGATACTATGAGAATATCACTTACAGGAGACCCTGTAGAAGAAGTTAAAGTAGGAAAAGACATACTAAGAAGTTTAAATTTATTAAACGACAAAATAAAAATAGTATCTTGCCCGACTTGTGGTAGATGCAATATAAATTTAATAGAAATTGCAAACGAAGTGGAAGAAAAAATACAAGATTTAAATAAAAATATGACAGTTGCTATCATGGGATGTGTCGTAAATGGTCCAGGAGAGGCTAGAGAGGCTGATATTGGTATAGCCGGAGGAAATGGCCAAGGAATACTATTTAAAAAAGGTGAAATAGTTAAAAAAGTTGCCGGAGATAAATTAGTACAAACATTAATGGAAGAAATAGAAAATTTCGAAGATAATAAAGAAGATAAATAAATGATGTTAATCAATTTATCAACAAATCAGGGGGAATTTTATGATTAAATTCGATGTAACTAATGAGCTAATGTGTATAGCTAAAGGTAGTGGAAGATTCTATGCTAAAAAAGGCGCTATGGTCGCTTTTAAGGGCGATTTTAGATTTGAAAAACTATTACTAGGTCCTAATAATGGAGGCGGTCTAGGAGGGGCTTTATTTGGACATCTACAAAGAAGAATAACAGGTGAAAATATGCCTATAATGTCTGTTGAAGGACAAGGCGAAGTTTACTTAGCAGAAAATGCATATCATGTAGATGTTGTTCATTTAGAGCCAGGGGATTCAATAAATGTAGAAAGTGAAAATCTATTAGCATTTACAGAAGAGCTTACATACTCTACAACATTTGTAGGTTCTGGAGTAATATCTCAAAGAGGATTATTTTCTACCCATTTAAAAAATAATACAAATTCAGTACAAGATGTAGCGATTATAACAGATGGAAACCCTCTTATAATTGAAGCGCCTTGTTGTGTAGATCCAGATGCAATAGTAGCATGGACAGGAAGAAAGCCAGAAGCTAAGGTTGCACAATTGTCATGGAAAAACTTAATAGGTCAAGCATCAGGTGAATCATATCACCTGCAATTTAATGAGCCAGGACAACTTGTCATAATTCAACCATCAGAGAGGTTATCAGGGCTAAATATTGCAGTAGACTAAAATATAATTTATAAATAAATACCTTATACAAAGACATAAAGTTGTCTAACTGTATAGGGTATTTTTATAACTAATTTTAAAATAAAACTTAATGGAAATATTTTCTAATTATTAATATTTATGTAATAATTCTGTATTATTATATTTTATATAAAGAAAAAGATAAAAAGTGATACACAAAAAGTTACAAAAGTGTAATTGTTAGAAAACTGATAATATGATATCATTATATTAATAACAACTTATATTGTATATATAAGTTGTAAAAGGGGGGCGAAAATATGATTGAAATTAAGAATATTGTGAAAACTGCAGGTGAAAAAGTTATACTTGATAATATATCCCTAACTATTGAAAGTGGAAGTTTTGTAGTTTTAATAGGGCCCAGTGGGTGTGGTAAAACCACCACATTAAAACTAATAAATAAACTTATTGAGCCTACAAGTGGTGAAATATACATAGATGGGAAAGCGATATCAAAAGAAGATCCAATCAAATTAAGAAGAAATATAGGTTATGTAATCCAAAATATAGGCCTATTTCCTCATCTCACTATAAAAGAAAATATCGAATTAATTCCAAAATTAAAGGGCGAAAAAACCGAACAAGAAATAAGTGACAATACAGAAAGACTTATAAAAATGGTAGGACTTGACCCAGATGAATTTCTATATAAATACCCTAGTGAATTGAGTGGTGGTCAGCAACAAAGAATAGGTGTTATAAGAGCGATTGCAACAGATGCAGATATAATTTTGATGGATGAACCTTTTAGTGCATTAGACCCAATCACAAGAACACAACTTCAAGAGTGGCTTTATGAACTGCAACAAGAACTTAAAAAGACGATTATATTTGTAACTCATGATATGGATGAAGCCTTAAAATTAGCTGATAAAATCTGTATTATGCAAGGGGGAAAAATACAGCAATATGATACAGCAGAAAATTTATTAAAACATCCAGTAAATAACTTTGTAAAAGACTTTATTGGAAGTGATAGATTGTGGAGTGCTCCAGAATATATAAAAGCTAAAGACATAATGATAAAAAATCCTGTAAAAGCAATTGAGACTAGAACAGTTATACAAGTTATGGAAATAATGAGAACAAACAAAGTCGATAGTATATTAGTAACTGATAAAAATAATTTATTAGTTGGAATTTTGACAGTAAAAGAATTAAGACAAAACGGAATTCAAGATTATTATATATATAAAGTAATGAATAAAAATCCTTTATTTATTTACGATGATTGCAATTTAATTGAAATCCTCAATATTATGAATAAAGAGAATGTAGGTCATATACCCGTAGTTTCAAAGGATAGACAGTTGGTAGGTTTGATAACAAGAAGTAGTTTACTTTCTGTTTTAAGTGAACAATTCTTGGAAATGGAGGTGAGTATCCTTGACTAGTTTTATGAATTATTTAGTCAGCGAGAAATCAAAGATATTGAGCTTATTATTACAACATGTTGAATTGACAATTATAGCCATAGTCTTGGCTATAATTATAGGTATTCCTCTTGGTATATTTATAGCTCATTGTAAATCGGTTAGAAAATATGTATTAGGATTTATCAATATAGTACAAGCAGTGCCATCAATGGCATTTCTAGGACTATTAGTACCTGTATTAGGGATAGGTAGTACGCCTGCTATATTTATGGTAGTGCTTTATTCTCTACTTCCTATAGTAAAAAACACGAGTACTGGTATTACCGGTATTGATTCAGGAATATTAGAATCAGCGACAGGAATAGGACTAACTCCTAGACAAATACTTTTTAAAATTCAACTTCCGCTTGCACTACCTATAATTATGGCTGGGGTAAGAATATCAGCAGTATCTGCGGTAGGTCTTATGACTTTATCAGCATTTGTCGGAGCTGGTGGACTTGGATATTTAGTATTTTCAGGGGTACAAACTGTAAATAATACTATGATTTTAGCAGGGGCTATACCTGCGTGTATATTAGCTTTATGCGTTGATTTTGTATTCTCTAAAATAGAAGTAGTTGCAATTCCAGACGGAATAAGTACAAGTAAAAGTAAGAGAAGCAGACATGCTAAAAATCCTAAAGAATATAGAGACCCTAAATATAAAGCTAGAAGAAGAAAAGTTATAGGAGTAGCTACAGCTCTAGTAATTATTTTTATAGGTTGTGGTAGATACTTCTTCTCAAGTTTCGCCCAAAAAGAAACTATAGTTGTAGGTTCTAAAGATTATACTGAACAACTTATACTTGGAAATATTTATGCAGATTTATTAGAAGAATATACTGATTATAATATCGAAAGAAAGATGAACCTTGGAACAAGTGTACTTTGGAATTCTATGGTTGAAAAAGAAGTAGATGTTTGTGTAGATTATACAGGAACAATATTAGTAAATATAATGAAAGAACAACCAGAGGGAACTGCTGACGATGTATATAATCATGTAAAAGAAAGTGCGCTTAAAAATTACGACTTACAATTATTAGATCCATTGGGATATAACAACACATATACATTAGCTATGGAAGAAGATGTGGCAGAAAAATACAATATAAAAACTTATTCTGATTTAACTAAATACTCAGATGAATTTGTATTTTCGCCAACATTAGCATTTGAAAATAGAGAAGACGGTTTACCAGGTCTTACAAAAACTTATAACATGAAATTTAAAGCTGTAAAATCTATGGATGGTTCTTTAAGATATCAAGCTTTAACAAGCGGAAAAGCACAAGTAATAGATGCTTTTTCAACAGATGGGCTTTTAGAAAAATTCAAATTAAGAGTATTAGAAGATGATAAAAACTACTTCCCACCATATTATGCAGTGCCAATAGTAAACCAAGACATAATAGAAAAATATCCAGATGTAGAAAAAGTAATTAATAAATTAGCAGGAAAAATAGATGAAAAAACAATGATTAATCTTAACTATAAAGTAGATGAATTAGGTCAATCACCAGAAAAAGTAGCACATGACTTTTTAGTAGAACAAAAATTAATTAAAGAGTAATCATATGTATTATAAGGACGTAAACATAAAATAAATAATATATAACTTACTTATAGCAAAAAATAAGTTGTCAATTAATTAAACTTAATTGGCAACTTTTTTTAGTTAGTTATTCAAAGGTTTAAATTTTTATGTGCAAAATTATAATTTTCTTTGAGGTATATTTATTCGATAAAAATTAAGATAATAAATCTACATTTTAACTTAAGCAACGGACAAAGTCGTTGGCGCCATGAACGCAGTAAATTTTTTTATGAGTATAAGCTTTTATTTAAAATTAAAAAACTTTTCTAATAGTCTTTAAACTAAAAGAAAAGTTGTGAAATCTTAAATCATTAAATAAAGTAGTTTTATATCACTAGTTTCCTTTCAGATTAGAACAAACTTTTCTGGTAGGTATAAATAGCTTAATTTTTTCGATTCTAATTAAAGAAATTAAAATATCTCTAACTTAGAAAATTATATATTAATATTGTAGTACTATAATTGCCAAAAATCCACATCATATATATTAAATATATAAAAATCTAATTAAGAAATATTATCGTATACAATACTTTTTAATTTTTATACCAAAAATAATTTTAAAATTTTTTGTTAAAAAAGTATAATAATCTAAATACGTTAAATAATAAAATAGAAAATTAATTAAAGCGGAGGACTTAATATGAAAAATAAATTTTTAGTTTTATTATTAGCGTTAGTAATGGTTTTAGGCGCAGTTGCATGTAGTAACAAAAAAACAAATGAAAACACAAACAATACTGCAAACAAAGAAGAAGATGTAGCAGATAAAGTAGTTGATGAAAATTACTATAATGTCTACACTAAAAACTATGAATCTAGTATAGTTCCACTAGAAGAAAGTTACTATATTTATGGTGACGTAGACAGTGCAGAAAAATACTATAAAGACCATGATTATCCAGGTAACAAAGAATACTTACAAGAAGTAAAAGATGCCTTAATAGATAGTAAAGCAAAAGTTCAAGATTTCATAGATAATATGGAAAAAGAAGGTACATCTGACAACGATAAAGTAAATAAATTAAATAAAGAAATGATTGATGATGGTAAAAAATTAATAGAAGATATAGATAAAAGACTTAAAAAGTTAGATGACATAAGTGATAAAGATCTTGAAAAATCAGATGCTGAATTTAGACGTTTAGTAGGAGATCATATAGTTCTTGAAAAAGAAGGAGACCATGAATTTAGAAAAATCCTTAGAAAACTTGATAAAGAATTAAATATAGAAAGAAAATCTCCAGAAAAATAAAAATATAAATAATAACCTAGCTATATTTTATATAGCTAGGTTTATTCTTCTAAACAACTAAAAAATATTCCTTCTCTAATTCCATAATTATTTATAATAACTTTTTTACTATGTGTATAAAGCATAAAGTACTTCATAAAATTAGAACTAGCACATATTACATCTGCTCGTTTTTTTGATACACCTTTTATATTTACTCTTTCATTGTAATCTAAACTACAAATTCTATTATTTATATAAGATATTTCTGAATAATTCATTTTAAAATTGTGTAAACAAGGCTCTATATAAGTATCGCTATTACAGATATGAATTTGAGCTATATTTTTTATAGAACCTCCAATCGTCACTATTGGTAGGTTTCTTACTTGTTTTAACCATGGGTATTTGTTAAATTCCCTATATATATAATTTTTAAATTCATTCCTAGTAAAAGGAGATATCCTATTAAATAAATTAAATCTACTAGAAAGAGGAATAGGCCCTAAAGGCAGGCTAGCATAATTTTTAAATTTTTTGTTTTTTACTAAAGCTATTTCTATACTTGCTCCACCCATATCCACTAAAAAATAATTATTATAATTTAAGGTATTTATTGTCGATATATAACCCAAGTAAGATTCTTCATAACCTGAAAGTATCTTAACATCTAATCCTGTTTCTTTTTTTATTTCACTTAATACAATATCTTTATTAGCACATTTTCTAAGTGTCTCAGTTGCAACTACAATTACTTTATCACAATTAAACGATTTACACTTTTCGTTGAAATTTTGTATGCTTAAAACTAATTTATATATTCCTATCGCCGATAAATTCGGTATATCATCAATATAATAATCGCTAAGTCGTATTTGATGCTTTCTTTCAAACAGTACATTTATATTATTTGAATGTCTCTGTTCTGCAATTAATAATTTTAATGAGTTTGATCCTAAATCTATAATTCCTATTGACTTCATATTAATTACATCCCCACCTTTGCATATAGATTAATTATATACAAATATTTTTAAAATAGGAAGAATTAAATAGATAAAAAATTGTAAAATATTATTTTATATTATAAAAATAATAAAAAAAGGTGTATTGATTAAAATTTAATATTATAATTGGTTATAGATAAGTATAATTAAAAATTTATTTGCTAAACTTGCAAAAGAAAGGACAAAATTAATGAAAAAAATAGGATTTATAGGTGCTGGTAACATGGCAGGAGCTATAATAGGCGGAATAATAAAATCAAACTTAGTAGAATCACAAAATGTTATAGCATCTGCTAAAACAATGACAAATCTAAATAAACTAAAAGATGAATACAATATAAATGTAACTTTAGATGCTAGAGAAGTTGTAAAAAATTCAGATATAGTTTTTATGGCTGTTAAACCGAATATATTTGATGGTGTTTTAGAAAGTGTAAAAGATTTAATTGGAGATGAAAAAATAGTAGTTTCAATAGCTGCTGGAAAAAGTATATCTAGCATGGAAAATATAATTGGAGATGACAAAAAAATAATCAGAACTATGCCTAATACACCTGCCCTTGTAAATGAAGGTATGTCGGCTTTATGTCCAAATAAAAACATAGAAGATGAAGAATTAAAAATAGTAAAAGGTATTTTTGACTCTTTTGGAAAAAGTGAAGTAGTAGGTGAGTACTTAATAGACTCTGTAATAGGAGTTAGTGGGTCTTCACCTGCATATGTATTTATGTTTATTGAAGCTATGGCTGATGCTGCTGTTGTTGGGGGAATGCCAAGAAAACAAGCTTATAATTTTGCAGCTCAATCAGTGCTTGGTGCTGCAAAAATAGTGCTTGAGAGCGGGAAACATCCAGGAGAATTAAAAGATATGGTTTGTTCGCCAGGAGGAACTACAATAGAGGCAGTAAAAGTTTTAGAAAATGAAGGGATGAGATCATCTGTAATAAATGCAGTTTGTGCTTGTATAGAAAAATCTAAAGAAATGAGCAAGTAAATTAAAAAGGCCAAAAGATTAATCTTATCTTTTGACCTTTTTCTTTTATAGCAATTACGTTTTCAAATATTTAATATTATAGAATAACCATAATTATAATGTAATTATGGTTATAAATCATTGTAAACACTTACTTGTATATTTCTATATTATTGATAATTTATAGAAATGTATGATATACTAAGCGATACTAATCAAGATGCAAAACTATTTTTGGAGGGAGAAATATAATGGCAAGAGCTAAAAGAACTATAGATACTAGCAATGTTTTAAGCTTAAAAAGAGAAGAGCGAAGAAAGAAAAGAGATGATTTATTTTAATTAATATAGCAGAGTAAAATCTAAGGCGGAGAGGAGATATTAAAGTTGAAGATTTTGATAGCAGAAGACGATAAAAATATTAGCAATATAATTTCAGAGAGCATAAAGGAATTTGAAAAAGATATAGATATTGTAGTTTTTGAAGAAGCACAAAAAGCATTAGAGCATGCAACAATTAATGCCATTGATATATTTATTTTAGACATACAATTAAAAGACTATAAAGGAACACATTTAGCAAAACAATTAAGGGAAATAGACAGATATAAATACAGCCCAATTGTTTTTGTTACAGCTCTTGCAAGTGAGGAACTTTTAGCTTATAGAGAGCTAAAATGTTATAGTTTTTTAATAAAACCATTTACTAAAAGTGAGATAAACGTTGTTCTTGATGATGTTATTGGGTACAAAAAACAACTAAAAAGTGTTTCTAAAACAATAAGAATAGAACAAAAATCTTTTGTTTTTGAATATAACTTAGAAAATATTATTTATATTGAATCTTTCGGAAAAAAACTAGAACTTAATTTATGTAATGATAATAAGGATACTAAAGAAATGATATCAGGATATTCATTAAAAAAACTTTTAGAGATGATTAATGACTCTAAATTTATACAATGTCACAAAAGTTATATATTAAATACAAATTATATAGAAAAAATAGACAAGGCAAATAATTTAATATATTTAAGAAATAATATGGGAACTATTCCTATAGGAAAGAAGTTTTTAGATGGAGTATATTAAACTAATTTCGCAAACACTACTTGATAGTAGTGCTATGTTCTTATTATGTAATTATCTATCTAACAAAAGAATAGAAAAATCTAATAAAAACTTATCTTGGATTATATTTATTAATCTAGTGTATATATTTTCTAGATGGAGTGTATTAGTTACAGATAATTATATACAGCCAACGGTGGACTTTATAGGATTTGATATATTACCTGTTAACTCTTTATATGGAACATTTCTTTTATGTATATTTTTAATGATAGCAAATAGTATATATCTAAACATGGAAAATAGCCAAGCATTTTTTGCAACTATAGCTTCTATTATAATATGGATTTTTATAAGAATACTTGCAGTAGTTCCATTTAAATTAATAAGTGTTCAAAATATTAATATATATGAATATGGATATAGAATAGTTACATTACTTTTAATATTAATTTTTGTTTTGAAATTACCGTTATATAAATTTAAAGAGTATTTAAAGAATAACAGTTATATAACTAAATTAATACTATTAAATTCACTGATAGCATTATTAGTATTAGTTTGGAGCTTTCAATTTGATGTAGATATTCTTATAAAAAATTTAGCTATAGTAGTATTTGTGTTTTTTATGTTGTTAGTTATTAATATATGGTCAATAGTTTCTCAGCGAAATGTTATAAATCAGCAAAAACGTGTAGAGGTTATGGAACAATATATTCCTGTAATCGATGATTTAATGTCTGAAGTTAGAGCTAGGCAACATGAGTTTAATAACAAACTTTTAGCTATTTATAGTATATTAGAAACGGCAGAGACTTTAGATGATGCTAAGTTAAAAGTTGGAACATATAGTAAAGATGTATTGATGGATGATAGTATTAAGGAGTTATTTATATGTGACAATAAAGTTATATCAGGGTTTATTTATTCTAAAATAAAATTAGCCAATTTAAAAAATATAAACATCGAACTTAATATCTGTGCATCTCTAAAAAAGATATACACAGAAGAATATGAAATAGTAGAAATTTTAGGAATTCTTATTGATAATGCTATAGAAGCAAGTAAAAGTGGTGACACAATATTTATAAAGATGAATAAAATAGATGACAAACTTGAAGTTACTGTGTGTAATCCACACCCTCAACTTTCTAATACAGAGTTTATGGAATTATTTGAGAAAGGATATTCTACAAAAGATAATGGAAGTAAACACAGAGGATATGGTTTATACAATGTAAAGTTAATTACTGAAAAATGTAGAGGAAAAATTATATTTAAAAATACAAGTATAGATAATGTTAATTACTTAAATATAGGTATTTTAATACCTTAAATAAATTCATAAACGATGACTTTAGAGGAATGAAAAAATATTTATGCCTTTAAAGTCATTACTTATTTCTAAAGAATTGTAATAGCAATTTATTTATCATATACTACGTTCATAACTTAAACATTAATAATAGGAGGACGAAAAAATTGTATTCGTTAATTAAACTAGAATGGAAAAAGGTAAAAAAGCCAGTATTTTTAGCTGCAATTCTGGCAACTATTTTTATAGGTGTTATGACTTGTACATTATATAAAAACTATTCGCTACAAGTTGATTTAGAGGCATGGGAAATAGCAACAGAATTTATATCAATGTTATTTCCGCTTATAGTAGTTATACCAAGTTGTTGGACAATTTATTATGAAAGAAAGAATAAGTTTTTATTATACACTCTACCGAGGGTATCAAAGAAAAAGTACTTACTATCGAAGTGGATAGTTGTTGCATTAAGTTCGGCGACTATTATGTTTGTATCAATGTTTATTGGAGCATTAATTGCATTATATATAAAGCCAGAAATAGTGCCGTATATAGGAACTTATGATATGGTAACTAATGAACCGATACTTATTCAAGATAGACATATATTAGGTAATTTATTTATTAACCAACCACTTATGTATAGCTTTTTGATTAGTATTTGGAGAAGTTTAATAGCAATAATAATAGCAACTATGGGATTTGTATTATCTCTTTATATTGATAATATATTTATAATACTAACAGGTCCTTTCATTTATACTATTTTAGAGAACTTTATATTGTCAGTGCTTAGAGTACCACAATATAGGTTAGTAACATCTTTTGACCCAACTATAGTGGATGAAAAAATGATTACTGTATTTTCTATGATTGCAGGTCCTATGATAGCTATATTATTCATAGGCTTAATAGTTGTTTTCAACTCAAAGATAAAAAAGACTTTGATATATAAGGTATAGGTATCATTATGAAAACATTGATAAAACTTGATCTAAATAAATTAATTTCGAATAAACTTTTATTTTTGCTATTTGGGTTAACTATATTTAGCATGGATGAAAGAATTACTCAAACTTTATCATCACAACAATTTATATTATATATTTTTACAGAGCACTACTATTTGACCTATCTTATGATGCCAATTTTTATGTTGTCAATATATAGCAGTCTGGATGATGATATGGAGTATATTTTGATAAGAAGTACATCTTATTGGAATTATTTTAAAGGTAAATTGGCTGTATATGGAATATTTTCATTTATGTTTGTAATAGCTCAGTTTGTGGTAGCATTTATAATGTCAATAGGTCTAAGAAGTGATAATAACTTTAATGTACCAAATAATCCAAGTTATGAATTATTTGGATACTATTCACAACACTTTAGCAGTGTAACACAAGCTATTTTTATAAATTGTATATATATGATAGCAGGATTATTTATAGTATCTATTGCATTCTTTACTATAAATAACTTCTTTAGTAAAAAGGTTTCAACTAAAATCATGATAATAGCATATATTCTAATGATATTTGGTTTAAAGATTGATAAAGTAAATAACTTACCTATAGTTTTTATTGATAATTATATAATTTTTCATAGAAACTTTGGCTATGACTTAAAATTATTTATAAATATATTAACTATGACGACAGTACTTATAGTTGTTTGTATATTAAATAAAAAATATTGGAATAAAAAGTTAAAAATTAAAGATATAAGGAAAAATAAGATAAGTTATTATAAAAGACTTCTATTTTCAAGATATAATATAGTTATGATATGTAGTGTATTAATATTAATGTCTTTTTGGGGGCTTCTGAAAGGTAATAGCTCTTTTGAATCAATGAACGATTATTTAGTAAATCTATTTGTAGGACATCCAGTCAATAATATTCGAATTATTGAATTCTTAGAAATGTTAGTTTTAAATACAACTCCAATATATATAATAGCTATATTTCTAGAACAAGAAAGTAGTGAGAGAAGTTTATTTATAAACATAAGATTTGGAAAAGGGATAAAATGGATGAATTCTATTTTAAAGACTTCAATGCTATTTGTAGTTAGTTATGTATTATTAAATATAGCTATTCCGATTGCAATTGGTATTTTTAATAATATACCAATTACTTCTCAAGTAATACAATTAAGTACTAATATCTTCATAATTAAAGTTTTAGATTTAAGCTTACAGGTATTAGTATTAATCTTACTATACAGTTTAAGTAAAAACATGACCTTATCATTTTTAAGTTTACTATTATTAAATAGTTTATGCTTTTTACCTTTTAAGTGGTGCTTATACTTGCCATTTGGAATTTCAAGCTTATCACGATTTAAATATATAGGAGATTATGGCTTAACATTGATCCCTGTAATTATAGAATTATCAGCGTTTATTTTATTAAGCTTTATTTATATAGAAAAATTTGCGTATAAAAAAATATTAATTGATTAGAAAGGTTGAACACATTATGGAAACTGTAATAAAGTTAGACAGAATTTCAAAAGAATATGATGGAATAAATATTTTAAATAATATAAATCTAGATATAAAAAAAGGTAGTACTGTAGGTATTGTAGGAGCAAATGGTAGTGGAAAATCTGTTTTATTTAAATTAATATGTGGATTTACCTCACCTGATAGTGGGCAGGTTTATATAAGGAATGAAAAATTAGGAGATAAAGTTGATTTCCCCCAAAATGTAGGTGTATTTATTAATGAACCTGGATATATCAGTATGTATAGTGGACTAGACAACTTAAAATTCCTAGCTGGAATTAATAATAAGATTAGTAATGATAAAATAATACAAACTATGGAAAGAGTTGGATTAAATCCTAATAATAAAGTTAAGGTTAGTAATTATTCATTAGGGATGAAACAAAAACTTGGTATAGCTCAAGCTATTATGGAAGACCAAGATATACTTATTTTAGATGAACCATTTAATGCTCTTGATTATAAAACGTATCAAGATATAAAAGAAATAATAAAAGAGCTTCAAAAAGAAGGACGCACTATTCTCCTAACTAGTCATAATTTTGAAGACATAGAACAACTTTGTGATAATATATATGTTATTGATAATGGTAACTTAAAAATCATTGACGAAGAAAGTATAAATATATACAAAAAAAGATAAATAGAATTAGAAAAGGGCCATCGCAAATTTTATTTTGCGACAGCCTCATTTTGTTTTAAATTTATTGGTTAGTATCGAAATGTTCTGTATCAGTTTGTACTTCTGGATTTAATGTATTTTCATTTGATGAATTATTATCAGTGTTTTGATTTACATTACTATCAGAATTACTGTCGTTATTAGAATCAGTATTTGTATTGCTATCACTATTATTAGTGTTATCATTGTTACTATCGCTACTATCTGGGTTCATCATTGTAGAACCGTTGTTTTTATTTAAATCATCAGAACTATTATTAGAATTGTCTGATGAGAATAAACTTTTAAACCAATTAACTATTTTTGTGAAGAAACCTTGAGCTTCTTCTTTTGAAGGTAAATTTTCAGCAGCTTTATTAGTTGCATCTATTATAGAATCACTACCTAACATAGAATCATTTGTTTCACCTAATATACCTAAATCTTCAGAACTAGAAAATAAGTTAGAGAACCAGTTTCCTATAGAACTGAAGAATGAACCAATAGAACTTAATATTCCTGAGTTACCTATATTTTCACCAGATTCTTTTAAGTTATCTTGCACAACATCAGACACGTTATTTAAAGTAGCTTTCATCTCATTATAATCATAGTTTTGTGCAGCTATTTTTTGCATTAAAGCTATTATTTTATCAACTTGAGCATCTGTTAAAGTTACATTATAGTTATTAGTTATATTGTTTATTGTATTTGCAATTTGTGTTTTATCACTTGTATTATTTTTTATAATATCAGCTTTAACATCATTTATTATACCTGTAGCCTTATCTTGACCTATTTTATCACCTAAATCTCCTGTAGTTATTAATTCTTCAGAAGCAAGTTCTTTTTTATCTTCATCAAGAGTTTCTCCAGTAGCATTTTCAAATGCCTTCATAACACCAGTTAAGGCACCAGTCCTTATCTGTATAATATTATAGAATAAAGGTTATATTATGATTATAATGGATATAAAGTGTTGTAAATACTAACTTATGTATTTCTATATAGTTATTGATAAGTTGTAGAAATATATGATATACTTATGTTAAGTTAAAAAGATAAAAAAGAGAGGTAGGAAGATGGATGATTATATATAAAGTAAAGGAACAAGTGATAAATGATATATCAGGATGGAAACCAAAAGATAGATATGCAGTATTAATAGTAGAATCAGATGAGGCAAATCCATTGGTATGGAAACCTAGTCCTCTAACTGAATTTCTAGAAGTATATATGTCAGAAAAAGCTGTTAATACAAAAATTCACTATGGATATGTAATATGTGATTTTCTCAATTACTTAAAGCTACAAATAGAATTAGGTGAAGATGAATGTTTTGACATATTACAAGAAGAAGGTATATATGGTTTGAATTTTATTCATGCATCTAAATACTTAACATATATAGGAACAAGAAAGACAAAGGTAAATAAGCAAGGAGAAGAAGAACTAGTAGTAAATAATTATTCTACAGTAAAAAGAAAAGAAAATATACTTATATCATTTTACACGTTTTTAAATAAGAAAAAGATACTTACAAATAAAGATGCTATAGTTGAACATAAAGTAGTACCAATAAAAAACAGGGGGAACGTAACATCAAAAGGAAAGAGAGTATCAATATCTCCATTTAAAGATAGTCTTGAGTATAAAGTATTTTATCCACCTACTAATCCAACAAATAGCTATGGAGAAAGTATTAAGGCGATAAAATTAGCAGATATGAAAAGAGCAACATGGGAATTGTTCTTAGAATATGCAAGAGAGAATTATCCTGACATAGCACTAGGTGTAGCTATGCAGTTTATGGGGGGATTAAGATTAGGTGAAGTTGTAAATTTAACTATAGATGCAGTAGAAGTAAATAGAGATAAAGATAAGTTATTTTTAGATATAAATGATAGGCAATTATTTTTATTTAAAAGTTTAAAGAGTAAAAAATCACAAGTTAAATTCGCAAGGGAAAATCAAGTTGTATTTAATTGGAATCAAGAATTATTTAACACATGGGATGAACATATGAAGTACTTATCTAAACTAAAGAAAAGAACTAATATTAAAGCTTTATTTGTTAATAAAAAGGGAAATCCGATGACAGGTGATGTATACGAAGAAAGATTTAAAAAATTAAAATCAGATTTTATAGAATTTCTTGAAAATTCTAAGCCAGTTGAAAGCAAGACTCTTAAAAAATACGCATGGTCTACTCATATAGGTAGACATGTATTTACTAATTTTATAATAAAAACTGGATTAGCTAATAACTCTATGGGAGTTCCTGATGCTAAAATAGTTGCAAGTCTTAGAGGAGATAGGAATTTATCGTCTGCATTAGCTTATATAGATAGCATAGCAATGGTAGAAGCTATTGATGAAAACTTACAAAATTTAAGCAAAGAAGCCTTAAAAGAAGAAAGGGTATAAAGTATATGAGTCATAAACTAAAATATGAGTTTGATAATAATGAAGATAAAGCGAACTATGTAAGTAAAGAAGAATTTTGCAATATGTTAGATATATCAGAAAAATATTTTAACGATGTAAATAAAACTGTAGCTAAAGTTGTAAGAATGTTTAATATAAAGAAATTAAATATAAGTAGGTTTGAGGTTTACTATAATAAGGATGATATACAAAAATCAATAAATGAATTGTGTGAATTTCAAAATACTCATATAAATGGAGCTGAAGCTAAGAAAATGTGTTCTAATTTATCGGAAGAAGGAATCAAAAGTATTTTAATTCCTTCGCATTATAAGTTGATTTGTAGAGACACATTAAATGAAATTTGGAACATAAAAGTTGTATATAAAAAATCAGAAATAGATGATTATATACAATCTAGAGCAGAAATAGATAGAAAAATAGAGTCAGGGGAATATTTATCTACTAGTGATGCTAGTAAGATGCTAAATATGAGCGACAGAATGTTTTTAAAGCTAAAACAGTCTATTGATATGAATGAAATAAGATATTATCAAGGATTTTATTTTGAGAAAAATGTAATAGAAAAACTAGTGAAAGAACAGGAAGAATTCTTTTCTGAATATATACCAAAATCAGTTGTAAAAAATAAATATTTTACACCTAAAACATTTCCTTCACATGAGGAAAAATTAACTAAATATGAAGCACCTAGAATAGCCTATACTTTAGAATATACTTCAACTATGATTAAAGATAGCTCATGGTTTAAGATATCTGAGGTTGAAGAATTAGCTAAAGAATTAAGTGAAAAAAAGAGAACCATAAAAAAAGAAAGAACTAAGGCTAAGAAAAAAGAATCAGAAAAAACAGAAGAAAATGCAGTAATAAATGATAAAGAGTTAGAATTTAACATGGTACTTACAAAAATAGATTACAATTCACCTGGGTATGATATAAATCATGATATATTGGGTTCAACGTATTTTCATACTTTTCAAATTAGACTCAATGAATTAAATGACTGGAATGGATTTAATCCAAACTCAGAGTACACAAATGGAAAGTGGTTTGGGTATATAAAAGATAAATTAGATTCTATGAGAGCTAATGAAAAAGTATCAAATGCTAGAGTGAATCATTATGTTAGATGTACCTTAGCACTAAAATCTATGTTAGATTATTATGGATTAGATGAAGTTTACTCTCTTACAACAAACCAAATAAATACTTATTTTAATATAATAAAAACTAATATTATCAGGATAAATATCTATGAATTTTTAGGTCTAGTCAGTAAGGATGTACAGTTAGTTTCAGGGAATAAAAGATGCGGATTTAGAATGGATAAAATATATAGCCCTCATAGAAGAGAGTCTTCTAAAACAATAGATGATATATATGATTTTGATGTGTACTCAGATTTATTTAAATACTTAGTAGATATAGACTTGCACGTTAAAAATAGTATATATGATATTAAAGTTAAAAATAGCATAAGATACGCATCCACATGGTTATATGTAATGTTGCACATGAACAATGCATGGAGAAATGGCGATGTTACTGAGTTTCCTAAATTAGATATAGATGATTTGTTAGACGAGTTTAAAATTTATGAGTATAGTTGGTTTGAAAATAATAAACTTAGCATAGCAAAAGCTAGAGCTGTAATATCAAGGGTTATACAACATGAATTTAAAATATCAAAAACGCAAGTGAAAGGAACTTTCTTTTGCTCGGATGAATTAGCTCCTTCTATGGCTACTAACATTCTGATTTTAACTTTATACCATAAAAGTAGAAGTATAATTTCAAATAATAGCACACTAATGGATTTTGGAACTAAATATAATAAAGTTGGAGATAGTCATTTTAATAAATTCTTTAAAGAATTCAAACATAAAAACTTTAAATTCTTATCAAGGACTATGAATAAAACAGTTATGACATTTGTATACTATTTAGCTAATTTATCAGGTGATTCTAAAGCATTGATATATGCACAAAAACTGAGAGAACATTTGTCAGAAGATTCAACTCTTCATTATTTAAACTTAGACAAAAGTAAGATAGAAAGTTTAAGTAAGCAATTATTTATGAGAGGTGAATTTGGATATATAACTAATATGCTACTAACTAGAGTATATGATGAAAATGTAACTAATTTTGAAGAAGCAACAGAAGCTATAGTAAGAATTAATGATATATTTGGAGATGTATTTAAAATTCATTCAACGGCAGGATTTTTAAATACTATTAGGGTTGAGAGGCAAGCGGTAATAGATACCCTGGCAGAAAAAAGCTTTAATGAATGTCAAGAAATATTAACAGACTTATTTGCAAGGAAACTGCCTTCGAGAGAAGATAATGTACAGTGCTTAGTATCTAAAGAAGGCTGTAAAAGAATAGACCTTAAATCATGCTTTGAGTGCCAATACCATATACCATCAATATATGCATTAACAACATTATGTGAAAGTATGATAGAAGATATGAAGAATTATCATAATGTAAAAGGTGTAAAAAAATATAAGCTTGCATTATCTATTGATAGAAAAAGTATTCTCTTGAAAGAAGCTATGGATATACTAACTCCTGAGTATGTATATAACTGTTTAGGTTTAACTAGGGATGAATTTAAATCACAATTAAATTTAATTGATATGCCTGAAGATTTTTTAGAAGATAAAGAACTTTTAGAAAGGTAATAAATTGTATATGAGTAGATTAATTGATAAGATAGATATAAATTTAGTAAAAGAAGAAATTGTAGATATTGAAGAAATAAAATCGAATCTTAATAAACGTGTTGTACAAAATGATATATTAAGAAAAGAGAGTAGAACGGAAACATCAGATGCTACATTTGACAGTGATATATGGATAATAGATAAACCTTTAACCCAAGGATATATAAATTTAAATATGACTTTTCTTTCAGAATTAAAAACTTTTAAAAGAATTACAGATAAAGAAATAACAGCATTTAGATGTTTCTTTGCAGAAAAGATTTTAAATAAATATAATACAAGCATAGGTTCTGAGCTGTCAGTTATAAGAGACTGTATAATGGTTACTAATAATTTTGATTTAGAGACTATAGATTCTCCATATGGAAATCCTATAAATCAATTATTATATACTTATAGCGGTAAAACTAAATCAGACAAAATAAATAGTATTTTAGAATATTTATACTACTTAGATGAATTAGATATTTTAACAGAAGGACAAAATAAAGCAATTGAAACACTAATGACTATGGATACATCAAGGCAAGATAATGCAAGAGAACTACCTAAGGAAAAAGATATAATGGCTTTTGATTATTATTTAAAGCGATTTTATAAAGATGAATTATTTAGTGAAGATATGAAAATGCTTTATATGCCACTATTAATATGGTGGAAAGTTACAACCGTTATACCTATGAGACCATCAGAATTATGTAGTAAATTAACTAGGGCGTGTTTGATAGAAGAAGATGAAAAGTACTATATTTATGTAAATAGAATAAAAACAGGTGATATATCTAATAAAGGTGTTGTTAGAAGAGGAAGAATACCATTACTAAATAAAATTCAGATAACTAAAGAAATATATGATTTGATAAGTGATTATATAGAAAAAACTAATGAGTATGGTCATACAGAAACATTATTTTCATATAAAGCTCTATGTGCTTTTAGAAAAAAGATAGCTATTGAATTTGGAGAAGAATACGGCTATATAACAATACCTGTGGAACAAAAAATAGATGAAGAGTATTTTTCAATAAATGTACTTGGTCCTATGCTGAAAGGGTTTTATAAAAGAATAATATCAAATACTTATAAATATGAAGTAGAAAGACAACTTAATATAGGTGATACAAGGCATATAGCTTTTACATCATTGTTATTACAAGGGGTTTCGCCTATAGAAATAGCTATGTTAGGAGGTCATACTTCCTTATCCTCACAAGACCATTATCAAGGAAATTCTTCATTTTATGCTGATTCAGAGATGATAGATTTTGTGAGTTCTAAAATGCATAGACGTAGTATATCTACAAAGGCTCTTAAAGATATTATATTTAATAAAGAGAAGTCAGAAGAAGCTCCTAGAAATTTAGAGCAGTGTATACAAACAGAAGACGGTGTAGGATATTGTACAATAGATATAGATAATGATATATTAGCTTGTGGAGATGAAGAGTTCTGTATAGGATGCAAACATTGGTGGTGTCCTAAAACACAGGAAAGTTTTATAGAAGTACAAGAATACTTAGAAAATAACATCGCTTCATCTTTACATGTAAAAATACAGCGAGAAAAAGTATTTCTACAAAAGTTATTATCAAAGCCTAAGACAAAGCAATTAAATGGAGTATTAGACTTAGATAATGATTATGAATATAAATTAAAGACTTCCATTAATAAATTGAATAGAGAGCTATCTAGACGCTCAGATGTAGAAGGGATATTACAGATTAATAGTGGATTGAATATAAGGTATGCTAATCAAGATGTAAAACTATTTTTGGAGGGAGAAATATAATGGCAAGAGCTAAAAGAACTATAGATAAAGAAGAAATAGATGAAATAATATATTTAAAGCTAAAAGAGCTAGGTGGTATGAAGAAAAGACTGACGTATAATTCAGTCTTTACCTTCAATAAAGAAATTGCTAATAATCCTAAATATAAAAGAAAGAACGGAGAGTTATTTACTTTGTATGGATATGATTTCTGGGCTAGTAGTTATAATAACGAAGATTATTATGGAAGACAAAGAATAAATGAAATAAAAAATTCTTCTAATATAGTTGTAGCTGGTAAAGAGTTTATTCCAGAAATAGGAGATATCCATGCATTAGTAAATGAATACTATAAAAAGCCTGAGGTGCTTTATAAGAAGTTAGCTAAAGTGTTTGAAATGGATAAAACCAAGTTAAAAAACTTAGAAGAAGAAAATAAAAAGTTGAAGAAAGAAAAAGAAGATTTACAAAAAGCTTTACAATTATTTGAGCGTGAATTTGCAAGTATATTTTGTAATAGTCGCTTAGCTGATAATTCATTAGTAGATGTTATGTCTATGAATAAATCAAAGGATTCTCTGGTCTATGATGGTTTAAAGAATATGTTTAATGATGAAAAATTGGTTGAGTTATCTAAAACGAATGGAATAAATAATATAGATACTAATAATGTTTTAAGTTTAAAAAGAGAAGAGCGAAGAAAGAGAAGAGATGACTTATTTTAGAAACGTTGAGGGGAAAAATATTTATTATATTCGACAAGTTACTACAAAAAAATCAAGGGGCAATATGATAAAATTCTGTATAGAAAAAATATTAGTGAAGATTAAAATATGAAGGGAGGAAATATCAATATTTAAATTATTGGTATATAAGAAATGGTATTTAGTAGTTTGATTTTTTTATTTTTATTCTTGCCATTAACATTAAGTATTTACTATATATCAAATAGTAAAGCAAGAAATTTAATATTATTAATAGCAAGTTTGTGTTTCTACGCTTGGGGAGAGCCTGTGTATGTATTTTTAATGTTATTTTCGACAGTAATTGATTATATAAATGGATTAAAAGTTGAAAGGTTTATAGAATTAGGTGAAAGAAAAAAAGCACTGATGGTGGTTATATCTTCAGCAATTATAAACTTATTTGTTTTATGTTTCTTTAAATATAGTGACTTCTTAATTGAAAACATAAATAATATATTTAACTTAAATATAGGTTTGTTAAACTTACCATTACCTATTGGTATTTCATTTTATACTTTCCAAACGATGTCATACACTATAGACATCTACAGAGGAGATGCTAAAGCTCAAAAGAGCATACTAGACTTTGGAGCATATGTAGCATTGTTTCCACAATTAGTTGCAGGACCTATTGTTAGGTATCAGACTATAGCAACACAAATAAGTAAAAGAGACCATTCAATAGAAAAATTTGCAGATGGTGTAAATAGGTTTGTTTGTGGACTTGCTAAAAAAGTTATATTATCAAATCAATTAGCTGTAGTAGCAGATGGTGTATTTTCAACTAATTTAGCTAATGTTTCGATATTAGAAGCATGGCTAGGAATAGTTTGCTATACTCTTCAAATATATTTTGATTTTGGTGGATATAGTGATATGGCTATAGGATTAGGTAAAATGTTTGGATTTGAGTTTCTTGAAAACTTTAACTATCCTTATATATCACAAACAGTTTCAGAGTTTTGGAGAAGGTGGCATATTTCATTAGGAAGCTGGTTTAGAGATTATGTATATATTCCATTAGGTGGAAGTAGGGTTTCTAAGTTTAAGTTGTATAGAAATTTATTTGTAGTATGGTTTTTAACTGGTATGTGGCATGGAGCAAGTTGGAATTTTATAATTTGGGGATTATATTTCGGAGTATTTATAGCTTTAGAAAAAGCATTTTTAGAAAAGGCTTTGTATAAAACTCCTAAAGTTTTAAGACATACTTATCTACTTTTGATTGTAGTTGTAGGATGGGTATTCTTTAGGGCTAATGATATAACACAGGCATTTGAGTTTTTAAAGGTCATGTTTGGATTTAATGGAAATGATGTTATTAATAGTTCGGTTAATATTTATTTAATCGATTATTGGTACATATTACTTGCATCTATAATACTATCTACACCGATTGTAAAAGGTTTGAAACAATTAATTTTAAAGATTAATAAAAATGCATTAGATAATGATATAGCATATTTAATGCATGGACTATCACTAGGTATATATATGTTTATCATTATGGTAATGTTAAGCAGTTCTACTTATAATCCATTTTTATATTTTAGATTTTAGACTTAAAGGGGAATTTTTATGAATAAAAAGAAGGCTAGGTATATAATAATACCATTTTTAACTATAATTTTTGGTTTTTTTATTTTAAATATTATAGTTCCAGATAAAAAGTATAGTATTGCAGAAAATAGGAATCTTGAAAAGAAGCCAACGTTAAAAGATATTGAAGATAAGGAGTTTGCTTCTAAGTTTGAAAGTTACTATAATGACCAATTTGTTCTTAGGGATGAAATGATAAGCTTAAATAAAAAATCAGAGGCAAAATTAAATAAAACAAAAGTTGGTAACTACTATCTAGTTGATAATAACTGGATTTTAGGAATGTTTCCAAAACTTTTAAGTGAAGAGCAATTAGATGATTATTCAAATACAATCAATGAATTATCTGAAATAAGTAGTAGCTTAGGAAAAGATGTATATTATACAATGATGCCTCATAAAACCAATGTATTAAAGCATTTATACCCTAAGTATATAGACAATACAGGAAATATAGATATAAATAAAAGTGAATTTAGGAGTAGATTAGAATCGGATATAGTAACATATATTGATATGGATGAGTATTTGTTAAATAATTTTAGCCAATATGAATTAGAAAAGCTATATTTTAAAACAGACCATCACTGGACAGGTATAGGTGCGTTTGAAAACTTTAAAATGATGGCTTCAAGGATGGACTTAGGGATATCACAGGATGAGTTAGATAAACATTTTGCTAGATACAGGGAAACTACTGTGAAAGACAAAAAATTTATAGGTAGTTACAATCAAAACTTAGACATGCTAGTTAAAGAAGAAGAATATGTAAATTATATGTATATAGATAATGCAAAATATACATATGAATTAAATGGTAAAAGTAAAAAAGAAGAAGAGATTATTGCAACTTCAAGAAATAAAAAAAGCTGGGATTACGGTGGAGCATATATTAGAGGAGCACAGACTAATATATTAAATATTAAAAATGACAAAGCCTTAGTAGATAAAAAGATATTAATATTTAGAGACTCATATCAAGCTCCAACTACATGGCTATTTGCAGATTTATTTAGTGAAGTTGAAATAGTTGACCCAAGAAATATAGATAAAATAGATAAGACATATGAAGAAATAATAAAAGATAGTAATTCTGATATAGTAATGTTTATGTATAATAGCTCTGGATTTGATTCAATGGTTAAGGCTATGATAGACAAAGGCATAAAATAAAAAATAAAAGTCGTAAGTTTTACAGCAATCTAAACTTGCGACTTTTATTTTTTTATTATAAGGGAAACATAATTTTATCACGATAGTTGAACATTAAAGGAGGAGTTATAATGAAAAAAAATAAGTTAATATATTTAGTTGTTACATTAATACTTATTACTGTTAGCTTTTTTGGTATTTCTAAAGTAACTGATAATATCTATAAAAGTGAAAAGTTAGTATTTAATGAAAATAATACAACTGAGTTAAGTGAACAGAGCAAGTATACCGTGGGTAATTATTACTTGGTCAAAGATAATTGGATACTTGGTAAATTTTCTAAAATTATACAAGATGATAAAATGCAAATATATGCAGATGCTATAAATACTTTGAGTAATAATGCTAGAACTCAAAATAAGGATGTGTATTTTATATCTATGACTCACAAAACAAATATGCTAAAGCATCTTTATCCTGACTTTGTTATGAATAAGGAAAATATAGACTTAAATAAACAATCTTTTAAATCAAAATTGGATAAAAATAATATTTCATTTATTGATATTGATGGATATTTTTTATCTAACTTTACAGAAAGTCAAAGGGAAAAATTTTATTTTAAGACAGACCACCATTGGAATGGATTAGGAGCATTTGAAGGATTTAAATTTATGATTAATAATGTAAATTTAGGTTTATCAAACGATACCATTAATAGTTATCTTGATGGATACCGAATTAAAGAAGTCAAAGAGAAAGAATTTTTAGGAAGTTATAATAGAAAGCTAAATTTAATAGTAAAAGAAAAAGAATTTGCAAATTATGTGTATAGAAATGGTAGTAAGTTAGAGTATTATATTTGTGATGGATACACAGATAAAAAAATAAGTGAAAAAAATATAATGGCTACATTGAGAAAGAAAGACAGTTGGGATTATGGTGGAGCTTATATGAGGGGAACTAATTGTAATATATTAAAAATAAGAAATAAAAATTCATTAAGTGATAAAAAAGTATTGGTGTTTAGAGACTCATATCAAGCACCTATGACATGGTTATTAGCTGATGTATTTAAAGAGGTTGAAATAATAGACCCTAGATATATCGAAAATATAGATATGACATATGAAGATATGATAGTCAACAGCAAATCGGATATAGTAATGTTTATGTATAATAGTTTTGGATTTGAAGGAATGATTAAAGAAATGATTGAAAAGGGAATTGAATAAATTGATTTTACAAATATGATTATATAAAGTATAAAATAATGCGAAGGATACCTTATTTATAAAAAATCAAGCCTCCTTCGCATTAATAATCAGTAATAATTAGCATCATGCACAAAAGCTTATATTATTAAATGTGATGATTATATTATCAAAATTAATTAAATTAAACTCAAATTTCATTCAACTAATATTAATTAATTGTTTCCTCATTACTACTATTACTATCAAGCGTATTTAGGTTATCAAGATTACTTGAATCATTTGTATTTTCATTATCTTGAGGTTCATTTTCAACCGAAGAATCAGGTTGAACATTTTCATCAACAGTAGAGTTTTGCTCTAATGAGTCTACAGAACTATCTTCTGTAGAACCGCTATTAGATTCTTCTTTTGAAGAAGGCGTTGTATTATTATCTTCTACTTTATTAGAATTATCACTATTAAATAATCCTGTGAACCAGTTCCATATCTTAGCGAAGAATCCTTCAACTTCTTCACTAGAAGGTAAGTTTATAGCATCTTTATCAGTTGCATCTATGATAGCATTCTCTCCTAACACACTATCATCAGTAGAACCTAATATACCTAAATCTTTATCTTCATTTCCACCAAATAAACCAGCGAACCAATCGCCTATACCGCTAAACCAATTTTTAATAGAGTCAAAGAATCCTTGGTTAACACCTTCTCCAAGTTCATCTAATTTTTCGTTAACAGTTTCTTTTATACCATTTAAAGTATCTTTCATTTGATTATAATCATAATCTTGTTTAGCTATTTTAGCCATTAAATCTTCTAATTGTTTTTGTTGTTCAGGTGTTAATGTAACATTATAATTATTAGTTATATTATTTATAGTGTCAGCAATTTGAATTGTATCACTAGTATTGTTTTTGATTATTTCTGTTTTTATATCATTAACTATACCAGTTGCTTTATCAGCACCTATATCTTCACCTAAGCCTCCTGTTATTATTAATTCCTCAGATGCTAATTCTTTCTTTTCCTCTTCAAGAGGTTTTCCAGTAGAATCCTCAAATGCTTTCATTATTCCAGTTAAAGCCTTTATGTTAACCTAATAAGGCTAACAATTTTTATTATAAGTCGCTACACTTACAATGTCATTTCGATTACTCTAATGACCACTTCTTTTCAGAACGTGAGAAGACTATTTCTTCACCCTCGACTCATACGTTAGGGGCAACCTATTTCCACTACCAATAGCTTGTAGTGTACTCCCATTTCAGGGATAGTCGTTGGAGGTTCTCCATATCTGTTGACTTAGGAGCTTCCCTGCATGAACACCCATTGTTTTAGAATACTTAGGATTTAACCTTATATTCATCTCTACGTTTTTTCTACTTTCGTACCATCATATATTCTTTTCAGATATATTGTGGTGTAGAGCTTTAGGGATTACCTGCAATTAAAGTTGTGTCCTATGCAAATTTCTTTACATACGGAGCTTATGTAATATAATGATATATTATAATATTACTCCTGTACCACTAACTGGAAAAACACTGGCAACAACAACATCAGCATCTGTCATACCAGTAGTTGATAATGTACTTGCAACCATTGAAGATGTTAACCATGTAAGGTTAGCAGTTTTAACATTTATACCGCTACCAGCCTTAGTAGGTTCAACATAAGCACATGAGTAAGTCTTTTTACCTAATTGAGCTTCAGTAGCAACACCTTCTAAATATTTTCTTTCCTCTTGGTTATTAACTTCTAGTATTACAACTTCATTTTCGTTAACCCCAAAGTATTTAAGAATAGTAGCTCTTTGTTGTTCATTTAAATTTGCACCTAGAGTAACAACTCTAGCTCCATCAGCAAAAGCAAAGTTTATACTTCCTATGAATAAAGTTCCACATATAGCTAGTGAAGCTATTCTTTTTCTTAAATTCATAATCAATCTCCTTTATAACAACTAAAATTTGTAAATTGAACTATATAATATCATATATACTGTTCACTTCTATAACCTTTATGTATTTTAAAAGTAATAGAAGTCAAAATTATATAAAAATATACTATCCGTAATAAAATAAAATCCTAATAAAATTAGGAGAATTTGATATCTATAAAATTGAGTTAATAGCAAAAATAAACTATAAATTCAGATATTTATAACTCATTTCTATAACTTTATTGATATGAAAGTTATAGAAATCAAACGTACATAAGTAATAAGGATAAAAAAAGCTATTTCTATAAGTTTTATATGCAGATACCTGTCCCACTTACAGGAAATACAGCAGCTATAACACAGTTAGCGCCAGTAAGACCAGCAGTTGATAATGTAGTAGCAACCATAGAAGATGTTACCCAAGTTATATTTGCTGTTTTTACATTTATACCGCTACCTTCTTTTGTAGGTTCAACATAAGCACAAGAATAAGTCTTAGTACCTAATTGTTCTTCTGTAGCAACCTTTCCTAAATAAGCTCTTTCCTCTTTATTATTTACGGTTACAATTTGTACTTCGCTTTCTTTTACACCAAAGTAATTTAAAATAGTCTGTTTTTGTTCTGCAGTATTATTTACGCCTATAGTAACTACTTTTGAGCTATCAGCAAAAGATGTACCTATGCCAAAAGAAGAAAACATTAAGCATGTAGCCATTAATACAGAAACTATTTTGTTTTTAATCTTCATTTTACTTCCTCCCAATACATACCTTGTATTATTTCCTAAAATATATAATTGTAAAATTATAATTTGCTCACATTAATAATATATAGCTTTTTAAAAATAAATACGATTACAATGTTGTAACATGATTATATACTAAAAAAATTAAAATATCTTTATTTTAAGGAATTTTTAAGAAAAAGACATAAAAATGAAATTATATATTATAGAGAATTAATATAGCATAAAATGGGTATAACTATAAAGATAGGATTAGATGAAGAAATATATTTTAATTTAAAAAGTAAATTTTTCATTCCTAAACTATAAAAATTTGTATTTGAACTTTAAAAACATACCAAAATCTTGAATACTATATAAAATAAGTAATAAATAAGATTGAAAAATTTTTAAATCTATTATATTATAAAGAAGAAATATGGTATTTTCTAAGTAAAAAGACAAATAATTTTGTGTATTTTATAATGTATTGATAGTATTTTTTTAGTTTAAATAAAATATATCAGTATGTTAAAAGAAAATATACCTTGAAAAGAATCAATAAAGAGGTTTTTCTTAAAAGAAAGGAGAAAAGTATGTCAAAAGAATTTGTTAAAGAAAGAGTATTAAAATATCTAATGGAGGATTTACTAGTACCTCAAGATATGATAGACACTAATGTGCCTTTAAGTGAATTTGAAGAAGGAGCTGAAGGTGTTTTAGACATAATAGTAAATGTTGTTGTTAAAGAAGATGGAGAAGATTTCTACGTTCCAGTTTTAATAGCTACATGCGTTGATGAAGACTTTGTAATGGAAGGAGCAGCATTACAAAAAGAAATAGATTTCCTTGAAGATGTAGATAACATAACTACTGCTGGTAGAATGATACTTACAAACGGAAATGAAATGATGTATGCTGATTGGACTGGGGAAGAATACGATACAGAAGCATCTCTTCCTACATATGATCAAATGAAAAAAGAATTCTTTGAAATGGAAGAAAAAATAAAAAGAGAAGAAATGATGCACGGTCATGAATGCGGTTGTGGTCATGATCACTCTCATGAACACAATCATGAAGATGGTTGCGGTTGTGGACACAACCATCACTAAGAGTTAGTTTGCAAGAATTTTATTGATAAAAAGTTTGTAAATAAAGAATTTATCTATGTATATCACAAAAATGCAAAAATTTGTGAAAAAATAAAGGTTTTTACAAAAAAACGTAGAATTATATTATAGATAAAGTAATTGACATTTTGAGTAAATGGAATTACATTTTTTTTATTTACAAACATATAATAGCTATATAAGATTTAAATAAACTATGTGTAAAAGAAGGGGTTATATTATGGGGGCTAAAAAAGAAAATACTTACGAAAATTATGTCCATGCAGATACTTCAGGATCATCAAATGCAATGAAAATGTATTTAAAAGAAATTGAAGCATATAAAATGCTGTCTGCAGTTGAAGAAGTTGAATTGGCTAAAAAGGTTAACGAAGAAATACCTGAGGCAAAAGAAGATTTTATAAACGCTAATTATAGATTAGTTGTAAGTATAGCCAAAAAATATAGAAAAGAAAATGTTGATATGCTTGACTTAATACAAGCGGGGAATATAGGTCTTATCAAAGCCGTAGAAAAATACGACTATACTAAAGGGTATAAGTTTAGTACGTATGCTACTTGGTGGATAAAACAAAGCATTACAAGATATATAGACGATTGTGAAAATACTATTAGAATACCAGTTCACCTTCATCAAAGAATTAATTTTGTTAAAAGAAAAAAACAAGAACTTTCAAATGTTTTACAAAGAGAGCCATCACTAGAAGAGTTGGCTGACATTTGCGATATGGACGTCGAAAAAGTTATTGAAATTCTAAAACGAGACAAAAATGTTGTATCACTAGATACACCAATAAAAGAAGATGAAGACAGTAGTTTAGTAGAATTTATACCTTCAGATGCTAACTTTTCCGATGTAGTTATGCACGAAGTGGAACAACACAATTTAAGGGAGAAAATAAATGAATTATTAACAGGACTTAGTGATCAAGAACAAAAAGTTTTAAGAATGAGATTTGGTCTTGATGATGATGACCCTAAAACTTTAGAAGAAATAGGAAAAGTATTTGGAGTTACTAGGGAAAGAATTAGACAAATAGAGGCTAAGGCCATAAGAAAATTGAGACATCCAAGTAGATTGAATCAATTAAAGAATTTTTATTAGGACTAATTTTATATAATAACAGCCTGTTTAAAGTAAAAAAGTGGGATTATATCCCACTTTTTTTATTCTAAGGAAATGAGATTCCTTTATATTTTATATATCGTGGGTAAGTATAATTTACATAAATATAATTCAAAAAAATATTTTTATGATATTTAGAACAGAGATTTTGATTAAATTTAACTTAATACTTTTTATGTAGATTTATGATGTATACAAAAAATAGATTTTAATAGCTTTGATATAATTATAATGTATACACTAAATTATATTTTTATACAAAGATAACGTTCTCTCGAAATATGATTTCTTATAGTTTTGCAGAAACTTTATATAAAAACATAGCGCACTTCTTAATGAGATAACTAAAAATATCCCCAAAATCATCGTCATTATCGTACAGTTTAGTAACATCCATGCCAAGCTGCAAATTAATTTTATTAATACGCGTAAACTGAATACTTACCATAAAAAGAAAATAAATAAAACCTATACCAAATAAAACAAATAATAAAATGAATAATTTATCCATAATAATCCCTCCGTAAAAATTATATTCTATATATTATAATTGTACTATATTGACAAAAATTAATCAGTAAAAAGTAGTGGATTTATTAGAAAATTTGGAATTATTGAAATAAATATTAAAAAAATAAATTATAAAGCCGTATCTTGTATCATAAAGATATCAAGATACAGCAAAATATTTATTTTTATAACATATATAAATTTATATTTACTTTAAAAAATTAATAATTAAAATTTATATTAATATTTTAAAAAAATCTAAAGTTTTAAAAATTAAGTTTTACTACTTTATATAATAAAAGTCAATATATCATATAATATTCTAGTAATTGTGCATATAAAGAATGCTATAGCTGTTGGAATTAAAAATCCAAGAGCAGTCCATTTAATACTCTTTGTTTCTTTTTTTATTGTCAATAATGTAGTTGTGCATGGCCAATGAAGTAAGCTAAAAAGCATTAAGTTAAGCGCTGTTAAATAAGTCCAACCATGGTCAGTAAGCAAGTTGCCTAATTCTTGAAGACTTGTGTAGTCTGTCATAGAACCTGTAGCCATATAAGACATTATTAAAATAGGTATTACAATTTCATTTGCAGGCATACCCAAGATAAATGCCAAAAGTATAAAACCATCTAATCCTATAAATTTTCCTATTGGGTCCAAAAACAAGGCTATATGGTTTAATATTGTCATATCCCCAATATAAGTATTTGCTAAAATCCATGTTATTATACCGGCAGGAATAGCAACTATAACGGCCCTACTCAATACAAATAAAGTTCTATCTATTAAGGAAGTATAGATGATTCTTCCTATTTGTGGCACTCTATAAGGTGGCAGCTCCAACGTAAATGTGGAACTTTCTCCTTTTATAAGTGTTTTAGATAATAAATAAGATACAAGTAAAGTTATTCCTATACCTATCAAAACAATTAAAGTAACAAAAATTGCAGTAGATATGCTAGAAAAAAATGTATTGTTAATTGCAGAGGTAAAAAATATAGTAGATATTGCGATTAAAGTAGGAAAACGACCATTACATGGAACAAATGTATTTGTAAGAATGGCTATTAGTCTCTCTCTTGGTGAATCAATAATTCTACACCCTATAACTCCACAAGCATTACAACCAAATCCCATACACATTGTCAAACACTGTTTACCATGAGTTTTACATTTTTTAAATAAATGGTCTAAATTAAATGCAACCCTAGGCAGATATCCTAAATCCTCTAAAAAGGTGAACAAAGGAAAGAAGATTGCCATAGGTGGCAACATAACAGATACAACCCATGCAAATGTTTTATATAATCCATAAACCATCATATCGCAAAACCATTTTGGAACATTTAAACTACTCAAAAAAGAGTACATACCAGGTTCAATGCTAAATAAAAGATTGGATAAAACTTCAGAAGGATAATTTGATCCAGAAATAGTTATCCATAAGATTATAGCGAGCATAACAAGCATTGTTGGAATTGCAAAATATTTTGACGTAATAATAGAATCTATTTTGTCGTCAATATCTTCTTTATCATTTTTTTGACTTACTACATTTTCAAATAAGCTTGAAGCATAGTCGTAATTTAGCTTTGAAATTTCATCTCTTATTCTTTTTTTGTCTAAATTTTGAGGAAGTTGATGTTTTATATATTCTAGAGTATCTTCAAAATCTCCTTCAATATAGTTGCTTAAAGATGAAAATAAACTTTCATCACCATCTATTATCCTAAGACCTAGCCATCTTGAGTTTATTTGGGGAAATGTGTTTTCTAAATCATCTTTAAAAGACTCCACCAAGGATTCGATTTCATCATTATATACTACATAATTTTTATTATCGACTTTTTCTTGCAAAACAACTTTTTCTAGTGCATTTTGCAATTCATCCATTCCAATTTTATTGCGTGCACTTGTCAGTACGACTGGAATACCAAGTAATTGCTCCATTTTTTCTTTATTTATCTTTATAGATTTTTTTTCGGCTTCATCTATCAGATTAACGCACAAAACGACTTTGCTTGTTAATTCTAATACTTGAAAAAGTAAATTTAAATTTCTCTCCAAACACGTTGCATCGCATACAACAATAACGGCATCTACATCACCAAAACATATGAAATCCCTAGCTACAACTTCTTCTTGAGATAGGGCAAATAGAGAATATGTTCCAGGTAAATCTATAAGGTTGTAGTTGATATTATTGTATGTGAATTCACCTCTTGCAGTTGCTATTGTCTTTCCAGGCCAGTTACCAGTATGTTGCTTTAATCCAGTTAAATAATTAAATACAGTACTTTTTCCTGTGTTTGGATTTCCAGCTAATGCAACTATATATGAATTTTCTTTTTGTTTTATATTAAAGGAATCTTGCAGAGATTTGATTTTACAATTTTTATATGTCAAACCCATTTATATATCCTCCTATTATTTTACTAAAATTAAATTACTTTCCTCTTTTCTAAGGGCTATTTTACTACCTCTAACCTTATATACAGTTAGGTGATCTTTAGGACCCTTTCTCAATACATCTATAAGAGCACCTTTTGTAAATCCAAGTGCTAACATTCTTTCTCTCAAATTACCATCTGATAATAAATCTTCAACTTGAGCTGTTGTTTTTATTTTTACATCTGTTAATCTTTTCAATTTTAACTCCTCCTTAAAAATTTTAGCCTAAGCTAACTTTTCTAATTTTAAGGTATGAAAATAATACATAGATTGTGCAAAATAGTAATAAATTTTCTAAAAAAAAATAATAAATATATAGGAGGTGTTTTTTTGAGTGAATATTTTACATTTAGTGAATATATGAAAAATAATAAATTAACACCTAGTGAAGAAGATTATGTAGAGATGATTTATAGAATATATCTTAAAAATGGGAATGTAAAAGTAAAAGACGTTGCAAGTGAATTAAATATAAAACCTGCATCTGTCACCAAAATGGTCAAAAAGCTAGATGAAAAAGGTGTATTAGAATATAAAAAATACGATTATATAAAGCTGACAAAAATGGGATATAAATTGGGAGATACATTACTAAAAAGGCATAATACAATTTATAAATTTTTAGAAATTCTAGGTTTAAAAGAAGATATACATGAAGAAACAGAAAAAATAGAACATACAATAAATTACGATACACTTGAAAAAATAAATACATTGATAGACTTTTTTTCAAATAATGAAGATGTATATTCCTTATTGATAAACTTTAGAAAAAATAGGGAGTGCTAAATACATAAGCAAAATAGTGTTAATTATTAATTATCGAGAGGGATTATCCTCTAAGGGGGAGTTTATGAAACTTTTAAAAATGTTGCAGTCAGTTGATATTTTAGCAATCAATGGGCCAGTAGATGTAGAGATAGAAGATATTTCATATGATTCTAGAACTGTCATAGAAGGTAGCATGTTTATATGTATAAAAGGAAATAACGTAGATGGGCACGACTTTATAGATGATGCGATAAAAAGGGGAGCAAAGGTAATATTAATTGATAGAAAAATACCTTATAAAAAAGATATAACATATATAAGAGTAGAAAATATTAAAAAATCTATGGCCATAATTGCAAAGAACTTTTTTGATAATCCATGTCAAAAAATAAATTTAGTTGGGATTACAGGGACAAATGGAAAGACAAGTACAGTGAGCTTTATAAGGCAGATACTTGAATATGACAGCAAGGTGGGAAGTATAGGGACTATAGAAATATACGATGGAGATAAAAATACAATATCTAAAAATACAACTCCAGAGAGCTTAGACATACAAAGAAATTTAAATAAGATGATAGCAAATGACTGTAAATACTGCATTATGGAGGTTTCTTCCCATGCTTTAGTCTTAAATCGAGTAGATTGTATTGATTATAAAATAGGAGTTTTTACAAATTTAACTCAAGATCATCTAGATTTTCATAAAAATATTGAAAACTATAAAAATGCTAAAGAGAGATTATTTTATAAAACAAATTCAGTAAATATTTTTAATATAGATGATGAAGTAGGAGAAGAATTCTTTGAACACAGTTTAAAACGAGATATAAAGACATATACTTATGGAATAAATAAAAACGCAGATTTTAGAGCGAGTGATATAAAATTATACCACGACAAAACAGAATATACATTAACTACAAATGAAGATAAATTTAAAGTATCAATACCTATATTAGGTTATTTCAACGTATACAACACATTAGCAGCAATAAGCACTTGTATATCACTAGGTGTAGGGTGTGAAGAAGTAATAAGTAGAGTTAAAACTTTAAAAAGTGTACCAGGCAGATTAGATCGTGTTGAAAATGAAAAAAACATAAATATAATTGTAGATTATGCTCACACTCCTGATGCACTTCTTAATTTAATAAAAAGTGCAAGATTATTTACAAAAGGAAGAATAATTTTAGTTTTTGGATGTGGTGGAGATAGAGATAAAACAAAAAGACCGATAATGGGAAAAATCGCCCAAGACAATTCAGATATTTCAATTATAACTTCAGATAATCCTAGATTTGAAAATGAAACAGAAATAATAAATGATATTTTAAAAGGTATAAATACTAAATTAGACAATTACTTAATCGTAAAAGATAGAAAAGAGGCGATAAAAACTGCGATAGAAATATATAAAAACCAAGATTTAATAATTATAGCGGGTAAAGGTCATGAAGATTATCAAATAAAAGGAGATAAAAAATATTATTTTGATGATAAAAAAATAGCTAAAGAAATAGTAGATAAATTATAAATCAATAAAAATACTATAAAGAGGGGAGGTTCATTCCCCTTTTTTTAATATTAAGATATCTGTTTGTCGAACCATTTCAAAGCAAAATCCTTAAATATAGTCTCGTTTTTAGATAATTTTTTATTTTTTATATTAACTAAATAAGTCGTCGCATAAAAATTATCAAATAAATTGATGATTTTTATATGGCTATTTATGTTGTTTTTATATGACATAGCGATAGTATCGGGAAGAAGAGTTATACCCATATCTTCAGATACTAATGCAAGTAATGTTTTTGTCTGACTATCTATATAAGACACTTCTGGAAAAAAGTTTAAGTTACCCCAAACACTTAAAAATATATTGTGTAAAGTTGAGTCGCCGCTTAACGAAATATATTTTTCTTTTGATGTTTTTGAAAGAGCAATAGTTTTATTTTCTAAAAATCTATGGTTTTCAGAAGTGACCATGACTAAATTATCATGAAAAAGAGCACATGAATCTAATAATTTGCTATTTGTGCCTATATTGTTTACAAATGCTAAATTAAATTTAGACAGACTTAAATATTCTAATATGGAATTGTTACTTCTTTCTATAAGCTCTATTTGAATATTTTGATATTCTTTGTGAAAATCGCCTATAAGAGCTGCCAGTCCATATTCAATCATTGTATCTATAACCCCAATTGTAATAATTTCACTTTCTTGACTTTTGTATTTTTCTAAACCCCTTTGCATTTTGTCATAGCTATCAACGCTTTGTTTTGCAAATTCAAGAAATTCTTGCCCTGCTGGTGTCAACGTGATAGTCCTATGTTCCCTTTTAAAAAGCTCAATCCCAATTTCCTTTTCTAAGGCTTTTATATGTTTAGATATTGATGATTGAGATATAAATAATTGCTGGGAAGCTAGTGTAAAGTGATTATTTTTTACAACAGCTAAAAAAGACCTTAATTGTTCAAATGTCATTGTTTTTCCCACCTTAAAAATAAAATAAATAAAAAAATCCCCTTAAAAATATTATAACAGATAATAGATAAAAATAATGAAAATAGGATATAAGTTTATATTGATGAAAATAGAGATTATCTAGGTAATATATACGAATGTATAAATTTATAAAATGATTGACAAACTATAATAATATTAATATATTTAAATTAAAGATATATTTATAGTTGAGATAATAAATAAATTCAATCGAATTTAAAGAGAGGTCTTGGCTAAAAAGAGATTTAAGAGTTAGTGAATATAGGAGCTCTCGTCCTTATGGATGAGAGCTTTTTGAGTATTATGGGGAAGGAAGGTCATTTATGAAATCTGTAGAAGAACAATTGAAAATAATAAAAAAGGGAACATTAGATATAATTAATGAAGAAGAATTAATAAAAAAATTAGAGAAATCAATAAATAATAATAAGCCATTAAAAATAAAATTGGGGCTAGATCCTAGTGCACCAGATATACACCTAGGACATACAGTTATTCTTAGAAAACTAAAACAATTACAAGACTTAGGACATGAGATTATTATAATAATAGGTGATTTTACGGGTAAGATAGGAGACCCCACAGGAAAATCAAAAATGAGAAAGTCTTTAAGTGATGAAGAAGTATTACAAAATGCAAAGACATATGAAGAACAAGTATTTAAAATCTTAGATAAAGAAAAAACAACTATAAAGTTTAACAGTGAATGGCTATCTAAATTGACGTTTGAAGATGTTTTACAGTTGACACAATATACAACAGTAGCGAGAATGCTTGAGAGAGAGGATTTTAGGCTGAGATTTGAAAATCAAAGACCTATATATTTAAATGAATTTTTCTACCCTTTAATGCAGGCTTTTGATTCGACTGCTATTGAAGCAGATATAGAATTTGGAGGAACAGACCAAAGATTTAATTTGCTTTCTGGCAGAACTCTGCAAAAGGAGATAGGAAAAGAGCCACAAGTTGTAATTATGATGCCTCTTATAGAGGGATTAGACGGCAAAAATAAAATGAGTAAAACTCTAGGTAATTATATAGGAATTTACGAATCGGCAAAATCAAAATATCAAAAGGTCATGGAAATACCAGATGAACTAATTGTAAAATACTATACATTATTAACTGATGTAAGTGATGAAAAAATAAAAGAAGTAAAATCTAAATTAAAAGATGAAAACATAAATCCAAGAGATATGAAAATGGATTTAGCGAGAGAAATAGTCAGCTTATATCACACAGCAGAAGAAGTAGATCAAGCAGAAGAGAGATTTAAAATGATATTCCAAATGGGACAAAAGCCAAAAGATATAGATACAATAAATGCAGAAAAAGAAAACTTCGATTTAATCCAAATAGTAGTAGATAAAGGTTTAGTATCTAGTAAAAGTGAATTTAGAAGACTTTTAGCACAAGGTGGAGTAAAAATAAATGATAAAAAAATAACTAAAGAAGAGTTCTTGCCAAAAGAAGGCGAACTTGTCGTGCAAATTGGAAAGAAAAAATTTATAAAAATAATAGTGTCTTAAATTAAAATAAGGTAAGTTTAACTTGCCTTATTTTTTATACAATTGAGAAAAACAAAATATTACAAGGTTATATAAAAGGCAGATTAGATTGTATAGAAAATGTAAGTTTTTAAATTATCTAAATAAAATTATATATAATAATTAATTAAAAATAATGATTTTTTTGAATATTATGTTACTATTATGTAAATAAAGCCTTTTATTCATATACAGTTCATAAAAGGGCATTTGTTATTATAATTTTATGGTAAATAATTAAATAAAAGGGGGCATTATCATGAATTTTGTAGACAAATTAGGTGTATTTGTAAAAAAATACTTATCACTACTAGTTTTAATTGGAGCAGCTATATCTTATATTAATCCAAATATATTTATAGGTATAGTGCCATATTTCAACTATATTTTAGGATTTATAATGTTTGGTATGGGTATGACATTAACTAAAGATGATTTCATACTTATACTTAAAAAACCAAAAGATGTTATATTAGGACTTTTAATTCAAATGGTTACTATGTCAATTGGAGCATTTATAGTAGTGAAATTACTAGGTTTAAAAGGTGATGTAGCAGTAGGACTTATATTACTTGGGGCTTGTCCAGGGGGAACTACTTCAAACGTAATGAGTTTTATAGCTAAAGCAGATGTTGCATTATCAGTAACATATACTTCAATATTTACATTTTTAGCACCAATAGTAACACCAGCATTAATTTACTTATTTGCAGGGACTTACGTTCAAGTCGACGGTATAGGAATGTTTATATCAATATCTCAAGTTGTTTTAATACCAATAATATTAGGTGTAATAGCTAATACTTTATTTGCTAAAGCAGCGGCTAAATGTATAAGAGTATTGCCTTCTGTATCTGGGCTTGCTATGGTAGTTTTAGTTGCAGGTATCGTAGCTGCTAATGCATCAAAATTAAATGCATCAGTAATAATAGTAGCTTTAGCAGTAGTAATTCATAATATATATGGATATTTATGTGGTTACTTCGGTGGTAAAGCTGTTGGATTTAAAGAAAGAAAGAGAAGAACTCTATCTATAGAAACTGGAATGAAAAATGCCACATTAGCGACAGTTTTAGCAGCAGCACATTTTGCACCAGAAGCCGCAATAGCACCAGCAATAGCAGGTATATGGCATGCATTTTCAGTATCAGTACTTGCAAATTATTGGGGTAATAAAGAAATAACTGATGAAGACGATGAAGAAGTAAAAGAAAGCGTGGAATAAAATATAAAATTTAAATAAAAATAAATTTTGTCAATAAATTGTTGAGAAAATATTAACAATGTGTTACACTTATCGTAAGTTAATATTTAATTTGTAAGATATCAATGAATGATATAAAAGCCATGAAGGTCTATGCCTTCATGGCTTTTTATATTCAAGAAGGTTACTTGTAAATTATATATTAATAAAAAACTGAGGAGTAGTTAAAAAAGAGAATTAGGGAGGATAATTATGAAATTAAAAAAGTTTTTAGCAGTAGGGATGGCTGTGATGCTGTCTGTTGGAAGTTTAACAGGGTGTTCTTCTAGTAACAACGCCAGTAACAATGAAAAGGTTTCTTCTAATAAAACTACATCAAAGAGAGAAGAGAGAATCAAAAATAATGAGTTAATAGTGGCAATTGGAGAAGAGGCAGAATCAGGATTTGATGCTACAACAGGCGGACATGGATCGCTTACAAAAGTATTTTTCTCAACTTTATTTAAAAGAGATAAAGAGTTAGGATTTGAAAATGATTTGGCAACTGGATATAAAGTATCTGATGATAAATTAACATGGACAGTAACTATAAGAGACGATGCTAAATTTACAGATGGAGAGAAAGTAACAGCAGAAGATGTAGCATTTACATATGAAACTGCTAAGAACTCAGGTTCAGAAATAGATTTAACAATGATAGATAAGATAACTGCAAAAGATGATACTACAATAGAATTTAAATTAAATAGAACATATTCTGCATTTATGGAGAGATTAGCATACTTAGGTATAGTTCCTAAACATGCTTATGATGAAAACTTTAAAGATAATCCAGTTGGATCAGGGCCTTATGAATTTGTACAATGGGATAAAGGTCAACAAGTTATAGCAAAAGAAAATGAAAATTATTATGGCGATAAACCAAAAATTAAACAATTGACAATGGTATTTTTAGATACAGATGCTGCTTATTCTGCTGTCCAAACTGGAGATGTAGATGTGTGCCAAATAAACGGAAACTTAGCAGATAAAAAAGTAGATGGAGCAAATGTAGTTGATATAGAAAGTATCGAATGTTATGGTGTTGAGTTCCCAATGGTTAAAGCAGGAGAAAAAGCAAAAGACGGATACGATATGGGTAACAATGTAACAAGTGATGAAGCTATAAGAAAGGCTTTAAATACTGCAGTAGATAGACAAAAGATAGTAGATGGAGTACTTAATGGATATGGTACACCTTCTACTACAGGGCTTGAACAAATGCCATGGGAAGATAAAAGTACTGAATTATCTAAAGATGAATATGCAAATGTAGACGAAGCTAAAAAAATATTATCAGATGGTGGATGGAAAGACACAGATAATGATGGAGTATTAGAAAAAGACGGCCAAAAAGCTGAATTTAAATTACTATATACTGAAGGTGAATACAGACAAGAAATGGCTTTAGAATTTGTAAATGTAGCAAAAGAAATAGGTATAAGCGTTAACTTAGAAGTTAGAACATGGGATACAATACTTGAAGATATACATAAAGAAGCTGTATTATTTGGATTTGGTTCAGGAGATCCATCAGAATTATACAACTTATATTACGGTCCTATAGCAGGTGGAACAGTTGCATGGGACAATGCAGGTGGTTATAATAACGAAAAAGTAAACGAAGATATAGATAAAGCATTAGATGCAAAAGATGAAGATGAAGCATTACCATATTGGAAAGACCTTCAAAAATATACATCTGCAAAAGGCGACGCACCATATTGCTGGCTTGTAAATGCAAATCACGTTTACTTAGCTGCAGATGGATTTGACTTTGGAAACCCAGTAGTTCAACCACACGGCGGAAGAATATTTGACAATGTTAATGAATGGTCATGGAAATAAACATTAAATATAAATAAAGCTAAGATACAAACTAGTACCTAGAAATATGTACTAGTTTGATATTGTATTTTTGAAGATTTTGAGGAGAGAAAATATGAATAAGGGAATAGGGGAATTTTTAACTAAAAAAGTTTTGAAATTAATAACTCTTTTAGTAGCTCTTTGTATAATTACTTTTGTTTTAATGGAATTATCTCCAATCGACCCAGTTACAGCTTATGTCGGAGCATCAACAAAAGTAAGTGCTGAACAAAGACAATTAATAGCAGAACATTGGGGCTTAAATCAACCTCCTATAATTAGATTTTGGTCTTGGTTTAAATCGATTATAAGTGGAGATTGGGGAACTTCTATGATATACAGAAGACCAGTTTTAGAAGTAATAGGACAAAAATTTATGTCGTCTATATGGCTTATGGGAATATCTTGGATACTTTCTGGAATTATAGGATTTATTTTAGGGATTATAGCAGGCATAAAAGAAGGAAAATTAATAGACAAAATAATACGTGGATATTGCTATATAATAATGTCGACTCCAACATTTTGGCTTGGAATATTATTTATAATATTATTTTCTGTAAAATTAGGGTGGTTCCCAGTTGCACTAAGTGTACCAATCGGCGTTTTATCAGAAAATGTGGGATTTGCTGAGAGAATGCAACATATAATACTACCTGCACTCACTCTTTCAATAATAAGTATTTCGAGTATATGTATGAATACAAGACAAAAGGTCATAGAGATAATGGAAAGCGACTATATATTATTTGCAAAAGCACGTGGCGAAAGTCAAATAAGTATAATATTTAATCATGTTCTTAAAAATGTATCACTTCCAGCAATAACACTTCAGTTTTTATCCTTTAGCGAATTATTTGGAGGAACAATATTTGTAGAGCAAGTTTTTTCATATCCTGGACTTGGTCAAGCGACAGTTTCAGCAGGACTTAAAGGTGATTTACCACTTCTTATGGGAATAGCGATAATAAGTTTAGTATTTGTCTATTCTGGAAATATAATTGCAGATTTATTATACAGAGTTATAGATCCTAGAATTAAGGAGGGACAAAATTTATAATGGAAAAAATCAAAGAAAAAGGACAACTAAAAAACAAAAAACTTCTTATTAATTACGGGGCTAGAGAAAGAACAATATTCTGGATAACAGTATTTGTTATTTTATTTGCAGATATATTAATCTGGGGAACTTTTATAGGTGAAGATAATTTATATGTAGATTTATTAAATAAATTTCAACCTCCATCACTTGATCATTTATTTGGAACTGATTGGGTGGGAAGGGATATGCTTACTAGAACTATAAAAGGTCTTAGCATAAGTATGAAAATAGGTATTTTAGCTACTCTTACAAGTACAATAATTGCAGTATTATTAGGTATTATTGGTCCTACATTTGGGAAAAAGGTAGATTTTATTGTAACTTGGCTTATAGATTTAGTCTTATCAGTACCTCACACATTAGTTGTAATACTTATATCAATTGCTATGGGTGGAGGTATAAAAGGTATTGTAGTCGGTGTTTCGCTTACTCACTGGACATCGCTTACTAGAGTTATAAGAGCGGAAGTTATGCAGATTATGGAGTCGGATTATACGAAGATTGCGAGAAACTTTGGCAAATCAAATTGGTATATAGCAAAAGAACATATCTTGCCTCATGTAATACCGCAGATAATAGTTGGAGCTGTACTTATATTCCCACATGCAATCTTGCACGAAGCATCAGTAACTTTCTTAGGTTTTGGGCTTCCACCACATGAACCAGCCATAGGTGTAATACTTTCAGAAAGTATGAAATACCTTACAAGTGGAGACTGGTGGCTTGCATTTTTCCCAGGGCTTAGTTTAGTTTTAGTTTCTATGATGGTAGACAGAATAGGCAAAAATATAGAAAAATTAATAAATCCTAAAACAGCGTATAAATAGGAGGTAGAGATGAAAGAGCCAATTTTAAAAGTTGAAAACTTGGGAATATCATTTTCTCAATATACAAAAGGATTAGTTAGAACTGATTTAGAAGTAATTAAAAATTTAGATATAGAATTAAATAAAGGTGAGATATTGGCAGTTGTAGGTTCTAGTGGTTCTGGAAAAAGTCTTCTTGCACACGCTATTTTGGGAATACTTCCACATAACTCGTCTACACATGGAAGGATAATTTATAACAAAGAAGAGCTGACAGAAAAGAGAAAACAAAACTTAAGAGGGCGTGAGATTGTACTTATACCTCAATCTGTAAATTATCTCGACCCTTTAAAAAAGGTAGGAAGTCAAATTAAAATATCTATAAAAAATAAGGATAAAAAAGCTAAAGACGAAATTGTAGATAATCTCTTTGAAAAATATAATTTAGACAAAAAAGTTAAAAATTATTATCCATTCCAACTATCAGGAGGGATGGCGAGAAAGGTGCTTTTATGCACAGCTTTAGCATCAAACAGCAAGGTAATAATTGCAGATGAGCCGACTCCAGGATTAGACGAAGAATCCTTAAATGAAGTACTAAAAGACTTTAGAAAAGTGGCTGATAGCGGATGTTCAATACTGATGATAACACACGACATATCTGCTGCACTTAAAATTGCAGATAAGGTGGCTATTTTTTATGCAGGTTCTACTTTAGAAATAGCTAATACAGATGATTTTAAAAATATAGAAAAATTGAGACATCCTTATACAAAGGCACTTTACAAGGCACTTCCAAACCATGAATTTAAAGCTTTAGACGATAAGACACAGCCACTTCCAAGTGAACTTCCAAAAGGATGTGTATTTTGTGATAGATGTAAAATCAAAACAAAGGAATGTGAAGTTAGAGTACCGGAAATTAAAGAAATTAGAAATGGAAAGGTGAGATGTATTCATGCAACTTAAAGCTAAAAATATAAATTTTAAATATAATGAGGATAGATATATATTAAAGGATATTGATTTTTGTGTAAATAGCGGTGAAGTCGTTGGACTTATTGCTCCAAGTGGATTTGGTAAGACGACACTTGCCAAAATATTGGCTGGATACATAACTCCAGAAAGCGGAGAAGTGATACTTAAAGGATGTAAAAGAGAAAAAAATGGATACAATCCAGTTCAACTTATTTTCCAACATCCCGAAAAATCTGTAAATCCAAAGTGGAAGATGAAAAAAATAATAAACGAGGCATTTATTCCATCAAAGGAATTGATAGAAGCTATGGGTATTAAACAAGGATGGATGAATAGATGGCCGAGTGAATTATCAGGTGGAGAACTTCAACGTTTTTGTGTTATAAGGGCATTATCACCGAAGACTAGATTTTTAATTGCTGATGAGATGACAACTATGTTAGATGCAATAACACAAGCACAAATTTGGGATGTAGTTTTAGATTATGCCAAGAAAAATGATATAGGTGTAATAGTTATAAGTCATGAAAAAGCTTTAGTAGACAAAATATGCGATAGAGTTGTGAATTTAGAAGAATTTAAAGAAGAGCAAAAAGAAGTAGTTTAATTGTATAAATATATTTAGCAATAAAAATAAGTTTTGATGCAAAAAGAATAAATTGAATATATAAAAAAATAGAAAATATTTCCTCAAAAACAATTGACATGTACTACATAAAATGGTAATATATCAGTAGCTTAAAAAGCAGAAAATGGGGCATACCACCGCGGGTATGGTTTATTTTCTGCTTTTTTTGCTTTTAAATAAGATTTCTAATCAATAAAAAGGGGGAACAATATGATATTAAACGGTAAAACTGTAGATTTAAAAGAAGATATTTCTGTAAAAGATCTTTTAGAAAATTACGACTTAAATCCACAAAAGGTCGTTGTAGAAGTAAATATGGAAATACTAGATGACGAAGTCTACAGTACATATTTATTAAAAAATGAAGATACAGTGGAAGTTATAAGCTTTGTAGGGGGTGGTTGATTTGAAGATATTCTTAAATGAGATTCAGACAGAAATAGAGGAAAACTGCACAGCTTATAAATTACGAAATAAAGTAGATAAGAATTGTGATGTGCTTATCTTAAATGGATTTCCATTAAAGGAAGATAAAATTTTAAAAGAAGATGATAGACTTACACTTATAGAGAGGGGAAAAATCCCAACAAAAGACGAGTTAGAAAGAGTTATGATTGCAAGACATACGCCAAATTTACATAATAAGCTCAAATCTGGAAAAGTTGCAGTTTTAGGTCTTGGAGGACTAGGTTCAAATATAGCTATCTCACTTTCTAGAGTAGGAGTAGGCGAAATTATTTTAGTAGATTATGATGTAGTTGAACCGTCTAATTTAAATAGACAGCAGTATTTTGTAAAACATATAGGTATGAAAAAAACAGAGGCACTAAAATCTTTAATAAAAGATATAAATCCTTTTGTAAAGATAAAAACTAAGGATATATTTGTTACAAAAGAAAATATAGATTTTTTAAAAGAATATGATATCGTAATCGAGGCCTTTGATGATCCAAAAAACAAGGCTATGATATGTAATACTGTACTTAGAAACTTTAAAGATAAATACCTAATTGCATCATCTGGAATGGCTGGATATTACGATTCAAATATAATAAAAACAAAGAAAATAAGAGATAAATTTTATATTTGTGGAGATTTTGAACACGAGGCAAAAGAAGGCGAAGGACTAATGGCTCCAAGGGTTTCAATATGTGCAAATCATATGGCAAACTTAGCTATGAAAATTTTAATTGAAGATATAAAAAGATAAAAGTTAGTAAAAATATTATGATGTACTATAAATATAAAACAGTAATTTGATTTAAATTTTAGATACTAAATTAAAAAGGGGAGACAAAATGGATAAATTAATATTAGGTGGACACGAATTTGACAGCAGACTTTTAATAGGGACAGGGAAATTTGGAAGTAACGATATTCTTCCAGAAGTTATAAAAGCAAGCAATAGCGAAATAATAACAATGGCAATAAGAAGAGTTGATTTAGACAATCCAAATGAAAATATTTTGACTTATATACCAAAAGAAATGACTATACTTCCTAATACTTCGGGAGCTACTAATGCAGAAGAAGCAGTTAGAATAGCTAGGATATCTCGTAAAATGGGCTGTGGAGATTTTATAAAAATAGAAGTTATATCAGATACAAGATACTTACTACCAGACAACGAAGAGACAATAAAAGCAACTAAAATTCTAGCAGATGAAGGGTTTGTAGTTCTTCCATATATGTCACCAGACTTATACGCAGGAAGACGTTTAATAGAAGCTGGAGCAGCTGCTGTAATGCCACTAGGCGCACCGATTGGGTCAAATAGGGGATTAAAAATGAAAGAAATGATTCAGATAATGATAGATGAGTTAGACACTAATATAATTGTAGATGCAGGCATTGGTAAGCCATCACAAGCGATGGAGGCTATGGAGATGGGGGCAGCTGCAGTTTTAGTAAACTCAGCAATTTCATCAGCACAAGACCCAGTAAAAATGGCAAATGCATTTAGATTAGCAGTAGAAGGTGGAAGAGAGGCATACCTAGGAAAAACTGGACCAGTGAGCAACTTTGCAAATGCATCATCACCTTTAACTGGATTTTTAGGAAGTCTATAAGGGGGAATATAGATGAGTTTTTATGAAGTTTTAGAAAAATACAGAGATTTTGATTTCGACGGATATTTTAAAAATGTTACAGAGCCAGATGTTTTAAGAAGTTTAAATAAAAATAAGTTAGATCATATGGATGTTTTAAACTTATTATCACCAAAAGCCACACAACACCTAGAACAGATGGCACAAAAAGCTCATAGATTAAGTCTTCAACATCTTGGCAAAACAGTAACTTTATATACTCCTATGTATATTGCAAATTACTGTGTAAATCACTGTGTATACTGCGGATACAACTGTAAAAGTGGGATAAACAGAAGAAAATTAAATATGGAGCAAATTAAAAACGAAGCAGATTATATAGCTGATATGGGATTTAAACATATTTTAGTACTTACAGGCGAAAGTGAAAGACATTCTCCAGTTGAATATATAGGAGAGGCGGTAAATCTTATTTCAGGCAGATTTTCGTCAATAGGGATAGAAGTATATCCAATGGAAGTAAGAGGGTATAAACACCTTGTTGAAAATGGTGCAGACTCACTTACTGTCTATCAAGAAACATATGATGAAGTAGTTTATAAAAAGGTACACATAAAAGGACCAAAGGCAAATTTCAAATTTAGACTAGATGCGCCGGAAAGAGGGGCAATGGCAGGAATGAGAAGTTTATCAATAGGCGCACTATTAGGACTTGCTGACTATAGAAAAGATGCATTTTTCACTATTTTACATGGAGAATATTTAAAAACAAAATATCCACATATAGAGCTTTCTTATTCAGCACCTAGAATGAAGCCATTTAAGGGGAGCTTTGACGATATAAATCCAGTAGACGATAAAACAGAATTTCAAATAATGACGGTTATGAGACTTTTCGACCCTCATGCAGCATTAAACGTTTCGACAAGAGAGGATTTAGAATTTAGAAAAAATGTAATGCCATTAGGAGTTACTAAATTAAGCGCCGAAGTAACAACAGACGTAGGGGGACATACTTTAGGAGAAGGTGGAACAAACCAATTTGAAAATAATACAGATGCCAGCTTAGAAGAAGTAGGAAAAATGTTAAATTCAATCGGATATCAATATGTATTTAAAGATTGGGAGAGATTTTAGATGTATTTAATCAGCAACAGAAATCTATGCTCCAAAGAAAAATACATAAAAACTATAGTCGAAGCTGCTAAAAATAATGTAGAGTACTTGATTTTAAGAGAAAAAGATTTAAAATATAGTGAATTGGAAAAACTATATAATGAGATAGTTTCAGAATTAAAAGAAAATAAAGCAGATATAAATATAATTGTAAATAGCTCGATTGAATTATATGAAAATTATCCTGTTTATGGAGTACACCTTCCATATAATTTATTTAAAGATTTGATAAGTAGGGGTTATAAGTTCGATAAAAATAAAAAAATAGGACTATCTCTACACAGTACACATGAGCTTATTGAGTTAAATAAAATTATAGAAAGTAAAAAAATAGATATAGATTATATAACTCTTTCACATATATTTGATACAAAATGCAAAGAAGGGCTAACACCTAAGGGAGTAGATCTTTTAAAAAATGCTAAAGATTTGACTAAAATAAAGATTGTTGCGTTAGGCGGAATTTTGTCTCAAAATATAAAACAAATTATAGATTACTGTGATGATTATGCAGTTATGAGTACTTTGTTTAAAAGCGATAATATTCAAAATACTATAGAAGACTACAATAAAAATTGGAGATAATATTAATTTAAAACCCAAAGAGAAAAACAAATTCTTTGGGTTTTATTTTTTGCATAATTCAAAACCCTAAAATGTAGCAATATAGAAGATGATGTAGTGCAATGATATAATTATAATAGTAATAAAATAAACTATAGATAATCGGTATAAGGATGTATTTTAAAATTCTAAAATATTGTATAGGTTCTTTAAAAATTAATTTACAGTTTTTTAAGGGGGGATTTTATGTTTACTAAATACAAAGGAGAGATTGGACTAGGTTTGACTGCTTTTATCTGGGGAAGTGGATTTATAGGGGTTTCAATTTCTTTAAGCGGTGGACTTACACCACTTCAGATATTGACAATAAGATTTTTTATAGGAGCAGTTTTACTTGGAATTATATTTTTTAAAGAAATTAAGAATAATATAACTAAAGAAGCTGTAAAAGCAGGTAGTTTAATTGGTGTATTTTTATTTATTGCGTTTGCATTTCAAACGATTGGAATGTCTTATACAACAGCATCAAAAAACGCCTTTTTAACAGCTATAAACGTAGTAATAGTACCGTTTATCGGTTTTATATTATACAAAAGACCACTAGACAAATACGGAATAATAAGCAGTATAATAGCGATTTTGGGAATAGGAATACTATCTTTAGAAGCCGACTTTAGCATCAATTTTGGAGATTTTTTGACAATGATATGTGCATTTGGATTTGCATTTCACATATTTTTCACAGGCGAATTTGTTAAAAAAAACAACGCAATAGTTCTGACTGTTGTTCAATTTAGCGTTGCAACTATTTTATCACTAATAGTACAGATATTGTTTAATGAAATAAAAATACAAGCGCAGATATCATCTATAATAGGTGTACTTTATTTAGGCATATTTTCTACGACAATTGCATTTTTACTTCAGACTATTTGCCAAAGAGATGTAAGCCAGACAAAGTCAGCTATAATTTTATCACTAGAATCAGTATTTGGAACTATATTATCAGTTATAATTTTACACGAAGTTCTAACTTTAAAAATGATAGCTGGATGTTTGATAATATTTTGTGCAATTATAATTTCAGAGACAAAATTATCTTTTTTAAAGAAAAATAATTTAAAAGAAGAAGATACAAAATCTATAAATTAACTCAATATAAAAATTCAAATTAAAAATAAAAAAGTAAAATTTAATAAAACTCAAACACATATTTAACTAAAGAAAGGAGAATAAAAAGTATAATTTACTTTTAAAAGGCGTATGGAAAATTATATGACAGAAGGTAATGCAGCAAAATCAATTGCATATTTTTCAATACCGTTAGTTTTAAGCAGCGTATTTCAACAACTCTACAACTTAGTAGATTCAATAATTGTCGGAAATTATGTCGGTGAAGATGCACTAGCAGCAGTAGGAGCATCTTATTCAATAACTATGGTATTTATGTCAATTGCTATAGGAAGTGGGATAGGATGTGCAGTTGTAATATCTCAATATTATGGGGCAAAGATGATTTATAAAATGAAGACATCAATATACACATCTATAATAGCTATAGGAGTGCTTAGTATTTTTTTAGCTTGTATAGGATTATGTATGTCGAAGTTTTTATTAAAAATAATGAAAACCCCTGTAAATATATTTGATGATGCACTAAATTATTTAAACATATATTTCTTAGGGCTTACATTTATGTTTTTATACAATATAATAACTTCGATTTTCAATGCGCTTGGAAAATCTAAAATACCTCTGTACTTTCTTATATTCTCTAGTTTCTTAAATATACTTTTAGATTTAATATTTGTTGTAAAACTCCAATATGGAGTGATTGGAGTCGCTATGGCTACTTTGATTGCACAAGGTATATCGGCTTTTTTATCTATAGGATACTTATTTTTTAATTTGAAAAAATTTGATAAAAAAGACTCTATAAATAGTGAATATAAAAAAATAAATAGTGATAAGGAAACTTATAAAAATAATGAAATAGATGATTTAGATTTTAAACTTTTTGACTTTAAAATACTAAAAAATATGAATGAAATAGCTATACCATCTATATTTCAACAGTCATTTGTATATATAAGCATATTTTTAGTTCAAATAATAGTAAATACATTTGGATCATCTATAATAGCTGGATATACTATAGCGACAAAAATAGATTCAATAACTATGATTCCACTTGCGTCATTTGGAAATGCAATAGGTACATTTACAGCGCAAAATATAGGTGCTAAAAAAATAGATAGAGTAAAAGAAGGATTAAAAAGTACCTTAATTATGATATCAATTATGAGTTTAATTATATTCAGTATATTATTTATTTTTGGAAGGGATATAATAGATTTATTTTTAGATGAAGCTCAAAGTGAAGATGCTATAAGTTTTGCAATCAAATACCTTCGTGTAGTTTCAGCATTTTATATATTAAAAGGTTTTATGAATGCTTATTGCGGAGTGCTAAAAGGTGCTGGAGATATAAGTATATTTGTAATAGCTACAATGTTAAATTTCTTTATTAGATTGATAATCGTATATATTTTTTCAAACAAAATTGGACCATCAGTAGTTTATTATGCTATTCCTATAGGATGGTTTGTAGGTCTATTGATAGGATATATAAGATATAAAAATGAAAAATGGAAATTAAAAACAATAATTAAATAAAACTTTTTAAAACTGTCATGAGTTTATAACTTATGGCAATTTTTTTGTTAAAAAATTTACAGCAAAGTAATAAAATGTAATATAATTTAATAAATAATCCATTTTCCTTTATTAGAATAAAGAAAAATTAATTGTAAAGGAGAGTTTGAAATGAAAAAAACAGAACTTTATATAAAATCTACTAATAATGAAAATAATCTACACACAATTGTGTGGGAGCCTGAAGGTGATATTGAAGCGATTGTCCAGATATCACATGGGATGATAGAGTACATAGATAGATATGATAGATTTGCAAGATTTTTAAATTCAAAGGGGATATTAGTTGTGGGAAATGACCACCTTGGTCATGGTCTTACAGCAAAAGATGATGATGAATTGGGGTATTTTCCAACACAATACAAAAGTAAAACAGTAGTAGACGATTTATATGAGATTACAAAAGAAATAAAGTCTAGATTTGGAGAAGAAATACCTTATTTTGTATTGGGGCACTCTATGGGATCTTTTATGATTAGAAGATACATAATGACTTACGGAGATAAGGTAGATGGAGCAGTAATAGTTGGTACTGGTAGTCAGCCAAAAGTTGTATTAAAAGGTGGAAAAGCAGTACTAAAAATATTAAAGGCCTTTAAAGGAGAGAATTACAGAAGTAAATTTGTAGAAAAAATGGCGTTTGGTACTTACAATAAAAAATTCGAGCCAGTAGTTACACAAAATGATTGGATAAGTAGGGATAAAGATATAGTACATAAATATGTAAATGATAAATACTGTACTTTCTTATTTACATTAAACGGATATGAGACGTTATTTGATGTATTGGAATTTATACAAAGTCCACAAAATAAAGTCAAAATACCAAATGACCTACCATTATTATTTGTTGCTGGAGATATGGACCCAGTTGGAAATTACGGTAAAAGTGTAAAACAAGTATACAATAATTATAAAGTCCAAGGTGTAGAAGATATAGACATAAAACTTTATAAAGATGGACGTCATGAGATACTTAATGAACTTAATTATGAAGATGTATATAATGATATTTATAATTGGTTAAAAAAACGTATTGAAAATACTCAAAAAGCGTTTTAATTTACATATATAAAATAATATAAAGGTAATATTAGGAGGAAAAATGGGGATTTACTTAGATAATGCAGCGACTTCTTTTCCAAAACCAAAAGAAGTTGCAGATGCAGTATATGATTTTATGATAAATAATGGGACCTCTTCTGGAAGAGGCTCATATAAAAAAGCAATGCAATCAGATTATATTGTTTATGAATGTAGAAAACTTATTGGAAATCTTTTTAATTTTGATGATCCTAAAAAAGTTGTATTTACAAGCAATGTAACTGATTCTTTAAATATTGCAATAAGAGGAATACTAAAGGAAAATGACCATGTAATAACAAGTAGTTTGGAGCATAATGCCGTTTGGAGATGTCTAAAAACTTTAGAAAAAGATATAAATATAAAAATAGACACAGTAGAATGTTCAAAAGACGGGATTACAAATCCAGAAGATATTAAAAAATACATAAGAAAAGACACAGCATTAATAGTATTTACACAAGCATCAAACGTACTTGGAACAATACAACCTATAAAAGAAATAGGCAAAATAGCGAGAGAAAACAAAATAGTATTTTTAGTAGACGCTGCACAAAGCGCTGGAGCTATGAAGATAGATATAAAAGAAGACAACATAGACATTCTTGCATTTACAGGACATAAAAGTTTACTTGCTCCTATGGGGACAGGAGGTCTTATAATAAATACGGATATAGACATAAAACCGCTAAAAGCAGGGGGGACAGGTGGTGATTCTGCATATGAATATCAGCCTGATTATTATCCAAATCATTTAGAAACTGGAACCTCAAATGTAAGTGGGATAGCTGGCCTTAGAGCAGCTATAAAGTTTTTAAATAGAGAAGGAATAGACAATATACATAATAAAGAAAAAGAACTTACAAAATACGCCTTACAGAGATTGGAAACTGTAAAAGATATAGAAATTTACGGACCAAAAGACTGTGAAAAAATCTTAAGTGTAATAAGTTTTAATATAAAAAACAAAAGACCAGAGGATATATCTACTATATTAGATCAAAAATACGACATAATGCTTAGGGCAGGACTGCACTGCGCACCAACTGCACATAGCGTAATCAATACAAAAGACAGGGGTAGTCTTAGAATTGGTATTGGATATTTTAATACAAAAGACGATATAGATAAATTAGTTGAAGCTTTAAATAATTTATAATAAAATTTATTAAAAAATTATAGGGGGATAATTATGTTTTTAGAACAAATCAATTTAAGTTTTATACAACCATGCACAACAGACTCAAAGAGAATAAGAATAATAGCAACTCCATCTAGAGATGTATCAGAGCTTTTCCCATATTTAAATACTTACTTAAAAACAGCTATATACAACAAAAAAGGACAAACTCTAACATATAACTACGGTCCAAAAATAATAGTAATAACAAAAGACGATATAAAAGTATCTAAATTATTAAATGAAACAGATGCATTTGAGACATTAGATTATATAAAAGATTTTATAAACGATTGTTATGAAAAAAAAGACAGCATAAAACCTAGTGATGAAAAACGCAACTTACCTAGTCCATTTGATGTATATGAAGTACTTCCTCGACTAAATTGTGGAAAATGCGGAGAGTCAACTTGTATGGCATTTGCAGCAAAGTTGGTAGCGGGAAAATATAAACCTAATATGTGTTCTCAAGTTAGGGCAGAGGGCAATGAGAAGATGAGAGAAGAGTTGGAAAATATATATTTAACATTGGGGTATGAGCTTTAATTAGATAACTAAATAATTACAAAATATTGCAAAAAAAATTAGAAAAGACTAAAATTATATTGTCGAGAAATTTTAGGGGTATGAGTATTATATATAAAATAACTAAAAAGTTTTATAAAAACTGTTTAAGTATAAAAATTTTAGGTATATATAATACAAGATAAATTTAATAATAAATAATATTTAGGAGGAATTAATTATGAAAAAATGGGTATGTCAAGTATGTGGTTATATATATGAAGGAGAAAATCCACCATCAGAATGTCCTGTCTGTCATGTAGGACCTGAAAAATTTGAAGAATTAAAAGGTGAAATGGTTTGGGCTGATGAACACAGAATAGGTGTAGCTCAAGGGGTAGATGAACAAGTAGTAGAAGATTTAAGAGCTAACTTCACTGGAGAATGTACAGAAGTAGGAATGTATTTAGCAATGAGTAGACAAGCTGATAGAGAAGGATATCCAGAAGTAGCAGAAGCTTACAAAAGAATAGCTTTCGAAGAAGCTGAACATGCTGCAAAATTTGCAGAACTTCTTGGAGAATGTGTAGCAGCTGATACTAAAGAAAACTTAAGAGTAAGAGTTGATGCTGAATACGGAGCAACTGATGGAAAATTAAAATTAGCTAAAAGAGCTAAAGAATTAGGATTAGATGCTATACATGATACAGTTCATGAAATGTGTAAAGACGAAGCTAGACATGGTAAAGCATTCTTAGGATTATTAGAAAGATATTTTGGATAAAATAAGATTTTTATATACAGAGGTGTTGTGAAATAGAGATATTTTGCAACACTTTTTTTATTATAAGGAAATTACGCATTATCTTAGTCGCATGAACGAAGAGAATTTTAAGCAACGGAATCTTCGATTCGTTGGCGCCATGAACAAAGTGAATTTTATATCTAAATTAATATATTTAGAAGGATTTGAAGATAAAAATTTTAAATATTAAATATATGATATAATTAGAAAAAACTAAGCGTTATAAGGGGGATTAATATGAGTTTAATTATAAGAAAAATTGAAAAAGATGATTATAAAGAAGTAGAAGTTTTGACGAGAGAGGCATTTTGGAATGTATATAGACCAGGGTGCAGTGAACATCTAGTACTACATAATTTGCATCACAATAATAAATCAATAGAAGATTTAGAATTAGTTGTAGAGTGTAATGGGAAGATTGTAGGACATATTGTCTATACAAAGGGATATATAGATGGAGTTGATAACGAAACGTTTATAACATTCGGTCCTATCAGTGTACATCCAAAATTCCAAAGAAAAGAAATAGGAAGCAAACTGATCAGAATATCTATGCAAAAAGCAGCGAGATTAGGATATAGTGCTATTTTTATAACAGGAGATGAAAATTATTATAAAAGATTTGGATTTGAAAGTGCATCAAAATACAAAATCCACCTTGAAGGTGTACCAGTAGAAGACGAAGCTCCATTTTTTATGGTTAAAACTTTAAAAGAAGATGCATTAAATAATATAGAAGGATTTTTTATATTTGACGATTGTTATAATGTAAATCAAGATAAGGTTGATGAATTTGATAAAAAATTTGAACCTAAGAAAAAAGAAAAAAGAGCTGGACAGTTAGAATTTTAAATAAAGGAAATTCAAAGCAAAGATATTATGAAATTGCTAGTTATCTAATAAGAAAATAATTTTTTTAAAAAATTTAAAAAATATGTTTAAGATGTTACATACGTGGTATATATAAAGTGTAAAGTTTAAGATTTACAAAAATTAATAAATTTTTTAAAAAAAGTAAAATAAAATGTTTGAAAAAAATATCTTTAGGGTATATACTAAAGAGACAAATATAAGAAGAATTGTATAATATTAGGAGGAATTTAACTATGAAGAAATGGGTATGCCAAGTATGTGGATATATATATGAAGGAGAAAACGCACCAGCTGAATGTCCAGTATGTCACGTTGGAGCTGAAAAATTCGAAGAATTAAAAGGTGAAATGGTTTGGGCTGACGAGCACAGAATAGGTGTAGCTCAAGGTGTAGACGAGCAAGTAGTAGAAGAATTAAGAGCTAACTTCACTGGAGAATGTACAGAAGTAGGTATGTATTTAGCAATGAGTAGACAAGCTGATAGAGAAGGATATCCAGAAGTAGCAGAAGCTTACAAAAGAATAGCTTTCGAAGAAGCTGAACATGCTGCAAAATTCGCAGAATTATTAGGAGAATGTGTTGTTGCTGATACAAAAGCAAACTTAAAAGCTAGAGTTGATGCTGAATACGGTGCAACTGATGGAAAATTAAAATTAGCTAAAAGAGCTAAAGAATTAGGATTAGATGCTATACATGATACAGTTCATGAAATGTGTAAAGATGAAGCTAGACACGGTAAAGCATTCTTAGGATTATTAGAAAGATATTTCGGATAAGATAAAATATTCATTAAATAAAACCTTATAAAAAAAGACCTTACAAAAGTAGGGTCTTTTTTCAATTCTAAGGAAATTAGATATTATCTGGTTTGTGGATAATGTATAATTTCCAACCTATTAACTAAAGCAATGGACGAAGTCGTTGGCGCCATGAGCGAAGCGAATTTTTTCATACATAAAATTAATAAATATCATCTTCTTCTAATTCAATTAAGCCTTTAGAATCTAAGAACTCTTGTTGTAATTCTAAAACCATCTCGATTTGCTCTTCTGTTAAATCATCAGCGCATCTGTCGTATATAAATTCAACCATTTCTTCTATTGAAACTTCCATCATTATGTATCCCTCCTTTATTTTTATTGCGAATAATATAATACAGGAAAAAGTAGGATAAATCTTGTGGTAATTTATGTAATATAGTGATGGAGATATTTTTAATAAAGCCTAAATAAAGCATAATTTATAGAATTACATTTTGTTTAAAAATTATATATCAGTAAAATAATAAATAAAGATATTAATAAAATAATAAATAAAAAGACGTATTTTAAATAAAAATACGTCCAAAATTTAAATTTATAAATATAAAATACTTTCTTATTTATCTAATGCTTTTCCAGTAAAAGCAAGTGGTAAAAGCTCACCTAAAGTATACTCTTTATAATCATTTATATCTTTAGCCATTATAACTTTAAATGTATCTAAGTCACAAAATTCAGCCATAACTTGTCTACATACTGCACAAGGTGCACAATAATCACCTTCTCCTTGTTTAATACCGTCTTTGTTTCCAACAACAGCTATAGCGACAAAGTCCATTTGACCTTCTGAGATAGCTTTAAAAAATGCTGTTCTTTCAGCACAGTTAGTTGGTGTAAATGCAGCATTTTCTATATTACATCCTTGATATATTGTTCCATCAGATGTAAGAAGTGCAGCACCAACATTGAAGTTTGAGTATGGTGTGTAGCAAAACTTTTGAGCCTCAAATGCTTTTTCTATTAATAATTCTCTATTTATCATTGTTTTTTCCTCCACATTTTCTTTGAAAATTTGATACATTGTCATTAGGAGACATAATGAAATGCATAAGTTTATCCATTTCATTGACTTTTATAAAGCCTTTGTTGTATTCAATAAGTTTTTCATCTACTAATTCTTTAATAATTCTATTTACACTTCTAATATTAGATCCAACGCCTTCTACCAAAATATCTTTGTGAACAGTATCTATATTATGTTCATCAAGAAAGTTCCATAAAAAGAAGATAAGTCTTGATTTTAATGGGTAAGTTACATTGGCTCTACTATTTATAGATGTATAATACATTTTTTCAGAAAGCTGAATATGTATAAAAAATGAAAAATCACTATCTGATTTAATCCATTTTAAAAAATGAGATTTTGGTATTTTTATAGCTTGGCAAGGTTCTATAGCTTCCACAAAATTTAATATTGGTTTGTCAATAAAGGCCTCTAATTCGCCAAATATCTCATAATTGCAGTAGATGCGCTCTAAATATTTAACTCCAGTAGGTGTCAGGGAATACACCTTAACCTTTCCAGTTTTTATAATATACACAAAATCAGACTTTTCATTTTGAATTAAGATTTTATCAAATGTATTAAAGTTTATATTTGAAAAACTATTTTTTATAAAGTCTGGACAAGTATCTAAATAGAAAGATAGTTTGTTCATTTTAAATCTCCTCATAAACACTTTGAGTAAAGTATAATGATTATATCACAATAAATATTAAAATCAATAAGTATAATTGAATTAGGGGACAAATGTCCAAAATAAAAGTTTATATAATATATTATAAATAAATATAAGAAAAATTTACAACCCTTGTATAAATAATTATTAATATATAATTAGAAATAATTGAATATTAAAAAAGTTAAAAATAAATGTTTAGTTTTAGATATGAAGGGTATAAATTAAACATAAGTTAATAGTAATAAATATTTAGTAAGAGCAATAATTATAAGACAAAAAAATTAAGAATATAAAGTATATTATATATATTAATTTAATAAAATAATTTATATATTTAGGAGGAATCGTTATGAAAAAGTGGGTATGTCAAGTTTGTGGATATATATATGAAGGGGATGTTGCACCAGAAGAATGTCCAGTCTGTCATGTAGGAAGTGAAAAATTCGTTGAATTAAAAGGCGAAATGGTTTGGGCTGATGAACATAGAATAGGTGTTGCACAAGGCGTAGACGAAGAAATAGTAGAAGCATTAAGAGCTAACTTTACTGGAGAATGTACAGAAGTAGGGATGTATTTAGCAATGAGTAGACAAGCAGATAGAGAAGGGTATCCTGAAATAGCAGAAGCATATAAAAGAATAGCTTTCGAAGAAGCTGAACATGCTGCAAAATTTGCTGAACTTCTTGGAGAATGTGTAGTAGCTGATACAAAAGAAAACTTAAGAGTAAGAGTTGATGCTGAATACGGAGCAACTGATGGAAAATTAAAACTAGCTAAAAAAGCTAAAGAATTAGGATTAGATGCTATACACGATACAGTTCATGAAATGTGTAAAGACGAAGCTAGACACGGTAAAGCATTCTTAGGTTTATTACAAAGATATTTTGGATAATAAAATTTGATTTAAATATAAAAATAGAGATTTATATAGATAAAGACCTTGCCAATTTGCATGGTCTTTTTTATATTTAAAAATATTTAATAAAAAACTATTGCCAAATATATGAAAATAGAATATTATATAGATGTGTGGTTGACTACTCAAGTAACTAACCATATAAGGAGGTGGCGCTTTGAAGTTAGAACTTAATGATCATGAGCCGATATTTATCCAAATTTCAAAAGCTATAGAAGATGAGATTTTATCAGATTCAATAAAAGAGGAGATGCAAGTTCCGTCTACTACAGAGTTATCAAAATTTTATAAAATCAATCCAGCTACAGTTTTGAAAGGTGTGAATATATTGGTCGATAAGGAGATTTTGTTTAAAAAGAGGGGTATAGGTATGTTTGTATCTAAAGGTGCAAAAGAGATAATTAAAAATGGAAGAAAAGAGAATTTTAAAGAAGTTTATTTAAAAGATTTAATTTCAGAAGCAAAAAAGCTTGGAATTACAAAAAAAGAACTTTTAGATATGATAAGTGATTTTAAGGAGGAGTAATATGGATTTGGCAATAGAAATAAAAAACTTAAATCATAGCTTTGGGAAAAAAATAATCTGTACTAATATGAATATAAACTTTGAATACGGAAAGATTTATGGTCTTTTAGGGAAAAATGGTACTGGAAAGAGTACACTTATCAACTTAATCGGCAATCAGCTTGTATGTAAAAGTGGTGAAATTAAGATATTTGGAAAAACTGTTAAAGAAGACATTTCAGTTTTGGAGGATATATGTATTGTAAGAGAGAAGGAGTTTTTCCTAAAAGATTATAAGGTTAAAAGCATTTTTAATATGCATTCTAAATTTTATAAAAACTATGATTATAACTTACAAAACAAATTATGTAGATTGTTTGAAATAAACGAAAAACTTACATATAAAAGTTTGTCTAGAGGTCAAAAGACCTTGCTTTCAAATATAATCGGAATTTGTTCAAACTGTCCTATCACAATATTTGACGAGCCGACAGTCGGGCTAGATGCAGTAAATAGAAATTATTTTTATGACGTTCTTATCGAAAGTTATAGTGAAAATCCAAGAACAATAATAATTGCAACTCACTTAATTGAAGAAGTTGAAAATCTATTAGAAGAAGTTGTAATAATAAAAGACGGGGATGTAAAAATTACTGATAGCTTAGAAAATATAAGACAAAAGGCTTATTTTATAAGCGGAAATAAAAATAAGATAAATAATATTTTTGAGCTTAAAGATCAAAGGCCATTAAAACATTTTGGAGATAATTATACTTACTGGTATTACGGCGATTTGAATAAAACTATAAAAAATAAGATGGACGATTTTAATATATCTTATGAAAATATATCGCTTAATGAGTTATTTTTAAGCATGAATAGAAAGGATGTGACTTTATATGAATAAAAATCCGTTTTATGAAATTTTCAAAGGATATATTCCAAAACTTATAATGATAATATTTATATTGATTGCTGTGAACAATATAATCCCATTTATAAGCGGTATGAGAGATTATTTTTCAAATAATAGAGATGGGTTAATTTTTATAAGTAGAACGTCTGATATATGTTATATGGGAGTATTTCTTTTAACTTTAATATTTACGAATAACTTCCTACCACAGATGCTAAATATAAGAGGGGATAGAGATGCATGTATAAAATCATTTTTCAAGATGATGCTAATTGTTATAATAATAGCTGTAGTATCTGGAGTGGTAGTTGAATTTTCTTTAGATTATATATGTAAATTATATAATGTTAAAGCCGAATTTTATACTAGAACAAGCACAGTAGAGTGGCTTGGAGAAGGTATGGACAATATATTTATAATTTCAGGAATTAGATTTTTAAACAGCTTGTTTTTTATGTCAATCGCCTATATTTGTGGTTCTATGTTTTATAGATTGAAAATGAAATACAATATATTAGTTTTTATATTAATTCCAGGAATATTATTTGGCGTTGTACTTAATATTTTATTTAGTAATAGCTATATTGGAGATAAACTTGGAACAATAGCGTGGAGCATAACTTGTTTTGTTGAAAAGCCGATCGTAACGATTGTTTTAGAAGTTTTACTTACAGCATTATTTACGATAATCGGAAATAAATTTTTAAAAAATGCGCCGATTGCAGAATATGCTCACGATTTAATATAAACAAAAAAGTAGGTATTATACTAAGTGATGTAATACCTACTTTTTTTAATATTTTCCTATAACAATCATAAAGAACCATATAATCATAAACGGTACATTTAGCATTAGCACCCATGATGGGGCGAAAGGACTTATTATGCTATAGCCTGCGATAAAGATTCCAGCAAGTACACCACACACCTTAATAACTTTATTACTTGTTGTAAATGCAGATGATATCAACCAAATTCCTTCAAAACAGTGCGCAGCAAGTCTTATTGTTAGACATAAAGAAAGACCATTTTGGACTGCAATGCCAAGAGAAGCATCTCCAAGGATGCTATAAAAATTGTTTATATAGAGAATACCGCTTAATATATCGAGTACAATCCAAAAGATACCAGCTGTTTTACCCCATTTAGGAGTTGCTAATTTGTTGATAAAGAAAAACATAGAAATGTGCCATATTATACCGAAATATTCTCTTACATATTCGCCAATTCCACCGTTTAATGCAAAAAGTGGCATAGAACATAGTAATATCACAAAGGATATCGTAGCCAAGGTTTTAAGTGGTGGTAAGTAATCATCTTCCATTTTAAAAGATACATTTAATTTTTCTTTCATAATAACCTCCATTTTAAGCAAAAATGCTTTATTAAAAATAATAAATATATTTGGTAAAGTCATTTTAATATACAAAAAGAAATGCTACAATAGTATCACAACTTATAAAACGGAGGCGATATAAATTGTATCATATCAAGCATGATAAACGTGTATATAAGTCAGCAAATCTTATATGTGATGGATTAGCAGAGATGTTAAAAGTGAAATCATATGATGAAATAAGTATTACAGATGTATGAAATATAAATGGAATAGCCAGAACAACATTCTACAGACTTTTTGATACATTAGATGATGTATTATTATATCAGTTTGATAACTTGTTTGAGCAAAGTATCAACAAATATAAAAAAGACAGTGATTTAGGTAAATCTTATGCTAAGATGATATTAAAATTAGCTATAAGCAATAAGACATTAATTACAGCAATTGTAAAAAGTAGACGATATGATATATTTTTATTTTCTACAAGAAAAAAAGAAAGTCAACTTATACAGAATATAGAAGTTGAAATGAATAAGCATGATTTGATGTATTGTACTCCCATACTTAATCAAATAGCCTTCGTAGCACTTGAAATTTGGGTAGAGAATGGTTGTAAGGAAAGTGCAGAAGAACTTTATAGTATTTTGAAACGAGAATTGAAGATAATCAGTGAAAATATGTAGTAAAAAAGGAGTGAATAGAATCACAAATTTTTAATTGTATTCACTCCTTTTTTAACACATATGAATTATATTAATTTATACATAGCCACAAATTATAAATTATATATATGTGTTTTAAAAATAGTTTTATTATAATATAAACTATTTTAATAAATAAAACTGGGAGTTAGACAAAATGGATTTTTTAAAATATTTTTTTAGAAAAACATCAAAATACTGTAATTTTAAGATGTTTGGATGGCAGCATATAGCTATATTATTCATAGGTACTTTGGGTATAATATCTATGATAAAGAGAATTGCTGTAAATAGGAAATTCGAAAAAATTATAGGTATAGTATTATTATCACAACAAATAATATTATATGCATGGTATTTACTATCAAAATACCATGTATTAACTGAAGGTCTACCATTATATCATTGCAGAGTTGCAATAATACTTATGGGAATTGGACTATTATTTAATAAAAGTATCTGTAGAAAATTAGGTTCTATGTGGGGATTGATAGGTGCAGTATTTGCATTAATATATCCATCAGGATTAGACCCATTTTTATTTCCTCATATAACTCAATTTTCTTTCTTCATAGGACACCTATTCCTTCTTTGGGGTTCTGTTTATTGCATATTTATAGAATGTGTTAAATTTGATAAAAAGGACTTTAAAACAGCTATATATTTCACTAATATATACCATGTATCTATGTTTATATTAAATCATATAATAGGATCTAATTATGGCTTTATGAGAGTGTCACCTATTGGTATAGGTAATAATTTGCATCCATTAGTATATGGATTTATAGTTATAGGTATATTTAATTTATTAATGATTTTCATGAATGTATTGATAAATAGACAAGAAAATAGTAGTGAAACAGTAGAATTAAACCTTAATGCAAATGCTTTATAAGTAGTAAAAATTTGGGCACATTATGAAAAAACTAGCTAATTTATTATAAATTTAGCTAGTTTTATTTTTTAAACATCTATCTCAATATGTTTTACATAAAATCTATATTAGGATATCCAGGTAAATTGTACTGTCCATTTTTTAAAGGAGTACCTAAGCTATCGATAAAATTATTTAGATCTTGCAAATTTGATTTTATCTTTCTTTCTGAATAGCAGTTTTCCTTTTTGAATGTAAGAATGAGCAAAACTACCTTAGATGCATTTGCTTTTTTTGCCTCTTTTAAGACACCTTTTGTAGATGTTAAAAGTTGATATCTTATCTCCATATTCTTATATAAATCATATCCATAAATATCATTATATAGACTATTTACTCTTGTAAATTTATTGTCAGATATACTATAAAGTAATTGTTTATAATCATTATTTCCAAATAACTCTTCATGAGCTGATTTCCCAAAATCTTCATCACTCTTGGCTTCAATTCCTATTACAACTTCACTTTCCTTAACACGTAATAAGTCATGGTGACGACCACCACCTCTACCTTCAAGACTTGTTACTGCTTCGGGTTCACCATAGAATATGCTATTTGGATTGCATCCTAACTGAGACAGTATAATTTCTATTTCTTTTGGAATACATCCATTTCCACCTATTATATATTTGGCTAATTCTTTAGCACTTCTTCCATCTTTCTAGTGTAGACTTGAATTTTGGGGTGGTGCAAAGTTGTACCAATCATCTACAGAATTAATTTGCTTAGTATTTTTCTTTAATTCTAACTTGTACATTTTGTATAAAAAGCCCCCCTACTTAATTAACATTTAAGTTCATCAAGATATTTTGATGATAACTTAATTATCTCATCAAGCTTTGTTTTAGCATTAATATTATTTATTAATAATTTTCCTTACGGTATTTGCAGTTCTAATTGTAATATTATCACTTATATTAGAACTAGTAGTTCTTGACCACCAATCAGGTGCATTATTTAATATTTCTTTTAATTCTTCTTGTAAAATAATAAAAATCGGTATGTCTAAATCAAATCTGTCTTTTATCATGGATTTTATATTATCTGAAAGAATATTTTTATCATCAATATCACTTGAAAAAATAACATTACCACTATTGAGATATGTAGAAACATCTGTAAAATGAAGTTTAATAAAGCCTTCTTTTAATTCAGACATAGCTATCTTATTTTTTCCGCTTATATTTATTCCTCTTAATAAAGCAATATATCTGTTCATATAACAATTTTACCTCCATAATTATAATTTAAAAACTTCTTTAAGACATAGCTTATGACAAATGATTAAGTGTATTTCTAAGAGACTGGCGTATTTATATTTCAGAACGATTTGTTTTTTATAATTTATCTTATTAATATTTTAACACTAAAATATATTTAATGAAGGCTATTTCATAAAAATGAAATACAATAAAAAAACCTCGCATTTTGTGCGAGGTTTTCTTGTCTAAAATACAGGTACTATAACACCTTTATAATGTTCTTCTAAGAATTTTTTAGATTTTTCACTAGTTAAAACTTTTTTAAGAACTTGAATTTTTTCACTATCTACATCATCAGTTCTACTTACGAGTATATTTGTATAAGTTCCATCTAATTTTGGGCAGTAGATACTGTCTTTATTAGCATCTAAGTTAGCTGCAACAGCGTAGTTACCATTTATAAATGCGCAAGTTACATCACTTAAAAGAGATGGAAGTTGAGCTGCATTTGCTTCGATAAACTCGATTTTTTTAGGATTTTCAACTATATCTTTAACTCCAGGATTTTCAACACCATCTTTTAATTTTATTAAACCTAGCTCATCTTGTAGATATTTAAGAGCTCTTGAGCCATTTGTTGGATCATCTGGAAGAGCAAATTTGTCGCCTGCTTTTAAATCATCAATAGATTTTATTTTATAAGAATATACGTATAATGGAGATTCATATAAACCAACTACTGGTGATAATTTATAACCTTTTTCTTCTTTTGCTTTATTTAAATATGGCTCATGTTGGAATAAGTTTGCATCGATTTCACCGTTGTCTAAAGCTTCATTTGGAAGGTTGTAATCATCAAATATTGTTATTTTAAGTTCGTAACCTTCTTTTTCAATATCGTCTTTTAAATACTCAAATAAATCTCCACCAGGAACTTGAGTTGCTCCCACTTTAATTACTTTGTCTTCGGCCTCTGATTTAGAGCAACCTACTGAAAGTGATAATACTGCTAATAAGCATAATACAATAGATATGATTTTTTTTGATTTCTTCATAATAAGAAATACCCCCTTGTTGTAATTTTTTAAATAAGTCTATCTTCTTATATAAAGAATTTAAAAACTAAAAAAGGTCTGAGTATAAACTCAGACCACGTTATCAGTTTATACTTATCTTTCAGCACAATGCTGCAGGATTTAGCACCATATATAAATTATATTGGTTGCCGGGTTTCATAGGGCCAGTCCCTCCACCGCTCTTGATAAGACTTATTTAATTTATGTTATGAAGTATATTACAAATATTTTGAAAAGTCAACTAGTTTTTTGGAAATATTTGAAAAAATCTTAAATTTAAAAATAATTTATTTATATTTCGATAGTTGTTTGTTTTTTAGTATTTCTTATAAATGATTTATATGGTTATTATAGTTGGAGAAAAAGAAAAAAAATTCAGGCAGAATTATCATAATTTAATATAAACATGTATTTATATAGTATAATTAAAATATTGTTTATTTCTAAAAATTGTAAAAAGTAATGAAGAGTTAATAATTATAAGGTAGAATATAAATAAATATTAAGGAGGAGTTTATGAGTATAGTATATAATTACATGTTGTATTTTTTTATATATTCATTTTTAGGCTGGGTTTGCGAGAGTATATACTGTTCTTGTCTACAGAAAAAAATCATAAATAGGGGATTTTTGAATGGACCAGTATGCCCAGTTTATGGTGTAGGAGCGTTGATTATAATTATTGGGTGCTGGTCTTATAGAGATAGCATGATAGGTGTATTTATATCGGGAATGATTTTGACATCTATGCTTGAATATATAACAGCAACTATACTAGAAAAGTTATTTCATGCAAAATGGTGGGATTATTCAAATCATAAATGCAATATAAATGGCAAGGTTTGTTTATTAAATTCTACTATGTTTGGAATTATGAGTGTATTTGTTGTTGAATTTTTGCATCCATTTATTATAAATAATTTAGAAAAAATGAATACTACAGTGTTGTATGTGCTTTTAATTTTCGCTATTATCACTATGATTAGTGATTTAATAGTTACAGCAAGGGCATTAGGAACATTGACATTAAAAGTAGATTCACTGACAATGCTTGTAGATGATATGAAGAAAATACATTCAAAATTTAAATTATATGAAGATGATGAGTTTTTAAGTAAATTAAAGAAAAGTCCAGAAGAAGTCGCTCAGAAATTAAAAATGGCTTCATCAAAATACGGCGATTTAGCAATACAAGATAAAATTGATGATATACAATTTAAATTTAGATCTTTAAAACAAAAGGCATTTATACACAGAAGATTGATAAATGCATTCCCAAATATGAGATCTTCAGGAAATAAAAAAAGAGATGCACATTTTCAATATATTAAAAAGATGCTTAGAGAAAAAAAATAAATAAACCTTATACTATAAATACGAGGGAATATATCTATTTAGATAGAAATAAGATATATTTAAAAAGGGTATAATTTATAAGAAATGAAGGGGAGAAATAAAATGAAAAAATTAATTTTTACACTTATTATATGCATAGGATTAATTACAATAGGGTGTGAAAACAGCTTGAGTTCGAGAGAAAATTTTAATACGAATACTTCTTCAGAGATAAACGACAATGAAAATTTAGCAGGTAGTGATAACGACTTATCTAGCAGTGATAATCAATCAGGCTCTACACAAAATACTGTAAAAGAAAAAATAGATATATCTTCAGAAGAAGTTATTATATCATCAGTTTTATATAATATGTACCAAGAAAATATAGATTACGATACTGCAGTAAATTCAACATATCTGCCAAATACAGCGTATATGGTCTTAAATACTTATGTAGGTGGCGACTATTTTATAATGTCGAATAATGGCTATTGTATAGCTAGAGATGATGCAAATCAATATATTAAAGTTATATCTAGTAAATTTAATGGAGCTAGATTAAATGACACAATAAATGATTTTTCAAATTTATTATATTATTCAGAATCAGAAGATATGTATTATATAACACCAGCAGATGGAGGGCCTTGGATTAGTATAGAAGTACTAGATGCATATGATAATAACGATAAAACATATACAGCTATTGTAGATGCATATTTTGAATCTAATGGTGGAGATCATGATTATATAGGAAAATATAAAGTTTCATTAGTCGATAATGATAGCACATCGAGGTTTAATTATCGTATATCAAATATTGAGTATATAAATTAAATAGAAAAATATAAAATGTTGGGATATATTATTCCAACATTTTTTTAGAATATATAATAAAAACGAAAGGGAAAACGAATATGAAACAAGTGAGTATTAGGGGATGTGAAAGTTATGATTATGATATTTTAAAAAAATCATTTGAAAATTTGATAAGTGATATAGGACCTCTTGAAAATTTTATAAAACCCAACAGTAAGGTACTTATAAAGCCTAATTTAGTAATAAAAAAATCTCCAGAAGAAGGGGCGACTACTCACCCTGTTCTTGTTAGAGTTGTTTGTGAAGAATTATTAAAATTAAATTGTAAGGTGATAATTGCTGAAAGTCCGGGCGGTCCATATACAAAAAACAACTTAAAAGGATTTTATAAAACATGTGGATTGATAGATGAGCTAAAAGGCTTAGATGTAGAGTTTAATTACGATACTTCTGAAACAAAAGTTCAAAATGACAACGCGATATATTTAAAAAGTATGAATATTATAAGTCCAATAACAAAAGTCGACCATGTTATAAATTTATGCAAATTAAAGACACACAAGATGGCAAAATACACAGGTGGTGTAAAAAATCTATACGGTGTAATTGCAGGTTTAGAAAAGACGGAAATACATTATAGATTTCAGACAGAAGAGCTATTTTGCGAAAATGTACTATTAGATATATGTCAATATATAAATCCAAGCCTTACAATTATGGATGGAGTTTATGGAATGGAAGGTGAGGGGCCTACTGCTGGTGATATTAGAAAAATAGGTGTTTTATTAGCATCTGCTAGTCCATATGCACTCGATATAGCTGGATGCAAACTTATAAATTTAGACCCTATAAAAGTTGGAACAGTAAGGGGCTCTATAAAGAGAAACTTAATAAAAGATGATTTTTCTGATATAGAGTTTTTAGGAGATAGTATAGAAAACTTTATAGTAAAAGATTTTAAAATTCCGATTACAAGTTCTGATTTTAGACTTTTATCATTAAAACTACCTAAAGTTTTAGGCGATATAGTAGATAAAATAATAACTCCAAAGCCGATAGTAGATTATAAAAAATGTGTAAAATGTGGGAAGTGTAAGGTGTCTTGTCCTGCCAAAGTAATACAAATTACAGACAAGGGCGCCGAAATAAATTTAAAAAAATGTATAAGATGTTATTGCTGTCACGAGCTTTGTCCTAAAAAAGCTATACATATAAAACAAAATATATTTTTTAAACTTGTTAAGTGATTAAATACAATATAAAATAGATATAATCAATTAAAACTTGAAAATTAAAATATACATATAGAGAGGAGTAATTAACGTTATTTATATAAATTATACGTTAATAAGTGAGTTATGATTTTAATAAAAAATGGTAGATTAATAGATCCACTTTCTAAAAGAGATGAAATAGTAGATATAGCGATTGAAAATGAAAAGATAAAAGAAATAGGGAAAAATTTAGCTGAAAAAGATTTTGAAACTGTTATTGATGCAAGTGGATGTGTAGTTTCTCCAGGTCTTATAGATATACATGTGCACTTTAGAGACCCAGGTTTTACACGCAAAGAAGATATATTTACAGGAGCAAAATCAGCAGCAAAAGGTGGTTTTACAACTGTTGTATGTATGGCAAATACAAAACCAGTAGTAGATAATCCAGAAACTTTAAAATATGTATTAGATAAAGGTAAAGAGTCTGATATAAATGTACTTCAAGTTTCGACTGTTACAAAGGGACTTAGAGGAAAGGAACTTGTAGATTTTGATGAAATGTTTGAAGCTGGAGCTGTAGGATTTAGTGATGATGGTATCCCAATAAAACACACTAGACTTGTGTATGAAGCTATGAAAAAAGCAAAAGAATTAAATGTACCTATAAGTTTACACGAAGAAAATCCAGTATTTATAACTAAGGCAGGGGTAAACGAAGGTAAAGTATCAAAAGCGTTAAATCTTGAAGGTGGAGCACCATCTATAGCTGAAAATATAATGGTGTCGAGAGATGTTATGATAGCTTTAGAAACAGGGGCAAAAGTAAATATTCAACATATAAGTTCAAAAGAGGCCGTTAAAACTGTCAAGTTTGCAAAGTCTTTAGGTGCTAATGTCTATGCAGAAGCTAGTCCACACCATTTTACATTAAATGAAGAAGCAGTTTTAAAATACGGTTCACTGGCAAAGATGAATCCTCCTCTTAGAACAGAAGAAGACCGTCTAGCTATAATAGAAGGATTAAAAGACGATACAATAGAAATAATAGCGACAGACCACGCTCCACACACAAAAGAAGAAAAAGACAACGAGTTTACTAAATGTCCAAGTGGTATAACTGGTCTTGAAACAGCTTTAGGTCTTGGGGTAAAAACTTTAGTTAAAGGTGGTCATTTAGATTTAATGCATTTATTAGAAAAAATGACTATAAATCCAGCAAAACTTTACAATTTAGACAGAGGTTTTATAAAACAAGGCTCATTTGCTGATATAGTAATATTCAATCCAGATGAAAAATGGGAAGTAAAAGAATTTGCATCTAAGGCTACAAATACACCATTTATAGGAGAAATATTAGACGCAAAGATAAAATATACTATATCTGAAGGAAAAGTAGTATATAAAGGGTAAGTCGATATAAATACTCAGCTTAAATTATATATAAATAGTGATTTTATCTAAATTATTATGTATAAATAGCTATTTATCTAAATTAACAAAATATGTAAAAATATGATATAATTTATATGGAATATGAAATATATTTTGAGGGGGATTTAGATATGGCTAGAGGGAAAAAATTCAATGTTTTTATGGAACATGTGACAATTGACTACCCAACACTTATGAAATACAGAAATATTTTAGATGAGTACATAAAAAAACACGATTTGTGGGATGTAAACACTAGAGAATGTTGGTTATTTGACTTAATCGACTTTAAATTACAAGGTAATTCAGGACTTTGTTATAGAAGTATACGTATGTTAGAAACTCATTGGGGATTTGATAGCGACAATGACGATATTGATTTTTATATAATAAGACATATGCAAGAACTTCAAAAGAAAATACTAGAAGAAGAAAAAAATGAAAAAAAAGCGTAAGAAGATTTAAATAAATTGAATTAAAACTATTAGATAATATCACATTTGATAATATCTAATAGTTTTTTTGTATTATTAAAGAAACAAAAAGGAAGAATAATAAATATGTAAAAGAAAATACACAAATTTCTTGTGTATTGAAACGGGAGGATTTTATATGTATAAAAAAATTATAAGTGTTATCTTTACTTTTATTATTCTAACTTGTTGTTTGGGAAACACTATAATAAAAAATAAAGAAGAGAAAATTTATAAAAATGTATATATTGAAAATATAAATATGGAATCTATGACAGAAAAACAATGTATAGATATTTTAAATGAAGCTTATCCACTAGAAGATATAAATTTAAAATACAACTCAAAAGTGTGGACAATACATCCTTCTGATATAGATTTTAGATATAAGGTGAAAGAGGCGACTAATAAAGCACTTTCCTACACAAGAACAGCTAAAAAACTAGAAAATTTAAAACGAAAATCAAAACTTATCTTAAATGAGAGGCATCATATAGCACTAGAAGCCACTTATGACAAAGACAAATTAGATGTGATAATCGACTGTATTGCACAGCAAATAGATAGAGAGGCTTTAAGTGCTACTTTGGCGATAGAAAATGACGGAAGTTTTAAAAAGTTACCATCAAAAGATGGTAAAGAACTTCAAAAAGACGAAATAAAAAAAGAAATAGACGATATTATAAAAAATAAAAATATCATGGATCTAAATCTTCCAGTAAAAACTACAATACCTAAATTAAAAACAGAGGACGTAGAAAGTGTAAATTCTATATTAGGACAATTTTCAACTGCTTTTAATAATGAAACATCTAGAGGTAGCAATATTCATGTTGCAGGCGAGAGTTCAAGTGATATAATCATCATGCCCCAGGAAACATATTCATACAATAATGCAACTGGACCTAGAGTTCTAAGCAAAGGATACAAATATGCACCAGTAATTGTCGGAGGAAAATATATAAATGGTGAAGGCGGCGGAGTGTGCCAAGTATCTACAACAATATACAATGCAGCACTACTCGCTGGATTAGAAATAGTAGAAGTTCACAACCACACTTATTTATCTCACTATGTTTCAGGTGGAAGAGATGCGACAGTAGCTTATGGATATTATGATCTAAAATTTAAAAATCCATATTCTCATCCAATATATATAAAAAATATAGTGGGCAAAGGATCTATTACAAGTAAGATTTATGGGTGTAGAGATGATGCACAAAGAATATACGTAAGAACAGAGCATGAATATAAAAAAGATAAAATAATAATAAAGACATATAGAGTTTATTTAGATAAAGAAAATAAAAAAATAAAAGAAGAGTTGATATCGACTAATAAATACGACAATAAATAAAATAAAATCCCTCTAAATACAAAATTAATTACAATATATAATTAAAATGTATAAAGGGGGATGTTTATTTTTACAAAGATTACAAAATTTCATATTAAAAAACTATTGATAAAATAGAATAAACAAAACTAAGTTTAAATAAAGAAAATTAAGTCGATTTTTAGTATATTACCTTGATTTTTTATCTTTTTTTGAAAAATACTATACTTTTTAAATTGTTAGAAAAAATATAGAGTTACTATCAAATTGTAAGAAATGTAAAAATATGCTAAAATTAAGTCAAAATAAGGTAATTAATTATAAAAAGTGAAATTTAGGTTTGGAGTGATTTTATGGAATACATTATAGGGAAAAAATTGCTAGATACACCTGTTAATATGAAAGTTGTCAAAATGATATCGATTATAAATGAATGTAAAGGCAAACAAATAGTTTATAAGAAGCAGCCCAAAGAAGTATTAGAAAAATTAACGGAAAAAGCAGTATTAGATTTTACTATAGACTCATGTGAAAGTATCATATTAAAGGGAGAAGAAATAAGAAATATATTTTTAAATGAGGTAAAACCAAAAACAAGAGAACAAGTCAGCATAATGGAATTTAGGGATAGTTTAAAAACTGTAAATAGTGCATATGAAGATATGTCATTAAGTTCACAGACGATACTAGAGCTACATGGATATCTACATCGCCTCTCTTTAGTTAGAGGAGGAAAATATCGAACTGAGGAAAATAACCTTCTACGTACAGATTTTTTTAGAGACGATATTTTTAATAATCACGGTGTATTAATCAAGAAGAACATAGAAGAAAGACTAGATCAATACATAGAAGATTTGTGCAGAGAATATAATAGATTGATTAGAGAAAATGAAATAGACAATTTAATAATAGTTGCAGCATTTATACTAGATTTTATATTAATTTCACCATTTGAAGAAGATAATGTAAAAATGGCCAAACTATTGACTGTGCTATTGCTTAATAAAAATGGATATACAATTTCAAAATACGAAAGCTTAGGAAAAATCTATGATGAAAGTGAAATGGTCTATTTTAAAGGATTATTTGCTAGAAAAAACGACACAGAGAAGTTTTATTATAGTATAAATAAATGGATAGAATATTTTTTAAAATTTATATTAGATGCATATTTAAATCTAGGAGAAGAACTTAACTTAAATAGTATCAAAAAAGAAACCAAAACAAAGAGAATTGAAAAGATAGTCAATTCTACTTTAGGGTATTTTACAAAAGATGATATAAAAATACAATGCCCAGATATACCAGAGCCTACAATAAATAGAGTTTTTAATAATATGAGAAAAGACGGGAAAATTGAAGTTGTGGCAAAAGGTAGAAGTGCAAAGTGGAAGAGAATATAAATAATAAAAAATTATTGAAAATTAAAAAGAAGTGTACTACTATTTAAAGTATCAAAATAAATATTAGAAAATGTAACAAAATACAGTTTTCGACATAAATTAAATTACAGTAAATAATTGAAGTGGAGGAATGGAAGATGAATTTAATAAGCAGACAATTTAATAAATTAAATATAGAAAAATTAAATCATCACCATCATCATAGATATTAGGGATTGTAATTATGGAGAATATTTTTCATAGATACAAGCCCTATTTGTGTTAGCTAAAGGCTTGTATCTATGATGGGATAAAGTTAAAACCATGTAGGTAAAAGCCTACATGGTTTTTTAATATATAAAAAGTAGAGGTGTAATGAAATGGAGTTTTTAAGAATACAAGATGAATTAAACTTTGCAAAGAAGAGATATGAACTAACAAAGAAAATAGAGACATCTTTTGTAGATGCAGGTTTCATACAGATAAAACCCGAGATATTTGAAGAATATGACGAAATTACACAAATTGATAAAAATATTTCGACAAAGTCTATGGTAAAAGTAGTTAGCAATAAAGTTATGGTACTTAGACCTGATATAACTATAAGTCTTATGAAAAACTTAATACCTAGATGGGAAGATGATTTGAGTTTGAAATTATTTTATCATTCAACAGTTTATAAAAACAAAAGAAATGGAGATGGAATTATACAATGTAGACAGTTTGGATGTGAGTATTTAGGTGAACCATCAATGGATGCAGATAGAGAAGTTGTAAATTTAGCTTTTAATATTTTGAGAAAGTTTACAGATGAATTTTTACTTGAAATAGGAAGCGGCAACTATATAGATGGATTTGTTGAAGCATTAAATATAGATTCTGATACTGAAAGACAATTTAAAAAATTGCTGTATAGAAAAAATAAACCCGAACTAGAGGCATTTGCACAAAAATTAGATATAAAACCAGAATTAAAAGAACTAATGGTAAATATTTTGAGCATTAGGGGTACTTTAAAAGAAGTTACAGAAAGAGCAAATAAATATTTTACAAATGCCAGAATGAAAAAAGGAATTGATCAATTAAATACAATAAGTACTTTAATTTCAAAAGAAGACTTAGACAAATATACATTATTCGATTTATCTATGGTATCTAAGCTAGATTATTATGATGGAATAATGTTAAAGGGGTATTATAAAAGTTTATATAAAGAAATATTAAGCGGAGGTAGATACGATTCTCTTACAAAGTCATTTGGAAAAAGAGTCCCTGCTATAGGATTTACAATCTACTTTGACGCATTGATGGAAGCTATTAATAGATAGGAGATGGGGTTATGGACAATTTAACAATAGCAATTGCAAAAGGGAGAATTGAAAAAGATATTTATAGAAGACTTAAAGATTTAAATATGGAGAAATGGATAGATAGAGATTCTAGAAAATTAATATTTACAGATGAGGAAAATTACATAACGTATATTCATGTTAAACCTAGTGATGTTGTGACTTATGTTGAAAAAGGTGTGGCAGATTTGGGAATTGTAGGTAAGGATACAATCTTAGAAAATGAAAACAAAAGTGAAGTTTATGAACTTTACGATTTGGGATTTGGAAAATGCAAGTTTTCAGTAGCTGGTATGAAGGGCAAAAAGGATAAGTATTTGACTTGTGAAAATTTAAAGGTGGCGACTAAATATCCTGTAATAGCAAAAAACTTCTTTAAAAGAAGAGGGCAAAAGATAGAGATAATTAAATTAAATGGCTCAGTAGAATTAGGCCCTATTGTAGGTCTATCAGATGTAATTGTCGATTTAGTCGAAACAGGAAATACAATAAAGGCAAATGGACTAGAAGTATATGAGGATTTATTTGATATAAGCGCCAGAATAATCGCAAATAGAGTTAGTTACAAGTTTAATTATGAAAAAATTCAAAAAATAATAGATTTATTCGATTCAACAGTAAAAGCAAGTGACTATAAATAATTAGATAAAGAATTTAAAGTGAGGAGTGGTGATATGAATAGAGAAAAAGAAAGTATTAGAACCTTAGAACCGTATGTTACAAATCCAACAGTATGTTCAGTAAAATTAGACGCAAATGAAGGCGATAAAGATCTATATCTTGATTTATTAAAAAAATTAGGAAATAGCGACCTTAAATTAAATTACTATCCAGACGATTCGTATACCGAGTTAAAAAAAGAAATCAATAATTATGTCGGATATGAGCCTAAGAATATAACTGTTGGAAATGGTTCAAGTGAGCTATTGGATTTATGTGTAAAGACTTTTTTAGATAAAGACGAAATGATACTGAGCCTAGATCCTACTTTTAGTATGTATTCAATTTATGCACAAGTTTTTAGTGCAAAATATGTGGGCGCTAAGACGGAGGACGATTTCAAATTAAATGTAGACAGTATAATTGAAGATATTCAAAAAAATAGTCCAAAGTTAATCATCCTTTGTAATCCAAACAATCCAACAGGCTCAGTTCTTACAAAAGAAGAAGTTAGAAAAATCGTAAAAAGCACAGATGCATTAATAGCTTTAGACGAAGCTTATATGGAGTTTGGAGATGAATCTCTAATTGATGAAGTTATGAATTACGACAATTTGTTAATTGTAAAAACTCTATCAAAGGCATTTTCGCTAGCGGGAATAAGAATGGGATATATAGTTGCAAATGAAGATATAATAAATTCAATCGAAAAAGTTAGAGCTCCTTACAATTTAAATTCTCTATCGACATATATAGCTACAGAAGCCTTAAGACAAAAGGATAGAATGTATGATTATGTGAAAAGCATAAAAGAAGAGAGAAAAAAGATGTATAAGACGTTGATTGATTTAGGTGTTAAAGCGTATAAATCAAGTGCAAACTTTATATTTTTCAAAAGCGATATAGAAGATTTACAAAAGAAATTAATTCAAAAAGACGTCTTAATTAGAAAGTTTAGTTCTAAATTAGAGGGATTTTATAGAGTGTCAATTGGTACAAAAGAGCAAAATCAAAAATTCTTAGAAGCATTAAAAGAAGTTATATAGGATTTTGAGATATATAAGTAGATGAAATATATATTAAATGAAATATAGATATTGAATGATATATATAATAGATTGAGATAAAATTATAAATTAAGTTAATCGCGGGGGATAAGATGAGAACTTACAAAATAAATAGAGATACATTGGAGACAAAGATTTCAGTTGAGATAAATTTAGATGGAAGTGGTAAATCAGAAATAGATACAGGGATTGGTTTTTTCGACCATATGCTTACCTTAATGGCGTTTCACGGCAAATTCGATATAAATATAAAATGCGAAGGCGATACTTATGTAGATGATCATCACACAATTGAAGATATAGGAATAGCACTTGGGCAGTGTGTAAAAAATGCCCTAGGAAATAGACGAGGAATAAAAAGATATTCTACAGTTTTTATTCCTATGGACGAATCACTAGCACAGACCTCAATTGATATAAGCAATAGACCTTACTTAGTATTTAATGCAGAATTTAAAGATAAAAGAGTTGGAAATATGACGACACAAATGGTCAAAGAATTTTTTAGAGCATTTGTAAATGAGTCAAGAGTTACGCTACACATAAACTTATTATATGGGGAAAATGACCATCACAAAATAGAAGCGATATTTAAATCTTTTGCAAGAGCATTAAAAGAATCAATAAAAATAGTTTCAGATGAGGTGTCTTCATCAAAGGGGGTTTTATAATGAATATTATAGTTGATTATGGCTTGGGAAATTTGGGTTCTGTAATTAGAGGGTTTAATAGAGCAGGGATAGATACAAAATTATCTAGAGATTTAGAAGAAATTAAAAATGCAGATTCGCTGATTTTGCCAGGGGTTGGAGCTTTTGGCGATGCAATGAATAAATTAAATGAGCTTGAGTTAGTAGATACAATTAAAGATTTTGCAAAAACAGGGAAGTACATGATAGGTATTTGCCTCGGGATGCAGATAATGTACGAACAAGGAACAGAATATGGAACTCACAAAGGACTCGGTCTTATAGAGGGCTCTGTAGATTTTTTAGATATAAATTTAAAAGTGCCACATATGGGTTGGAACGATTTAAAATTCGAGAAAAAGGACGACTTAATTTTAAAATATATAAAAGAAGGCGACTATGTATACTATGTCCACTCATATTACGCAAATTCTAATAACAAAGAATTAATTGCTTATTCAGAATATAAAAAGAAGATACCAGGAATAGTTAGAAAAGATAACGTATATGGATTACAATTTCATCCAGAAAAAAGCGGTCAAGTAGGAGCAGATATATTAAAAGCGTATAAGGAGTTGATTTTAAAATGATAATTTTCCCAGCAATAGATATAAAAGATAATAAATGTGTAAGACTTACACAAGGCGATTTTGACAAAGTAAATATATACAGTGAGGACCCATATCTTATGGCTAAAAAATGGGTAGAGTGTGGAGCTAAATTTATACATGTTGTAAATTTAAATGGTTCAAGAGATGAAGTAGGAATAAATGACGAGACACTAGAAAAAATAGCAACATCAGTAGATATACCAATCCAAGTTGGAGGTGGAATTAGAGATGAGAAAAGAGTAAAAGAGCTTTTAGATTTAGGAATAAATAGAGTAATTGTAGGGACTATGGCGATTGAAAATAAAAACTTGCTAAAAGAATTAATCAATAAATACGGTCAAGAAAAAATAGTAGTTTCAATAGATGCGATAAATAAAAAAGTTGCGACTCATGGTTGGGAAAAATTAAGCGACATAGATTCCGTTGATTTATGCAAAGAATTAGAACAAATCGGTGTTAAGACAATCGTATACACAGATATATCAAAAGATGGAATGCTTAAAGGACCAAACTTCGATATATACAAAGAATTATCACAAAAAACTTCACTAGACATAATAGCATCAGGAGGGGTTACATCTATAGATGATATTAAAAAACTTAGAGATATGAATATGTATGGTGCAATAATTGGAAAGGCACTTTATGATAAAAAATTAGATCTTAAGGAGGTAATTGACTTATGTTAACAAAGAGAATAATACCGTGCTTAGATGTGAGAAATGGAAGAGTAGTAAAAGGAAAGAAATTTAAAGATATAGTTGATGTAGATGAACCAGCGACTTTGGGCAAATTTTATAGTGATTGTGGTGCTGACGAATTAGTATTTTACGATATAACTGCATCTAATGAAGAGAGAAAAACTTCGCTCGAATTTGTCACAAGAGTTGCAGAAAAGATAAATATACCATTTTGTGTAGGCGGTGGAGTTAGTACTATTGATGATTTTACAAACATACTTTTAAAAGGGGCTGATAAAGTATCTATAAATTCATCTGCAGTAAAAAATCCAAATCTTATAAGAGAGGCATCAGAAAAGTTTGGAGCACAATGTGTAGTACTATCTATGGATGCAAAGAAAAACGATAAAGGCTCTTGGAGTGTGTACGTAAAAGGCGGTCGCGAAAAAACAGACTTAGATGCCATTGAGTGGGCGAAAAAGGGAGTTGAACTTGGGGCTGGCGAAATCGTAGTAAACAGTATAGATGAAGATGGAATGAAAAATGGATATGATATAGAATTATTGTCCAAGATAACTTCTGCTGTAAATGTTCCAGTAATAGCATCAGGAGGGGCTGGAAATATGGATGACTTTGTAAAAGCTGCAAAACAAGCAGATGCAGATGGAATACTTGCGGCATCAGTTTTTCATTTTGGCGAAATAAAGATAAATGATTTAAAGCAATATATGAAAAAACAAGGTATAGAAGTTAGAATATAAAAAATATGAAATTTAACAGATAAATATATAGAATAAAATGGAAAAGTGAAGAATATTGAGTTAAAATATAGATATGGTGAAAATTACGATAAAAAGAATATGTTAAAAATAAATTATAAAATATAAATTTTCATACGTATAAAATTAAAAAATATGGGGAGATAAATATGAGAGATAATTTAATTACAGAAAAGACATTAGAGGGAAAAATTGATTTAGACGCCATAAAAAACTTAAAGTTTGACGAGAAAGGACTAATTCCAGCAATTGCACAAGATATAGATACTAAAGAAGTGTTGATGATTGCGTATATGAATGAAGAATCAATAAGAAAAACTTTAAGTGAAAAAAGAGCATGTTACTATAGCAGAAGTAGACAACAACTTTGGACTAAAGGTTTAACTTCAGGCAATATACAAGAAGTTAAAGGACTATATTATGACTGTGATGCAGATTCAATATTAGTTTTAGTAAAACAAAGTGGGGTTGCATGCCATACTGGTAATTACTCATGCTTTTTTAACCCAATTATGGAAAAAGAAAAAATAGATACAAAAGACGTATTAGAAAAATTATATGCATTATTAGAAGATAGAAAATCAAATCCAGTAGAGGGTTCTTATACAAATTACTTATTTGATAAGGGATTAGATAAGATACTTAAAAAAGTAGGCGAAGAAAGTGCAGAAGTAATAATCGCTGCAAAAAATAAAAGCCAAGAAGAAATGACTTATGAAATAAGTGATTTAGTTTACCATACATTAGTTCTTATGGTCAATTCAGGTGTAAAAATTGAAGATATAAAAAAAGAATTAATAAGTAGAGAAAAATAAAATTAGATTTTTTATATAAAATAAAAGTAGGTGATAATAAGAAGCTATAGTTTTATTATTGTCTACTTTTATTTTAAGTATTTAAAAATGTGCCTTTTTATGACAAGATTACTAAAAATTCAGCATTGATTATAGAAATTAAATATAGGAAAATGAGAACAATAAATATTATAAAAAAATTATAAGGGGGGATTATCTTGAGATTAAAAAATAAGCTGACAGTAATCATTTTAGTTGCATTGTCTTTATTTTCGCTGACAGGGTGTAGTAATAAAAAAACAAGTGAAGATGAAAATAATATAAATGCAACACTAGCATCTACAACATTATCAGATATGATTTACAATTCATCACAAGAAATAAACAAGGGCCCAACAAAAACCTATGGGAAGATAGTTTACCTAACTATAGATGATGGACCATCTCAATATACTGATGAAATGGTAAAAATACTAAAAGATAATAATGTAAAAGCTACATTTTTCATGATAGATGGGAATATGAAATCTTATCCAAATCAAGTTAAAAATGCATTAGAAGCTGGAAATAGTATAGGATTTCACAGTGTAAGTCACGATATACACAAGTTGTATAAAACTCCTATGTCTGCCAAAAAAGAATTTGATACTTGTCAAAAGACTTTTGAAAAAATAACAGGAGAGACATCAAATCTTATAAGGCTGCCATTTGGAAGTAAGCCATATACTTCACAAGCATCATATGACAACATAGTAAATGCTGGATACAAAATATGGGACTGGACTTTAGACACTGAAGATTGGAAGTCTACATCACCACAAATTGTTCAAAGTATAAAACAAAATGCAAAGGGAAATGAGATAGTAATCCTTATTCATGAAAGAAAACAAACTGTTGCTGTATTAGATCAGATAATCAAGTATTTAAAATCACAAGGATATGAAATAGTTCCAATAACTCAAACACAAGAAGAGCAAAATTATTGGAATAAAAAATTAGGAAGTCAAGGTTAGAGGTAGGTGGATAAATTGAAAAAAACGCTATATTTAGGATTAGTAAGTTTATTATGCCTATCTATGATAGGATGTTCCAGTAAAAATACATTTAAAGTAGGTGATATTGAATTTTCAAATCAAGATGTAGAGAGGGTTGAGTCGATATTGACAGCCACTTCAAACTACACAGATGCAAATTATCTTTCTGATTTTAAAAGCTCAAAAGATAATAAAGAAATAACAAGTAAAGTAATAGACTATATGATAGATAACGAAGTTGTATACCAAAAGGCTCAAAGCGAAGGCATAAAAGTAGATGAAAATGATGTAGAGCAAAAATACAATCAAATTAAAACTATGTTAGATGCAAATGGTGATTATAAAAAATCACTAGAAAAAGCTAATATAGACGAAGCATATTTGAAAGAAACTATAAAAAAAGATTTAGTAATAAATAAATATAAAGAGAAGTATGAAGAAGATTTAAAAGTTACAGATAAAGAAATAGAAACTTATTACAACAAAAATAAATCAGACTTTAAAGAAGAATCAATAGAAGCTTATCATATATTAGTTTCGACTTTAGATGATGAAAATAAACAAGTAAGCGATTCTGAAAAAGATAAATTAAAATCAAAAGCTAATAAAATAGCAGAGAAAATAAAATCTGGGGAGGATTTTGAAAAACTAGCAAAAGAGAATTCGGATGATAAAAGTACTGGTAAAAATGGCGGATATCTAGGTTATTTTACAAAGGAAGATAAAAATCCTGAATTTACAAAAAAAGTATTTAGTCTGGATAAAGGTCAAGTATCAGATGTATTTGAAACACCTTATGGATATGAAATAGTAAAGGTGACAGATAAAAAGACAAAACAAAAATCATTAGAAGATTGTAGAGAAGATATTGTAAATAGAATACTTGCAGAAAAATATCTACAACATATAGAAAAATTAAAAGACGATACTACTATAGAAAGAAATTAAGATAAATATAAAAAAGACATACTGCCAAATTACATAGGGAGTATGTCTTTTTTTTGTTGACATTATTATAAATAACGTGAATTTAATTCAATGGATGAAGCCTCCCGCGCTGAATTCTGAGTAACGTATGAAATCATTGACGCTAAACTTTGAGCAAAGGATGAAGTCGCCCACGCCCAACTTTAAGCAACGAACGAAGTCGTTGGCGATATAAACGAAGTGAATTTTAGTATGTATTATATATAATTTTATGGATACAATATATAAATATTGATTTTATAGTAAAAAGCAGTATTTATTGATAAAAATGTAAATAAGTAATATAATTTATTTAATAAATCTAAATAGGAAAATGTTTACAAAGCGTGGCTTTGTTTTCCTATTATTATAATAAGAATTATATGATTTAATAAATAATATAACTGGGAGGTAATAAAATGTATCCAACAAGGGAAGAAGCATGGGAAATTTTCACTGAATACAACAAAGATGAACATCTAATAAAACATGGATTGACTGTAGAAGGGGTAATGAGACATTTCGCCAACTTATATGGTGGCAATCCTGATGAATGGGGAGTAGTAGGACTACTTCACGATGTCGATTATGAATTATATCCAGAAGAACACTGCAAAAAAACTATAGAAATACTACAAGATAAAGGCATAGACGAAGAAGTAATTCATGCAATAATAAGCCATGGATATGGTCTTGTAAACGATGTAAAACCAGAAACAGATATGGAAAAAGTTTTATATACAGTAGATGAATTGACAGGTCTTATAACAGCGGCTGCTATAATGAGACCATCAAAAAGTGTATTAGATATAACACTTAAATCTGTTAAAAAGAAATATAAATCAAAAGGATTTGCAGCAGGGGTAAACAGAGAAGTAATCGAAAATGGATGTAAGATGTTAGGAAAAGAATTAAATGAAGTTATAGAAGAGACTATTTTAGGTATGCGAGAAGTTGCAGAAGAAATAGGTCTTAAAGGGGATCTTTAAATATAGTCTATTTTAGAGATGATAAAAAATATGGTGAAATTGCAATGCTTATAAATGGAGCGGGAGTTTCTCCAAGCCAAGCATCTATAGAGACTATTTTAAAAGTAGACCTTTATGGAACAGCAGTATTATTAGAAGAAGTAGGTAAAGTGATAAAAGAAGGTGGAGTTGGAGTAACGATATCTAGCCAATCAGGATATAGAATGAAAGATTTAGGAGCAGAAATTGACAATCAACTAGCGACAACACCAACAGAAGAACTTTTAGATTTAGAAGTTTTACAAATTAAAAATAGAAAAGATACTCTACATGCATATCAACTTGCAAAACGTTGCAATGTAAAACGTGTAATGGGTTGTGCTGTAAAATGGGGAGAAAAAGGAGCAAGAATAAACTCTATCTCATCTGGAATAGTTGTTACACCTTTAGCAATAGACGAATTCAACGGTCCAAGAGGCGATTTTTATAAAAATATGTTTGCAAAATGCCCAGCGAGAAGACCGGCAACTGCAGACGAAGTGGCAAATGTAGCCGAATTATTGATGAGTCCTAAGGGTGCATTTATAACAGGAAGTGACTTTTTAATAGATGGAGGCGCTATAGCATCTTATTTCTATGGGGCATTAAAATCAGAAAAATAGAATATAAATTATTAAATAAATTAAAAAACATCTCTATATCATAAATACTTAGAGATGTTTTTTAGTTAAAATATAGAAAATAAAATAATTTGAATAATATTTAATATTAACCAAATACTATATATAATAAGCATGCTAAGGAGATATTTTACTATGAAAAAGCAAAATATATTTAATATAATTCACGTGATAATATATTTAATCTATGCTTTATGCATAGGATATTTTGTTACAGTAAGAGATTTTCGATCAATTATTTTATCAATTTTAAGCTTAATCGGAATTATAATTTTAGTTATACTAAATAAAAAGTATAATCATCTATTTGGAAATTTACTTGTAACGACCTTAATTATTTTTATACCAATAGCAATAATCGGCGGTACTTGTTTTGATTTCTATCGATTTAATCATTTTGACGATGTTTTGCATATAACATCTGGTTTTATTGGATGTATGGCAGCAAAAATAATATTTTATTTTAGTCAAAATGAAACAAATACACGTAGAAAGAGATTATTCTTTGTTATATATATGTTTATGTTTAGTATGGGTGTTGCAAGTATATGGGAGCTTATTGAATTTGGGCTTGATAAGTATTTAGAATTTGACTGTCAAGCAGGAGGTCTTACAGATACTATGTTTGATATACTTGACTGTCTAGTTGGAAGTATTATCGCGACAACATACTATTACTTTAAAATAAAAAAGCAAGATGTAAATTAAATTGCCATCTCCTATATTTTAATAAAATAATAAAAACGTCCCTCTTATAATTTAGTGGGGCGTTTTTAAATTATTTTATATAGAGCTATACTTATTATTATGATAGAATATGTTTATTATATATTTTACTGAGTAAAGAATATAAATAAATATTTATCAAAGGGAGGATAGTTAATGTCAAACAATGAAAAACAAACGAATAATGAAACGCGCGACAGTTTTACATCGAAGACGGGATTTATACTTGCTTGTATAGGTTCTGCAGTAGGGATGGGAAATATATGGCTATTCCCTTATAGAGTAGGTCAATTTGGTGGAGCTGCGTTTTTAATTCCTTATCTAATATTTATCATCCTGTTAGGATATACAGGTCTTATGGGGGAGTTCGCTTTTGGTAGAATGACACAAACAGGTCCAATAGGATCGTTTAAAAAAGCATTAGAAACAAAAAATAAAAAATGGGGTGGGATTCTAGGTGCAATACCAGTTTTAGGAGCATTTGGAATAGCTGTTGGATATGCAGTTGTTGTAGGATGGTTTTTAAGATTCTTAGTTGGATTTATAACTGGAAGTGCAATGGCATCTTCAGATAGCGCCCTTTATTTTGGAGAAATAGCAGGACCTTTTGGAAGTATAATATGGCATATAATTGCCCTTGTTATAGTATCTATAATACTTGTTTCAGGTGTAGCAAAAGGTATCGAGATAATGAATAAGATAATGATGCCGGCATTTTATATATTATTTATAATAGTTATGGTAAGAGTATTTATGTTAGATGGAGCGATTGATGGACTTAAATATTTAGTTGTGCCAGATTGGGCTTCTTTAGCAGAACCTAAAACATGGATTTATGCATTAGGGCAGGCATTTTTCTCACTTTCTCTAGCGGGATCTGGGATGATAGTTTATGGAAGTTATCTAAAAAGAGATGTAGATATTATATCTAGTGCAAAAAATACAGTAATATTTGATACTTTAGGTGCATTTTTAGCAGGGTTAGTTATAATACCAGCTGTTTTTGCATTTAATTTAGACCCAGCATCAGGACCACCACTGTTATTTATAACAATACCATCAGTATTTAAATTAATGCCGTTTGGTAGACTTTTCGGAATAATATTCTTTGTATCTGTTTTATTCGCCTCAATAACTTCTTTAATGAATTTATTAGAAGTACCAATAGAAGCAGTACAAAGTACATTTAAATTAAATAGAAAAGTTTCAGTTGCAATAGTAGTGATAGCAACATTCTTATTAGGATTATTTGCTGAAGATGGAGATGCATTAGGAATGTTAATGGACTTCGTATCAATTTATATAATTCCACTAGGTGCATTTATATCAGGTGTTATGTTCTTCTGGATTATAGGAATTAAAAAAGCAAAATCAGAAATAGAATGTGGCTCAGAGAAAAAATTAGGAAAATTATTTGGAATAAGTGCTAAATATGTATTTGTATTTTTAACAGTATTTGTACTTATAGCTGGTATTCTTTTAGGAGGAATAGGCTAAATATAATAGAAATAATTAAATAAAATCATATAAAAATCCCCTCTAGTATCTAGAAGGGATTTTTATAATACAGAGAAAATTATATTTATAAATTAGAATATTATAATAATTTATAAATTATGAATAAGTATTATAAATTATAGATAAGTGTAATTGATATATATGTATGTAAAAAATGAGGTGAAAAGATGAAAAAAATAAGCTTTAATTATGAGGGGCGAGAGTTGGCTGTTGATATTATATATAGAAAAAGAAAAAACATATCTTTAAAAGTAAGTCCAAAAGAAAACATACAAATAATAGCGCCACATAGAGTTTCTTCAGATTTATTAAAAAAAGTACTACAAGATAATTCAAAGTGGATACTATCTAAATTAAATAAATTTAAACATTTTGACGACACTCTTATAAAAAGAGATTATGAAGATGATGAAATATATTATTATATGGGCAAACAATATAAACTTAAAATTTTAAAAGATATGAATTTACAAAATAAAAATAATAAAAACTATAACTATATAGAGTTAAAAGGCGACAATATAGAAATTAGAACAAATAATTGGGAAAAAGATTATATAAAAGAAAGTCTAAAAAATTGGTATAAACTGAGAAGTGAAGAGATAATAATGGATAGAATTGATTATTTAAGAAGCAAAAGTGATGATTTTAGAAAAATTGAGCCCAACTTAGTAAAAGTTAAAGAACAAAAGAAAATTTGGGGCAGTTGTAATACATCTAAGAACATATATATAAATTCTAAAATATCAATGCTGCCACTAGATGCGGTTGATTATATAATTGTGCATGAGTTTTGTCATATAATTTATATGAATCACTCAAAGGATTTTTATAAATTAGTTCAAAATATTATACCTAATTACAAAGAAATAGTATTATGGCTTAAGGAAAATAATTATAAATTTGTATTATAGTAGTTGTTATTCTTGTTTTTTGAAAATATACTTATAATTTAAAAATTAAAAATATACTTATAAATTGTGAATTTTAAGTTAATTAAAATTAAGTTTTTTGCGAATATAATAAATTTTCTAAAAACTTAGAAAAAATGATTGACTTAATATACCAATACAAATATAATATAAATATAATAAATGAGAAACAAATAAAAGCTTTGACGGAGACAAAAATGTTCGTTGATTAATTACAGAGAGTCGGTGTTGCTGAGAGCCGGTGTTAATTTGAGCATATAATGATCACTCCTAGCTTCCGTATTGAACAGGTAACTTATTAAATATGGACGTCTGCTAACGTTACATAGCTATAGTTAAGATTTGCTCTGACTAGAAAAATGAGGGATAGTCATTTATTGTATGGCTATAAATAAGGTGGTACCGCGGAATATAACTTTCGTCCTTATGAGTAATAAAGTGTTGCTTATATAGGAGAAAGTTTTTTTTATTGCAAAAATTCCTATAAAGCACACAGATTTGAAAAAAATACTTAAATTTCAATGAATTAATTTATAGGGGGTAAAAATAATGAGAAGAAACGTATATGCAAAATTAAATCAAGGTATGGATTCATTTTTAAGAGTAGCCATGACATTAAGAAGAAAAGAACTATCTATAGAAGAAATAAGTATGAATAGAGAACAATCAGGAATGTATCTTACAATAAATGAAGATGAAACATCTTTAGAAGAAGTAGTAAACCATATGAGAAAATTATATGATGTAACTGATTTACATGTTCAATAATAAAGAGAATAATCAAAATATTTGAAAAGATAAGAAAAATAAAATATTAACAAAGAAAAATATTGAAAAAAATGGAAATGTAATATATAATACTTATAAAAAAAGCAAAGAGTAAAAAATACTTGTAAAAAACAAATAAAAATAAATAAAAGCTTTAAAATATAAAATAAAAACTAACTTACAGTTTAAAACTTAAAAATATTATCTGGAAATTGAATTATAGTTTTATACTTAAGAAGATAATCTATTTTTATAGTTTTATCACTAAAAATAATTAATATATATAAATAACAAGGGGGATTTTCACTAATGAGAATGTTTTATGACAAAGATGTAAGCATGGATGCTTTAAAAGGGAAAAAAGTTGCAATACTAGGATATGGTAGTCAAGGCCATGCTCATGCACAAAATTTAAGAGACAGTGGAGTAGATGTAGTAGTTGGGTTACACGAAGGATCAAAATCAGGAGTTAGGGCTAAAGAAGATGGTTTTGAAGTATTAAGTGTAGCAGATGCTACTAAAGCAGGAGATATAGTAATGTGTTTATTACCAGATGAAGTTCAAAGGGTAGTATACGCTGAAAGCATAAAAGATAACTTAAGAGAAGGACAAACATTAGCATTTGCTCATGGATTTAATATACATTTTGGATATATAACACCACCAGAATATGTAGACGTAATAATGGTTGCACCTAAAGGACCAGGTCACTTAGTAAGAAGTGTATACAAAGAAGGAAGCGGTGTACCAGATTTATTCGCAGTTTACCAAAACTACACTGGTAAAGCTGAAGAAACAGTTTTAGCTTATGCAAAAGGTATAGGTGGAACTAGAGCTGGTGTACTTGAAACAACATTTAAAGAAGAAACAGAAACAGATTTATTCGGTGAACAAGCAGTTCTTTGTGGTGGATGCGAAGAATTAATAAAAGCAGGTTTCCAAACTCTAGTAGATGCTGGATACCAACCAGAAATAGCATACTTTGAATGTCTACATGAAATGAAATTAATAGTTGACTTAATGTATGAAGGTGGACTTGAAAGAATGAACTATTCAGTAAGTGAAACTGCTGAATACGGTGGATACGTATCAGGTAAAAGAGTTATAGGAGAAGCTTCAAAAGCTGCAATGAAAGAAATACTAGCTGATATACAAAGTGGTAAATTTGCTAGAGATTTCATAGCTGAAAATGAAAGTGGATGCAAAAAATTCCACGCTATGAGAGAAGAACAATATAGCTCTCAAATATCTGAAACAGGTAGACAATTAAGAAGCATGATGACTTTCTTAAAAAAATAAGAAGATAAAATTATAAATTTAAAAAGCACAACAGTTATAAATCTATATTGAAAATTAAACTTTTTACTTAGTTTAATTTTCAATAAATTATAACTAAATTAAACAAATATAACACTAATATAAAATGTAAAAAATATAAACTTATTTAAAATAATTGGGAATTAAATATTATCTCATGTGATTTATACAAACTAAAATCAAGAGAGATAATAACTATAAATTTATTATTTAATAATTTAATTTTTATTTCAATTTTACAAATTGAATTTTAATAATATGGTAAATAATTAATATAAAATAACTGGGAAATATGTATAAAGAGCTAAATTATATTATATAAAAAGTAAAAAGATAAAAATTTATACTTATAAAGAAGCAAAAAGAACTAATTTATAATATATGCATAAAATATAAAAAAATATAAAGATAAATAATTAATATATTTAAATAACAATGGCAAAAATAATGGGAAAAATAAAAGTTAATATGAGTATTTTTTAATACTAAAATACATAGCAAATTATATTCTTCTAAAACTTGAAATTATATTCTTTTAAAATTTTTGGATCAATATAATTTTTTATGTATATGAAAAAACTTAAAATAAAACAATAAAAACTAAGAAAAAATACTTTATATAAAAATTACAAAGTTTAATTAAATTGACAAAAGAAATATTTAAGGGGGACAAATCAAGATGCAAGGTGCTAATCTTATAATAGAATGTCTAATAAAAGAAAGCGTAACCACTATGTTTGGTTATCCTGGAGGAAGTGTAATACCAATATATGATGCACTATATGATTATACAGACCAAATAAAACATATAAGAACATCTCATGAACAAGGCGCAGTTCATGCGGCTGATGGATACGCTAGAACTTCTGGAAAAACAGGTGTATGCGTTATAACTTCGGGACCAGGAGCTACTAATGCAGTTACAGGAATAGCAACTGCATATATGGATTCATCACCTCTTGTAGTAATATCAGGACAAGTTGGAACAAGTTTATTAGGAAAAGATACATTTCAAGAAATTGATATAACAGGAGTAACCTATTCTATAACAAAACACAATTTTTTAGTTAGAAACTTAGAAGAACTTCCAAAAATAATAAGCCAAGCGTTTACAATTGCAAATGAAGGAAGAAAAGGACCTGTTTTAGTTGATATACCTAAAAATCTACAAGTTACAGACATAGATTATAATATGGAAAATTATATACCATCATGTCAAAACTCCAAAATAAAAGATGAGTTTGAAATAAGAGAAGAAAATGAAACAAAAAATAAGCTTAAAGATGTAGCAAACTTAATAAAAGAATCTAAAAAGCCTGTAATATATGCAGGTGGTGGAATAAAATCAGTAGATCAATATGATTTATTAAAAAACTTTGCACAAAAAATCAATACACCAGTATTAAATACACTTATGGGACTTGGAGGAATAGACAGACAGGATACACTTTCATTAGGGCTTGTAGGAATGCATGGAAGCAAAGAAGCAAACCTAGCTATATCAAACTCAGACTTAGTAATATCTATAGGAGCACGTTTTAGTGATAGAGTAATTGGTAATAAAGATGAATTTGCAAAAAATGCAAAAATAATACAAATAGATATTGATTCATCAGAAATGAGCAAAAATATACCTGCAGAAATTGAATTAATAGGTGACTTAACAGATGTTCTTAACGGTATTTTAGAAATAGTAGAACCTAAAAATAATTCAGAGTGGTTATCTGAAATAGATACTTTTAAAGATACAGAACACATAATAGATAAAAATGCCTTCCATCCTAAAAATATATTAGAAGCATTTAATAAAAAATTAGGAAGCGAAAATACAACAGTAGTAACAGATGTCGGACAACATCAAATGTGGACCGCACAATATTGGAGTTTTGAAAAAGGAAGAAGTTACATAACTTCAGGAGGCTTAGGCACAATGGGATTTGGCCTAGGAGGAGCTATCGGAACAAAATTAGGAACACCGCAAAAAAACGTCCTACTAGTTACAGGTGATGGAAGTTTTAAAATGAACTGCAACGAACTTGCAACCGTAGCAACTCAAGATTTGCCTATAGTAATACTCCTATTTAACAACAATGCACTAGGAATGGTTAGACAATGGCAAAACTTATTCTCACATAAGAGATATTCAGAAACAGATATATACGATAAAACTAATTACATAATGCTAGCAAATGCATACGGAATAGAAGGACATAAGGCGCAAAATTTAGAAGAATTAAATCAAATTCTAGAAGATTTAACACTAGACAAACCAGTCCTTATAGAATGTCAGATAGATCACGACATCAATGTATTCCCAATCGTTCCACCAAACGATAATTTGCTTAATTTAATATGTAATTAATCTAAATAAAAATCAATGTAAAATGGGGCAGTATAAAAATATATTTTTGTACTTGCTCCTTTTTATTTGTTAAAAATTGATGGTATAAAATAAAATATTACTTATTACTTATTACTTATTACTTCAATACATTATGATTATATTAAACAACTTTGTGATAAATAATATATAAAGTGTATGGGAGATAAAATACAGAATAGAGAAAATATAATAATTAAGTAATTAAAATTATTAAAAATATAAATTAAATTTATAAATAAATAATAATCTTCATATTAAACATATATATTTTTTAAGTCTAAATAAATTCTACTTTTCTAGTTTGAATTTCTTTTTTAGTTATAGATAAATTTTTTGTCGCAAATTCCATAAATAAGTCGTTTATTTTACTAATTTTAGTTAATTTCTGAACTTTAGATAAAAAAGAGTACCATGCTAAATAATTATTTAGATATTTAGTAGCAACACCATGGAAGTTAGCCAACCAATTAGATAGTTTTGTATGATACATAAGCACATGATGTACTGTATAAATTGGAGCGCTCATTCGACTTTTAGCTTTTTTAAAATTAACTTTAAATTTATTCGAAATCATTCTATATGGATAATTTAAAAAAGAACATAATGTTACATTTTTCTTCAGTTTGCCTTCAAAGAAATATAGTTCATCTTGACAAATTTTCTTATTATATGACCTAAAATATGGATTTTCTATTATTCTTGTTAGAATATGACCATTTCTGTCCATTGTTGTATTAATTTTGACTTGTATAGGTTTTAGATATTTAGCTGGATTTTTTAGAAAAATATTTGAATTCATAAAAGTGAAAGTTATACTTCTAGGTAAATTTTCATATTCAAAATTTTTAAAATAACGGTCTTCTTCTATAGATTTGTTATTACTTTTTCCTTTAAAAGATTCATTTAGATGGTATTCATCGACATATACAAGACCTTCAAAACTTTGATTTCTCAATGATAAATTTAAAACATCTAAGATTCTATGACGCATAAAAAATGATGTTGGAATACTGACTGAAACTTGTTGTGCACAATACTTTAT
>NZ_JBCLNH010000003.1:0-193930 GCF_039062665.1 Clostridium sp. 2218st1_F5_2218SCRN_220325 | reverse complement strand
TGATAGGTCAGAGGTGTAAGTGTAGTAATATATTTAGCTTACTGATACTAATAGATCGAGGACTTGACCAAATGAATTCATTCATTAAATGTTAGCAATTTTGAAAGTATTAAATAAATAAATATGCTGGTGTGGCTCAATGGCAGAGCAGCTGACTTGTAATCAGCAGGTTGTAGGTTCGACTCCTATCACCAGCTCCAAATAAAATTATGTGGTTATTATAGCAAGGAGGATACACCTGTTCCCATTCCGAACACAGAAGTTAAGCTCCTGAGCGCTGATGGTACTTGGTGGGCAACCGCCTGGGAGAGTAAGACGTAGCCACGTAATTTTTTTTTGTTTTCGAGAAATTAAACAATATAAAGGATAATATAAAATCTTTTTTTAAAAACCTAAATTGAATTTTCGAGCCTATTATAAATATAAATTATATTTAGTAAGGCTCATTTTTTTTACCGATTTTTACAAGATAAAGACTATGAAATAGAAAGAAGTACTTTTAGATTAGGGTATTTAATAAAGTACAAAATAAATACAATTATAAATTTAATTTAATTTAATATAGACTAATATACTTGATTTGATAATAAACAAATAAAAATAGCGATTTTGTAAGAATACTTTATTATTTTGGGACATGTTACTTTTTTTTTATAATAATATGTTATAAAATAAAAACTATAGGTAAAGGTGTTGAGTAGGGAAAATCTGAAAATATGGAGGAAGAATATGAACATAGGAGTTGTAGGGGTAAATCATAATTTAGCTCCAATAAATGTTAGGGAAGCCGTATCATTTACTGATACGAAAAAAATTGAAGCTATAAATATACTGTTAGATAAAGAGATTGAGGAAGTAGTAATTATATCTACTTGTAATAGAAGTGAAATATATATAAACGCAGAAAATATAGATATAAAAATTAATGAATTATCAGATTTTTATGAGCAGTATTTTGGGGTAAAAGATATAAATAAATATTTATTTAAGAAAACAAATTTAGAAGCAATTCAGCATTTATTTGAAGTTACAGCAGGTTTAGACTCACTTGTTTTGGGGGAAGACCAAATTCTTGGACAAGTAAGAGATGCCCATGAATTTTGTATGAAATTGGGTGCAACAAAAAAAGTATTTAATAAATTATTCAGAGATGCGATAACAACATCTAAAGAAATAAAAACTATAACAAAAATATCACAACAACCACTTTCAATTAGTTATATAGGTGTAAAATTACTTAAGGAGAAAATAGGTTCTCTAGAAGGTAAAAATGCTTTAATTGTAGGATTAGGTAAGATGAATTTACTTACTTTAAACCATTTAGAAGAAGAAAAGATAAAAAATATATATGTAGCTAATAGAAATATTGAAAAAACAAAGGCAATACAAAGTAAATTTAAAAATATAATTCCGATAGAATATAGTGATAGACATAAAGTTATTGAGGAAAAATCCATAGATATTATCGTTAGTGCAACAGCATCACCTCATTTAGTTATAAGATATGATGAAATGCCAAAATTAGATAAGAAAATATATATTATGGATATTGCATTGCCTAGAGATATAGATACTAAATTAAATGAATTAGATTATGTAGAATTATACGATATTGATGATTTAAAAGAAATTCACAATCAAAATGATATAAAAAGAAATGAGTTAGCACAAAAAGCACAAGAAATTATAAGTGTAAAAATTGACGAATTTGTAGAATGGCTAGACTTGACTTTCATGGATCCTACAATACAATCATTAAATAGTAAATGTATTGAAATTAAGGAAGACACTTTAGATTGTATTTATAGAAAAATCGATTTAAACCAAAGGGAAAAGAAAATAATCGAAAAAATGTTAGGTTCAGCATTAAAAAGGGTAATAAGAGAACCTATCATGAATTTAAAACAAGTAAAAAATAAAGGTCAGAGAGAAGAATACATAAAAGTTATTGAGGATTTATTTGAAATATAAATTTATGGAGGATATAAAGTAATGAAGTATACTAAATCAGAGCAATTATTTAAAGAAGCAGAGAAATACATTCCTGGAGGGGTAAATAGTCCAGTTAGAGCATTTAAATCAGTAGGATTAGCGCCTATATTTGCAGATAAAGCACATGGTGATAGATTAATCGATGTTGATGGAAATGAATATATAGACTATATTTGTTCTTGGGGACCTCTTATGCTAGGACATAGTCCAGATTTTATGTCTGAAGGACTAGAAGAAATGGCTAAGAGAGGGACAAGTTATGGGGTAGCAACACCAATAGAAATAGATGTTGCTAAAATAATAGTTGATGCATATCCTGCCATAGATCAGGTGCGTATGGTAAACTCAGGTACTGAGGCTACAATGAGTGCTTTAAGAGTGGCTAGAGGATATACTAATAGAAATAAAATACTTAAATTTGAAGGATGTTATCATGGACATTCTGATGGATTATTAGTTCAATCAGGTTCTGGAACTTTAACTTTTGGTGTTCCAACAAGTCCAGGAGTACCTGCTGACGTAGTAAAAAATACATTAGTATGTAGATATAATGATATAGAAGATGTAAGAAGAGTTTTTAAAGAACAAGGTGATGATATAGCAGCAGTAATAGTTGAAACTGTATCAGGAAATATGGGTGTTGTTCCAGGAACTCAAGAATTTATACAAGGACTAAGAGATATATGTACAGAGTATAAAAGTGTTTTAATATTCGATGAAGTTATAACTGGTTTCAGACTTGCTTACAATAGTTCAATCGGATACTTTGGTGTTGAACCAGATATGGTTTGCTTTGGTAAGATAATTGGTGCAGGTATGCCAGTTGGAGCATATGGAGCGAAAAAAGAAATAATGGCATGTGTATCTCCAGTAGGACCTGTTTATCAAGCTGGTACATTATCAGGAAATCCTCTTGCAATGTTCTTAGGAAAGAAAAACCTTGAAACATTAAGAGACCATAAAGATATTTATTCTGAATTAGACAGAAAAGGTAAAATGCTACAAGAAGGAATACAAGAGAATCTTAAAAAATTAGGATTAGATTATACTGTAAATAGAGCAGGGTCATTAGTTTGTTTATTCTTTACATCAGGACCAGTTCAAAACTTTGATGATGCAACTAAATCAGATATAGATAAATTTAATCAATATTTCAAAGAAATGTTAGACAGAGGAATATTAATTGCTCCAAGTCAGTATGAAGCAATGTTCTTATCTTATGCTCATACAGATGAGGATATAGAATATACAATAAAATGCAACTATGAAGCATTAAAAGCATGCCATAATTTATAAATAAAATCTAACTTTTATTATAAAAATATAAAAATTGGCAAAAAAATACAAATTAAATTATAAAAATCTAACGAAATTAGTAGAAACTTTAGAAATTAGTTTATATAATTTATAATAGATATATTTTTAATAAAATTAAACCTAGCCTTTATGGCTAGGATTAATTTTATTTATTTTTTGACAATATCTAATTCAAAATCAGAGGGAGGCATACAATGAGTTTAATCGAGAGTATATGTAAAAATATTTACCCATTAGATACTCGTTTTATGGAACAAGCACAAGCTAGGCAAGATAGGTTAATAAAACCACAAGGAAGTTTAGGAAAATTAGAAGAGATAAGTATACAATTAGCTGGTATATACGGAAGCAAGTATTTTGATACTACAAAAAAAATAGTTTTATCTTTTGCATGTGATCATGGTGTATATGAAGAAGGAGTAGCTCCAAATAATCAAAATATAACACTTTTACAATCTATGAATTTTCCAAAGAAAATTAATGGTGTAGGAACAATCTCTAAATTTGTAGGTTCAGATGTTCAATTAGTAGATGTAGGAATTAACTGCGATGAGCCAATTGAAGGTGTAATCGATTGTAAAATAAGAAAAAGTACATCTAATATGGCAAAAGGTCCTGCAATGACAAGACAAGAAGCTATAAGAGCAATAGAAATTGGGATAGAGATGTCTGAAAAATACATACAAGAAGATTATAAAGTTATAGGTATAGGTGAGATGGGAATAGCAAATACAACACCATCTGCTGCAATAATATCTGTAATTGCAGGATGTGATCCACAAGAAGTAACAGGAATGGGTGCAGGTCTTAAAAAAGAACTATTAGCACATAAAGCACAAGTAATAAGAACTGCTATAGAAATAAACCAACCAAATCCAACAGATGGAATAGATATATTACAAAAAGTTGGTGGATTTGAAATAGGTTCTATGGCTGGTGTTATATTAGGATGTAGTGCAAATAGAGTACCAGTTGTTTTAGATGGATTTATATCTTATGCAGCAGCTTTAATAGCAGTAAATATAAACCCAAGATGTAAAGATTATATGATAGCATCACACTATTCAGCAGAACCAGGAGCTAAGAAAGCTTTAGAATTATTAGGATTAGATCCATTCTTAAAAATGGATATGAGATTAGGAGAAGGTAGTGGGGCTGCTTTAGCATTCAATATGATAGAAGCTGCAAACTATGTTTATAAAAATATGCTAACTTTCGATGAAGTTGATATGGGTATGTAATAAAACATTAAGGAGAAAACTATGAGCAAAGTTATTTTAGTTACAGGTGGTGCACGCTCTGGAAAAAGTGGATTTGCAGAATCACTATGTAAAAACCAAAATAATAGTACTGCTTATATTGCAACATCAGTCGCTTTTGATGATGAAATGAAAGAAAGAGTTAGAAAGCATCAAGCAAGTAGACCAAAAGAGTGGAAAACATACGAAATTTATAAAGATATTTATAAAATAATAAAAAATATAAGTGAAAAACATCAAACAGTTATACTAGATTGCATCACTTTATTAGTAAATAATTTAATGTTTACTGATGGGATAGACATAGATAATGCAAGCGAAGAAGAGATAAATGAGTTAGAAGCTTATATACAAGATCAAATTAAAAAATTGATGGAAGAAGTTAAAAAAACTGATTTATATTTCGTTATGGTTACAAATGAAATTGGACTAGGAGTAGTTCCAGGTTATAAATTAGGTAGAGTTTACTGTGATTTTGTAGGCAGAATAAATCAAATGCTAGGAAAACTAAGTGATGAAGTTTATTTTGTTGTATGCGGAATTCCTACAAAAATAAAGGGGTAGAGAGATATGAATAGATTTATTTCAATACTACAATTTATGACGAGAATTCCAATTAGGATAGAAACAGGATTTGATGAAGAATTCCATAAATCAATAGTATATTTTCCATTAGTAGGATTTGTAATCGGTATAATAACATATACTTTGGGTTGGCTTTCGTTGACAATATTTGATCCATTTATAAGTGCTATAGTTATAACTCTTATAGAAGTTTTAACAACAGGAGGCCTTCATATAGATGGATTAGGTGATACATTTGATGCAATATACAGTAATAGAGACAAAGAACGAATTTTAGAAATAATGAAAGATTCCAGATTAGGAACAAATTCACTTCTTGCAATAATGTTTTTAATACTACTAAAAATAGGATTTATCAATAGCTTAGTACAAAATAACTTGTTATGGCTAGTTATTTTTATGCCGGTTATAGGGCGAATTGGAGTTATGATAATGACTTACAAAACAGTAACTCCAAGAGCAAAAGGTATGGGTAATTTATTTATAGGAAAATGTACTATAGGAATGCTTATAACAGGTATAGTATATTCTTCTATATTAATTATATTATTTGGAAAATTTATTTTCTTACAACCTATTGCGACAATTATAAAAGTTTTAAGTTCTATTATATTTATAATAGTATTTGCATTATTGTTTAAAAAACATATATATAAAAAGATTGATGGTGTAACTGGAGATATATTAGGTTGCACGATAGAACTTGGAGAAGTATTTTTCTTAATATATACTTATATGCTAATTTCAGTAATTTAGCATTGTAAGGAGAAGAAAATGAAAAAATTAATTTTAGTACGTCATGTACTTACAGAAGATAATAAACTTGCGAAACTCTCTGGTCATATAGATAGTAAAGTAAGTGAAGAAGGAAAGATACAAATAGAAAAAATAACAGGCTTTTTAAGTGATGAAAAAATTGATAAGATATATACTACGACGTCAAGTAGAACTAAAGAGACTGCAAAATATTTAGCTAAAATAAATTCAATAGAAATACAACAGAGTAAGGATTTACAAGAAATTAACTTTGGAGATTTTGAAGGAAAAGACTTCAAAGAAATTCAAAAAGATTATCCTGATGAATTTAACAAAATGATAGAAGAAGGATATGAATATACATATCCAAATGGAGAAAGCTTGGTTGATTGTTTTGAAAGAGTATCAAAAGAAACACAATTTATTTTAGATGAGTCTGATGAAGGTGAGACAATCTTAATATGTGCTCATGCAGGGACAATTAGAAATATTTTAACATATTTAATTTCAAATAGTTTTGAATACCATTGGAATTTTAAAATCGACAATGCATCTATAAGTATTGTTGAAATTGATAATGGATTTGCTGTTATTAATAAGTTAAATGAAACAAGTTTTTTAAAATAGAATATTAGATTAATTTTTCTCAGGGAAAAAGGTAAAAGCCTTTACAGCCCCCGCTACTGTGAAACGGATGAAACTATAGAAACCACTGTTTGAGAAAATGGGAAGGTGTAGGAGTAGGATGATGTTAAGTCAGGATACCTGGATTAATTAATTTATTAGAGTTAAAATCTCGGGGTGAAGATTTTTTTATAAATACAAAAAATCCTAATCTCGTTATTAGGATTTTTTTGTTAGTTTTCTAAATATATATACGATAAATATAGATTTATTTTAGTTAATATATAGCGCTACAAATAATAGAAGGGGAAGAGGCTATGAGTAAGAAAATAATGTTTCAAGGAACTGCATCCAATGTTGGGAAAAGTACAATAGTTACAGGTTTAGGTAGAATATTTAAACAAGATGGCTATACTGTAACTCCTTTTAAATCTCAAAATATGGCCCTTAATTCATTTATAACAAAGGAAGGACTAGAGATGGGAAGGGCCCAAGTTTCACAAGCAGAAGCATGTGGATTAGAACCAATAGCAGATATGAACCCAATATTACTTAAACCATGTGGCAACAATAAAAGCCAAGTTATAGTAAGAGGAAAGGTAGTTGGAGATATGACTTCTCCACAATACCATGAATATAAGCTAGAGTTAATGGATGTATTGAGAGATATATTTAAAGAATTTGAAGAAAACTACGATATAGTTGTTATGGAAGGTGCAGGAAGTGCAGCAGAAATCAACTTAATGGAAAGAGATATTTCCAATATGGGAATGGCAACAATAGCAGATGCACCAGTAATATTAGTTGGTGATATTGATAGAGGTGGCGTTTTTGCATCACTTGTTGGAACAATGCTTTTATTAAGCGAAGAAGATAGAAAGAGAGTAAAAGGGGTAATAATAAATAAATTTAGAGGTAGAAAAGAGCTTTTAGATTCCGGAGTAAAAATGTTAGAAGAAATAATAAATATACCTGTATTAGGTGTTGTACCTTATTGTGATATAAAAATAGAAGATGAGGATAGTGTAACTACGAGATTTAAAAAGCAAATGGCGAGAAATGATATACATATAGAAATTGTTAGAACGCCACATATGTCTAATTTTACAGATTTTAATATATTTGAAACTCAAGAAGATGTAAGTATTAGATATGTAGATTATGGAGAATCTCTAGGAAATCCTGATATAGTAATTATTCCAGGTACTAAAAGTACAATAGATGATTTAATGTTTTTAAGAAATAATGGTCTTGAAGAACAAATAAAGGAATTACATAGAAGAGGAAAATTAGTTATAGGTATTTGTGGTGGATATCAGATGCTAGGTAAAAAATTAAGAGACCCATATCATGTCGAAAGTGATTTAGAGGAAGTTGAAGGGATAGGTCTTCTAGATACTGAAACAACTTTTGAACTAGAAAAGACGACAACTCAAGTTGAGGCAATAATAGATAAAGATTTAAGTGGATATTTAAATAATTTAGAAGGTAAAAAAGTTAAAGGATATGAAATACATATGGGCGTTACCAATAGAGGTAATGAAATAAAAAATCTATGCACAATTACACAAAAATTAGATGAAAAAGTTAATTACACAGAAGGAAGTGTAAACTCAGAGTGCAATGTTTTCGGAACATACCTTCATGGAATATTTGATGATGTAGATTTTACTAGAACTATATTAAACAACATAAGAGAAATGAAAGGTCTAGATAAAATAGACAGTAAAGTTAAATCATTTAAAGAATTTAAGGATAAAGAATACGACAGATTAGCAGACTTCTTAAGAGAACATCTTGATATAGAAAAGATATATCAAATAATGCAAGAGCACGAAGAAAGTAAAGGACAATAGGTGGTAGAGATGAAGAAAATATTAATTGCAGGGACAAATAGTGGTGTCGGAAAGACAACTATTTCATTAGGTATAATGCAAGCACTTACAAAAAGAAAACTACAGGTACAACCATTTAAAGTTGGACCAGATTATATAGATCCTTCTTATCATACTTTTATAACAGGAAGATATTCTAGAAATTTAGATTCATATATGCTTGAAGATGAAAAAATAAAGTATATAGTAAAAGAAGCATCTAAAGATGCTGATATAGCAGTAGTAGAAGGTGTAATGGGATTATATGATGGATATGGAATAGATTTAAATGATTGCACAAGTTCATATACATCAAAAATGTTAAAAGCACCAGTTATATTAGTCATAAATGCAAAAGCTATGGCCGCATCTTCTGCAGCTATGGTTTTAGGATATAAAATGCTAGATACTGATGTAAATATAAAAGGTGTTATAACTAATAATGTAAAAAGTGAAAGTCATTACAATACTTTAAAAAGTGCTATCGAAAAATACACAGGCATAGAAGTTTTAGGATATTTTCCACCAAATAAAGAATTTTCACTAGAGTCTAGACATTTAGGTCTTGTCCCAAGTGTAGAAATGGACTCTTTAAAGCAAAAATTTGATAACTTAGCAGATGAAATCGAAAAATATATAGATATTGATAGAATATTAGAAATATCAGAAACACAAGACATAGATAGCAATTTTGATTTAGATAAATTTATAAAAGAACATAAAGTAGAAAATAAATCTATAGCTATAGCATTTGATAAAGCATTTAATTTCTACTATAGAGAAAATATAGAATTATTAGAGAAGCTAGGATTAGAAATAAAATATTTTAGTCCGATGCATGATGAGAAAGTTCCAAAAGCTGATTATATTTATATAGGAGGAGGTTTCCCAGAAATATTCTCAAAAGAATTACATGACAATAAATCAATGAGAGAATCAATATTAGATGCTCATAAAAATAATATACCTATATATGCAGAATGTGGCGGTCTTATGTATTTAGGCGAAAAACTAGAAAATCAAAATAAAGAGTTGTTCAATATGGTCGGCATATTTAAAGGAACGAGCAAAATGACATCATCATTGAAACGATTTGGATATTGTAATGGTAAAGCAAAAGAAGATACTATTTTAGCTAAAAAGGGACAAGTAATAAAAGGGCATGAGTTCCATCATTCAATATTTGATAGTGAGGAGCCTTGTGCATACGAAATGACAAAAGAAAGAAATGGAGTAGTCGTAGATAGATGGGATGGAGGGTATAGTAGCGGAAATACCTTAGCAACTTATTTACATACTCATTTTTATAACAACTTAGATTGTATAGCAAACTTTTTAGAAAAAGGAAATAAATAAGATGAATATACTATCATTATATTTAGGATATATTACTGACTTGATTGTAGGTGACCCTTATTCATTTCCTCATCCAGTTAAATATATAGGAAAATTAATAAAGGTCGTAGAAAACTTTATAAGAAAAGTAGCAAAAAGTGATAAAGGATTAAAAATAGGTGGATTTTTTCTATGGTTTATAACTGTAGGAATAACTTTTTTAATAACTTACATAATTATGAAACTGGTAAGTTTTAACATGGTAATTTATGTTATAATTAATTCAGTTGTGATTTATACAACATTAGCTACAAAATGCTTAAAAGATGAAGCAAAAAAGATCTATGAAGTATTAAAGACAGGAAATATAGAAAAATCAAGAATTCAACTATCTTATATAGTAGGTAGAGATACTGAAAATTTAAGTGAAAAAGAAATAATAAGAGCAACAGTAGAGACAGTTGCAGAAAATACTGTTGATGGTTTAATTTCACCGTTATTTTATGCTTTTATTGGTGCAGGATTAACTGTTGGTGGAATATCACTTGCAGCCCCACTTGCAATGACTTATAAAGCAATTAATACTTTAGATTCAACAGTAGGATATAAAAATGAAAAATATCTTCATATTGGTTTTGCTTCGGCAAAAATTGATGATATAGCTAATTATATTCCATCGAGAATATCAGTTATATTATTTACAATAGGAAACTTTTTCTTGAGAAATGATTATAAAAATTGTTTCAAAATAGCAATAAGAGATAGAAAAAATCATAAAAGCCCAAACTGTGCATTTTCAGAAGGTGCAGTTGCAGGTGCATTAGGAATTCAATTAGGTGGTACAAATGTTTATTTTGGAGAAACAGTATATAAGCCGACTATTGGAGATAAAACTAGAGAAATAGAAGTTCAAGATATAGCAAGAACAAACAAAATTTTATACGCAACTTCTTTAACTTCTATGCTAGTATTCACATTATTTTACGTGATAATATATTGTATTTTCATGTAATTAATGATTATAAGGAGGATACATATGAAGGATTTAGGCCATGGGGCTAATGTCAATAATATGGCTAAACAGTTTGGAAAAAACGAAGAAAATATAATTGATTTTAGTTCAAATGTAAATCCACATATAATTTCCAATCTAGGAAAATATGTTTTGGAAGGGTTAGAAAAAAGTAGAAGCTATCCAGATATAAACTATACAAATTTAAGAGAAAATATTTCTGATTATATAAATATAGATAGTAAAAATATAATTCCAGGTAATGGAGCAACAGAAATTATATATCTTCTTATGAAAAGTATAAAAAAGAGAATAGCAATATTAAATCCTACTTTTTCAGAGTATGGTAGAGGGGCTAAATTAAATGATTTAGAAGTAATAAACTTTCATTTAAAAGAGGAAGATAACTTTAGCATTGATTTAGATGAAATACAACAAAATATAGAAAAATTTGATAGTTTGTTTGTTTGTAATCCTAATAATCCAAATGGAAAAGTTAAAGATTTAAATAGATTATTAGATTTGATGATTGAAAATAATAAACTTTTAATTGTAGATGAAACTTTTATGGAATTTGTAGAAAATGAAGAACAATACAGCTTAGTAAATAGGGTAAAAGAAACACCAAATCTATTTATATTAAAAGCAGTAACTAAATTCTTTGGGATGCCAGGACTTAGATTAGGATATGGCGTAACTAGCAATGAAGAAATAATAGAAACTATATATCACTACAAAGAACCTTGGACTATAAATTCTTTTGCTGAAAATTTATCTAATTATTTATTTAAAGATAAAGAATATATAAAAAACAGCAAAGATTATTATATAAGCGAAAGAAAGTTTATGTTAGAAGAATTGAGAAAAATATCTCGATTAAAAGTTTATGATACAGATACAAACTTCATTCTTATAAAATTGAGAGATTACGAAGCTAATTTATTAAAATTAGAGCTTTTTGAAAAATACAATATTCTTATAAGAGATGCCTCAAACTTTATTGGATTAGATAAAAATTATGTTAGAGTGGCAATAAAAAGTCACAAAGATAATAAAATCTTAATCGAATCATTAAACAAAATATTAGGATAATAATATGAAGTTTTATGGAGTATGTCCAGCATCTTGTGGAGAATTTGTACAAGGTATTTTAGACAATGAAGAATATTTATCATCATATGCAATTAATTTATTTTCAGTGGCAACTTTAGAAGAAAGCAAAGACATAATTAACAAAGGCCCTAGTAAATCAAGGCGAGCTATGGAGCTTGTCTTTGAAAAATTTAATATACCTATAGAAGATACAAAAAATATATCACTCAATATAAAAAGTCAGATACCTATTGGAAAGGGAATGGCTAGTTCTACCGCTGATATTGGAGCTACAATAAAAGCTACATTATCTATGTTGAATAAAACCTTAACCGGAGAGGAAATCTCCAAATTAGCCGTAAAAATAGAAGCGACTGATTCTCTACTACTCAATCAACATAGTATATTTAATCCACTTACAGCAGATGTAAAAAAATATCTAGGTGGAATAAATGATACAAAGGTAGTTATATTAGAGCCTGATGATATTTTAAATACAAAACTAATTAGAACTATGCCAGATTACAAATCTTATAAGATGCAAAATAAAGAAATAATAAAAACATCTTTTGATTTATTAGATGAAGGTCTATTAAAAAACGATCTTGATTTAATTGGAAGAGCATGCACATATAGTGGTTTGGCAAATGAAAACATACACAAAAAACCATTTTTAAAAGAGATTATAGAAATTTCCGATAGATTTGGGTGTTATGGGGTAAATATTGCCCATAGCGGAACTGTTATTGGAGTTCTAATGCATAAAGAAATGGATGATAAAAGAATAATACAATATTTGAGAGATAGTGAAATATCTCGACACTATAAAAAAATATATACATCAGACATTATTGATGGACAATCCAGGGAGGAAGAAGAATGGAATATATTAAAGACCCAAAAATGATAGAAGTAAGAAGTTTTGAAATAATTCAAGGGATAATCGATGATATAAGACCAGGATATAAATTTAAAAATGAAATAGAAGAAAAAATTATAAAACGTTGCATACACACAAGTGCAGATTTTGAATACTTAGACATATTAAAAATATCAGAAACTGCTGTAGAAAATATAATAGATGCATTAAATAATAAATGCACAATATACACAGATACAAATATGGCTTTAAGTGGAATCAATAAAACTAGATTAAATGCACTAGGATGTGAGTATAAATGTTTAGTTGCAGATGAAAAAACAAGAGAGCTAGCAAAAGAAAAAGGTATAACTCGTTCTATGGCAGCAGTTGAATTAGCTATGCAAGATACAGGAAGAAAGATATTTGTTCTTGGAAATGCCCCAACAGCTTTATATAAAGTTATGGAAATGCAAAAATCAGGTTGTAATGTAGATGCAGTAGTAGGTGTACCAGTTGGATTTGTTGGTGCTGCTGAGTCAAAATATGAATTAGAACAAACAGAAATACCTCATATAGTGGCACAAGGTAGAAAAGGTGGTAGCAATATAGCTGCTGCGATAGTTAATGCAATACTATATGCAATGTAGGTAGAGTTATGGAAGAGTATGTATATATAGACGGCAAAAAATATAGAAGAGGATATACTACAGGATCTTGTGCAGCAGCAGCCTCTAAAGCAGCAACATATATGTTAATTACTCAAAAAAAACTGGAGTCAGTTAATATAGATACGCCCAAGGGAATTTATCTTACTTTAAAGCCTGAAAATATAGAAATAAATAAAAAATATGCGATTTGTTCTATTCAAAAAGATGGTGGAGATGATATCGATGCAACTCATAAAATGGACATTTTTGCAAAAGCAGAAATAATCGATAGAATTGATGAGGAAGAAGATATTTATGTAACAGGTGGCATAGGAGTAGGAACAGTAACAAAAAAAGGACTGAAAGTAGAGGTTGGAAAATCTGCAATCAATCCAGTTCCAATGAATATGATTAAAACCGAAATCCACAAAGTATTAGGAACAGATTTAAACACATATATAGATAAATCAAAAACACTAAAAATTACTATATCTGCGCCAGAAGGTGTTGAAATTGCTAAAAAAACATTCAATCCTAGACTTGGTATAGTTGGAGGAATATCTATCTTAGGTACTTCTGGAATAGTAGAACCTATGAGTGATGAAGGATGGAAAAAATCATTATCTATTGAGCTTGAAATGAAAAGAGCACAAGGAATTGACCAAATCATCTTAGTCCCAGGAAACCACGGTGAAGAGTTTATAAAAAATGAACTTGGCTTGGATGAAAAATATGTAGTTAGAATGAGTAATTTTGTAGGCTATATGCTTATGGAAGCCAAGCGTATGGGATATAAAAAAATACTTATGGCAGGACATATTGGTAAATTTATAAAGATAGCTGCCGGCATATTCCACACGCATAGCAAAGTCGCTGATGCTAGAAATGAAATTATGATTGCTAACTTGGCACTTATGGGAGCGCCACTAGAATTTTTACAAGAAATAGATAAATGTGTGACAGCTGAGGGTGCAGTAGAAATAATAGATGATAGTGAATATACAGGTGTTTATGAAATCTTATGTAATAAATGCAGAGATAGAGTAAAACAACATTTAGGTGATGATGATATAGAAGTAGGTGTGTATATGTTTAGAATGGACAAATCATATCTAGCAAAATCTGATAATGCAGAGTCCATAGTGGAGGTATTCAAATGATAAATATTATAGGTTTGGGTCCTGGTAACACAGGTTATATTACTAAATTTGGTGAGAAAATTATTTACTCATCAGATGTAGTGATTGGTGGAAGAAGAAATCTAGAATCAATAGAAGATTTTAAAGGTGAAAAGATAGTTTTATCTACTAATCTAAAAGAAATTCTAGAATATATACAAAATAACTTAGATAAAAATATTTCTGTTATAGCATCTGGAGATCCATCTATATATGGGATTGGAAAATACCTTTCAAATAACATAGAACACAAACATCTAAATATAGTTTCTGGGATAAGCTCTCTTCAATATATATTCTCAAGAATATTTGTAGACATGAATGATGTTTATATTACAAGTAGTCATGGGAAAGTGCCAGATTTTGATTATATACTTTCTCATAAAAAGGTATGTATGGTTACTGATAGTAAAATTGGACCACATGAGATAAGTAGAGAAATACAAAAAAGAAATCTGAAAAAAACTGTTGTTGTAGGAGAAAATCTATCTTATGAAAATGAGAAGATAACAATAGGAAAACCAGAAGCTATATTAGCAGTTGATAAATTTGATATGAATGTAGTGGTGATATTAGATGAAGAATAAAGATTTTATAACAGGAAAAGTTCCTATAACAAAAGAAGAAGTTAGAGCTATTTCTCTAAATAAACTAGAGTTATTAAATGCAAAAACTTTTATTGATGTAGGTGCAGGAACAGGAAGTGTATCAATTGAAGCAGGATATAGCTATCCAAATTTAAAAGTTATAGCTATTGAACGTAATGATGATGCAATTGATTTAGTAAAACAAAATAAAGAAAAGTTCAATTTAGATAATGTAGAAATAATAAAAGCTTATGCACCTGTAGAATTAGATAAAGATATAAAAGCAGATGCAATTTTCCTTGGTGGAACTGGTAAAAAATTAGAAGAAATTATAGATTGGTCTAAAGACTTACTAGTTGATGGAGGAAGACTTGTAGCAAACTTTATAATAATAGATACATTTTATGAAATGTTGAGATTAGTAAAAGAAAAAGGGTTTAAAAATATTGATGTTACAGTTTTAAATGTTGCAAAACTTGAAAAGTTAGGAACAGGGGAATATTTTAAACCTCACAATCCAATATATATAATTTCATGCGAAAAAGGAGTAGAAGAAGATAATGAATACTAACATTAATAAAGTACATTTTGTAGGGGCAGGTCCTGGGGATAAAGAATTAATAACATTAAAAGGATATAAATTACTAAGTAATGCTGATGTTGTAATATACGCAGGTTCATTAGTAAACCCAGCACTTCTTGAATATTGTAAAGAAAGTTGTGAAATACATGATAGTGCATATATGAATTTACAAGAAATCATAGAAGTTATGGAAAGAGGAATTAGAGAAGGAAAATCAGTTGTAAGATTACAAACAGGAGATTTCTCTATATATGGTTCAATAAGAGAACAAGTTGAAGATTTAGCAAAATTAAATATAGATTATGACTGCACACCAGGTGTAAGTTCATTCTTAGGTGCATCATCAGCACTAGGAGTTGAATATACAGTTCCAGAAGTATCTCAAAGTGTTGTTATAACTAGAATGGAAGGAAGAACTCCAGTTCCGCCAAAAGAATCTATAGAATCTTTTGCCAAACACCAAACTTCAATGGTAATATTCTTATCTGTTCAAGAAATTGAAAAAGTAGTAGAAAAATTAATAGCTGGTGGATATCCAAAAACTACTCCAATAGCAGTAATATATAAAGCTACTTGGCCAGATGAAAAAGTAGTAAAAGGGACTTTAGAAGATATAGCAGCTAAAGTAAAAGAAAACGACATAAAGAAAACAGCATTAATAATGGTAGGGGAATTCTTAGGTACTACATATAATAATTCAAAATTATATGATAAGGACTTCAAACATGAATACAGAAAATAATAAAATTGCTATTATATGTATTACTGAGAATGGAAAAAAGTTAGCATTAGAAATGCAAAATAAATTACATGAAGGTGATATTTATTTTGTAAAAAGAGAAAAATCTACAGAGTTACAAGAGGTTTGTAACATAAGTAACGATGATAATGCTAAAATAAATACTCAATATAAAAGTATTGAAAATATAGTTAGGATAAAAGAAAAATTAAGCAACTTTATACCTACGATATTTAACAAATATAGATATATTATATTTATTATGGCTACTGGAATAGTAGTGAGGACAATCGCTCCATTAATACAAAGCAAATTTAAAGACCCAGCAATATTAGTGACTGATGAAAAAGGGACTAATGTGATAAGTTTATTGAGTGGACATATGGGAGGAGCAAATGAAATGACTTTATATATAAGCCATTTAATAAATGCAAATCCAGTTATAACAACTGCAACAGATATAAACAATAAATCTTCATTAGATATGATAGCAAAAAGTATAAATGGATATATAGAAAACTTCAGAGATAATGTATTGAAGGTGAATTCTATGATAGTTAACAACAAGCCCGTAGGTTTATTTATAGATGGAGACTATCACATAGATACAAGAGGTTTTACACTTTTAACATATGAAGATATGTTAAATATCCATAACAACAATAATAAAGATTTAGAAAATATAGAGACAATAGTCGTAGTAACTAATAAGCAAAAACTAGATTTCAAAAGCGACAAAATAATAAAATTAGTTCCAAAAGACATTGTATTAGGAGTTGGATGTAAGAAAAATACTGATAGCCAACATATGAAAGAATCGCTACATGAGTTTTCAAGAATTAACAATATAGATATAAATTCTATAAAGAAAATAGGTAGTATAGAAATAAAAAAAGATGAAAAAGCAATTATAGATTTAGCAAACTATTTAAATGTGCCTTTTGAAACATTTACCGTAAAAGAAATATCACAAATAGATCATCTATATGGAAAATCGGAATGGGTCAAAAAGAATGTAGGAGTATATTCTGTAGCTGAACCATGTGCACATTTACTTAGTGATGGAAATTTAATTATTGAAAAACAAAAATACACTGGAATAACATTTTCGGCAGGGAGAGTGAACAAATGATATACGTTATAGGAATAGGTCCTGGATGCAGAGACTTAATGACACAAGAAGCAATAGCAGCAATGGAAGATGCTGAAGTAATCGTAGGTTACAAAACATATATAAAATTAGTTGAAGAATTTATACAAGATAAAGAAGTAGTTCAAAATGGAATGAGAAAAGAAGTAGATAGATGCCAAGAAGCTATCGAAATTGCTAAAACAGGTAAAAAAGTAGCTGTTATAAGTAGTGGAGATTCTGGAATATATGGAATGGCAGGTCTAATACTTGAGTTAGTAACAAAACAAGGCGTAGATATACCAGTTAAAGTAGTACCAGGAGTTACTGCAAGTATAGGAGCAGCTGCAGTATTAGGAGCACCTATAATGCATGATTTTTGCCATATAAGTTTAAGTGATTTAATGACTCCATGGGAAGTTATAGAAAAAAGATTAAGATTAGCGGCAGAAGCTGATTTTGTAATATGTTTATATAACCCAAGAAGTAAAGGAAGAAGCGAACACTTAGCAACAGCATTTAAAATAATGAGTGAATTTAAAGATGGTTCAACTCCTGTTGGAATAGTAAAAGATGTAGGAAGAGCAGATGAAGAAAAATTCATATGTACTTTCGATACAATGGATTTTGAAAGAGTTGACATGACTACTATGGTTATAATAGGAAACAAATCAACATATATCCACGATGATTTAATGATAACACCAAGAGGATATACAGTATAACTAGTATTATAAAAAGAAATTATTAAGCATAAAGGAAAGGATACATATCATGATTTTAGTATTAGGTGGAACATCCGATAGTATAGGTATTTGCAATAAATTAAACGAAATGAACTTACCATATATGGTTTCAGTTACAACAGAATATGGGAGGGATATTGCCAAAAAAGCTACAGAGAATGTATTCTTAGGAAAATTGACAATAGAAGATATGGTATCTTTAATAAAAGAAAAGAACATAACTCAAATAATAGATGCAACACATCCTTATGCAACAATTGTATCTAGCAATGCAATTGAATGTTCAAAGATATCAAATACAGATTATGTGAGATTTGAAAGAGAATCTCTTATAAAACAAATAGATTATGACGATATATATGTTGTTGAAGATATAGAACAAGCATGTGAAATTGCAAATGAAAAAGGAAATAACATATTTATTGGAACAGGTAGTAAAAATTTAGATAAATATATAGAACTTATAAAGGGAAAAAAACTAATTGCGCGCGTATTGCCTACAAGTGATGTCCTAAAAAGTTGTGAAGAATTAGGACTTAATGCAGATAACATAATCGCTATGAAGGGTCCTTTTACTGAAGAAATTAATATAGCTACTTATAGACAATATGACATAGATTTATTAATTACTAAAGAAAGTGGAGTTGCAGGAGGATTTTTAGAAAAAATTAATGCATGCAAAGCTTTAAATATACCAGCGGTAATCATAACTAGAAAACAAATTGACTACCCAAAAGTAATAAATAGAATTGAAGATATAGAAAAAATAGTATAGTTTTGTGGGTTATTTTTATTTTTAAATTGGAGGAGTATTTAAATATTAAGGAGAAATTAAAGATGAAAAAAGCAGTATTAGTAGTAAGCTTTGGTACAAGCTATCATGAAACTAGAAAGAAGACAATAGAAGCATGTGAACAAAAGATAAGTGAGAATCTTAAAGGATATGATTTTTATAGAGCATTTACTTCAAATATGATAATTAGAAAATTAAAAAAGAGAGATAACATGCTTATTGATAATCCAGTAGAGGCTCTACAAAAATTAGCAGATGCAGGATATGAAGAAGTAGTAGTTCAAACATTACACATAATATGTGGTGAAGAATACAACAAATTAAAAGAACAAGTTGAAAGTTTTAAACCTAAATTCAAAAAAATAGCTTTAGGTAGACCTCTTTTAACTTCAATAGAAGACTATAAAGAAACAGTTGAAGCTGTAAGAAAACAACTAGAAATAATTAAACCAGATGAAGCAGTTGTATTTATGGGACACGGAACTACACACGAAAGTCATGCAGCTTATCCAGCTTTAGAATATATGTTTAGAGACAATGATATGAATGTATATATAGGAACAGTTGAAGGATATCCTGAAATAGAGCAAGTAGTTAAAAAATTAAAAGCAGATAACATAAAAACTGTTGATGTATTACCTTTCATGTTAGTTGCGGGAGACCATGCTACTAATGATATGGCAAGTGATGAAGAAGATTCATGGAAATCTATATTAGAAAAAGAAGGATTTAATGTAAAGGTGCATTTACAAGGTTTAGGGGAATATCCAGCAATCCAAGATAAATTTGTTAACCATGCATTAGATTGCGCAAAAGAATTAGAAAAAGAGTTAGCATAAATTAACGTACGAGGCTAGATGGAGGAAATATAAATGGCAAAATTTTATGGAATAGGAACTGGACCAGGAGATAGTACATTAGTAACAATAAAAGCAGTAAATACAATAAAAATGTTAGATATATTATATACACCAGAACCAAAAAAAGGTGGAGATAGTTTAGCATTATCAATAGTAAAGGAATATGTACCAGATACTGTTGAAATAAAACAAAGACATTTCCCAATGAACAATGATAGTGTAGAAAAAATGGCATCATGGGATGCTATAGCAGCTGAAATAAAAGATGATGTAAAAGCAGGGAAAGAAGTAGGATTTATAACTTTAGGAGATCCTATGATATACAGTACTTATGTATATATTATGGAAAGATTAATGGACGAGATAGAAGTTGAAACTATACCGGGTATATCATCTTTCTCAAATATAGCATCAAATCAAAACTTCCCATTAGTAATGGATACAGACCCACTTATGGTTATACCATGTACTATGGAAGAAGAGAAAATAGATGCAGCATTACAAACATATGATTGTTTCGTTCTTATGAAAGTATATAAGAACTTTAAAGAAATCGTTCAAAAATTAGAAAAATACGATTTAATAGATAGTGCTATTTTAGTAAGTAACTCATCTCAAGAAAGAGAAGTAGTTTATAAAGATTTAAGAGATGTTCATCTACAAGAAAAAATATCATATTTTTCTACAATATTAGTTAATAGAAACAATAAAAGAAAATAATCTTAAAACATTTAAGGAGATAAATATGAAATTAGTAGTAGGAACTAGAGGTAGTAATTTAGCCCTTGTTCAAACAAATTGGGTTGTAGAACAATTAAAAAAGAATAACCCAGATATAGAGTTTGAGATAAAAATTATAAAAACAAAGGGCGATTTAATAAAAGACTTACCACTAGATAAAATAGGTGATAAGGGATTATTCGTAAAAGAAATCGAAAAAAGTCTTTTAGATAAAGAAATAGATATGGCAGTTCATAGTATGAAGGATATGCCATCATATCTTCCAGAAGGACTTAAATTTGCACATTCTCCAAGAAGAGAAGACCCTAGAGATGCTCTTATTTTTAGAGAAGGTTATAAAACTTTAGAAGATTTACCTCAAGGTGCAAAAATAGGAACTGGAAGTAAAAGAAGAAAATATCAATTATTAAAACATAGACCAGATTTAGAAATTGTCCCTATAAGAGGTAATATCGAGACAAGAATAAAGAAAATAGAAACAGAAAATCTTGATGGTGTAGTATTAGCAGCATCAGGACTGAGAAGAGCTGGATTAGAAGAAAAAATAGATTATTATATACCGACAGATATTATGTTACCTGCTCCTGCACAAGGAATATTAGCTCTTGAAATTAGAGAAGATGATAAAGAGACTGAAAAAATAATAGATTCTATAAAAGATAATATTACAAAAGTACAAATAGATGCAGAAAGAGGTTTCTTAATAGGTGTTAATGGAAGTTGTCATATACCTATGGGAGCTTATTGTGAAGTAGATGGAGAAAAAATTACTCTGACTGGACTTTATGGAGATGGAGACGGAAAGAAAATAGTAATTCAATCTAAAGAAGGAACTCTAGCTGATGCACAAAAAATAGGATATGAATTAGCAAAAAGTGTATTAAAGGAGTATGAAAAATAATGAAGGGGAAAGTTTACTTAGTGGGGGCAGGACCTGGCGATTATAAACTATTAACATTAAAAGGGTTAGAATGCATAAGAAAAGCAGATGTTATAGTTTATGACAGACTTGCTAATATAAATTATTTAAAAGAAGCTAAAAAAGGCTGCGAGTTTATAAATGTTGGAAAAGCATCAAGTGACCATTTAGTACCTCAAGATCAAATAAATAGAATAATAGCTGATAAAGCCTTAGAAGGAAAAATAGTAACAAGACTTAAAGGTGGAGATCCATATGTATTTGGTAGAGGTGGAGAAGAAGGTGAACTTCTTGAAGCAGAGGGAATTGATTTTGAGGTTGTTCCAGGAATAACTTCAGCAATCGGTGGGCTTTGTTATGCTGGAATTCCAATAACTCATAGAGACCATGCATCATCATTCCATGTTATAACTGGTCATCTTAGAAAAGATGGAAAAGAAAATCCTGATATAAACTGGAATGCCTTAGCTAATATGAGAGGTACACTTGTATTTTTAATGGGGGTAGCAAATTTAAAAAATATAAGTGAAAATTTAATGAGAGAAGGTATGGCTAAAGATACACCTGTAGCATTTATCAGCTGGGCAACACGCTACAATCAAAGTGTTGTTACAGCAACGCTTGAAAATGCTTATGAAGTTGCTATGAAAGAAGGTGTAAAACCACCAACATTAATAGTAGTAGGAACAGTTGTAAACCTTAGAGAAAAGTTAAACTTCTTTGAAAATAAACCTCTATTTGGCAAAAATATAATGGTTACTAGGTCAAGAAGCCAAAATAGCAAATTAGTAGAACAAATAATGGATTTAGGCGGAAATCCTATTGAGATACCAACTATAAAAATTGAAAAAGTTCAAGATAATAAAGAATTAGAAAATGAAATAAAAAATATTAAAGATTATACTTATTTAGTTTTAACTAGCAAAAATGGAGTAGATATATTCTTCGATAAATTAGATGAATTAGGGCTAGACTGTAGAGCACTTGCAAATATAAAAGTTTGCTCAATTGGTGCAGCTACATCAAAAGCTATCCAAAGAAGAGGAATTAAACCAGACATACAGCCTAAAAATGCTGTAGGAGAATCTTTGTATGATGAGTTAAAAGATATTGTCACAAAAGATGATAAGATTTTAATTCCTAGAGCTAAAAATGCTAGAAAATTCTTAGTTGAAAAACTAAACGAAATATCTAATGTAACAGAAGTTATAACATATGAAAGTGTAATGGATGATAGCAAAAAAGAAGAAGCTATAAAAGCATTAGAAGAAGGCAATCTAGATTATATCACATTTGCTAGTTCATCAACTGTAACAAACTTTATCAAGCTAATTGGAGAAGAAAACAAAGATAAATTGTCTAATACTAAAATAATATCAATAGGCAGAATAACTACAAAAACTATTTTAGATAATAATTTAGAAGTTTATAAACAAGCAGAAAATGCATCTATTGAAAGTATGATAGAGGCAATGTCAGAATAAGCTACCTATTAATATGAAAGGAGCCAAAATGTTAAGAAGACCAAGAAGACTTAGAGCTACACAAGCTTTAAGAAATTTAGTAAGAGAAACAAAATTAGAAAAAGAAGATTTAATCTATCCTCTATTTATAGTGGATGGTGAAAATATAAAAAGAGAAATATCTTCTATGGAAGGTGTTTATCACTTCTCTGTAGATATGTTAGAAGATGAAATTAAAGAATTAGTTGAATTAGGAATAGAACATGTAATATTATTTGGTGTTCCTGATGACAATAAAAAAGACTGTTGTGGTAGCGAAGCATATAACGATAACGGAGCTTTACAACAAGGTATAAGAAAAATAAAAGAAATAGCGCCACAAATGGATGTAATATGTGATGTTTGTATGTGTGAATATACAAGTCATGGACATTGTGGAATATTAACAGAAGATGGATACGTAGATAATGACAAAACATTAGAATATTTATCAAAAATAGCTGTTAGTTATGCAAAATCAGGTGCAGATATGGTAGCTCCTTCTGATATGATGGATGGAAGAATAGGAGCACTTAGAAATGCATTAGATGAAAATGGTTATGAAACTGTTGCAATAATGGCATATAGCGCAAAATATGCATCAGCATTCTATGGACCATTTAGAGATGCTGCAAACTCAGCACCAGCATTTGGAGATAGAAAAACATATCAAATGGATCCAGCAAATTCTAATGAAGCTATGATAGAAGCTGATTTAGATATTGCAGAAGGTGCAGACATAATAATGGTTAAACCGGCTCTTTCTTATTTAGATATAATAAGAAGGTTTAAAGATAATTATGACTTACCAATAGCGGCTTACAATGTAAGTGGAGAGTACTCTATGTTAAAAGAAGCTGTTAAAAAAGGTCTATTAAGTGAAGATGCTATATATGAAGCTGTAATGTCTATAAAAAGAGCTGGGGCTACAATTATAATTACTTATTTTGCAAAAGATATAGCAAAATTAATTAATACAAAAAAATAATTTTTTACGAATAAAAAAATTAATACAAAAATAATGAAATCTCTTCTTTTAAAATTTCAAAAGAAGAGATTTTTTTTTCATTTTTCCTAAAATTTATAATATTAATGAAAGTATATACAATGAAAAATTTAATTTATTTAATATTTTAAATATAAAAAATAAAAAAATATTTCACAAGATTTATACTTTTTGTTTTTTTATGGCAATTTGCAGGAAAATAATGTATTATTAATAGATAATAGGAATAATTTAACAAAAAGATAAATGGAATTATTTTTTTCTTTTTATCGCATGCACAAAATAATATAAGGAGGAATGTTTTTATGAAGGGAATTTTAGAAAAATGGAACAGTATAAGTTTGGTTAAACGTATATTGGTAGGGATGATAATTGGTATTATTTTAGGTACATTTGCTAAGGAAGCTCAAATTATAGGACTTTTAGGGGAATTATTTGTTGGAGCATTAAAAGCAGTAGCTCCAGTATTGGTATTTTTCTTAGTTATTGGTGCTTTAGCACAACATAAAGATGGTAAAAAGAATAACATGGGTTCAGTTATAGCACTATATTTAATTGGTACTTTTTGCTCTGCTTTAGTAGCAGTTGTAGCAAGTTTTATATTCCCAGTTACAATTAATTTGGGTTCAGTAGCAGAGGTTGATACAGCAATACCTGGAGGAATAGGTGAAGTATTAAAAACACTATTACTAAATATAGTTAGTAATCCAGTTGGAGCTATAGTAGATGCAAATTATGTTGGTATATTAGCTTGGGCAGTAGTATTTGGTTTAGCATTAAGAAAATCTTCAGATAGAACAAAAGAATTTTTAGCTGATATTTCAGATGCAGTTACACAAGCGGTGAAATGGGTTATAAGTTTTGCTCCATTTGGTATATTAGGATTAGTTTTCACAGCTATATCAACAAATGGTATAGGTATATTTAAAGATTACGGTTCATTATTAGCATTATTATTAGGATGTATGGCAGTTGTTGCATTTGTTGTAAATCCAATAATAGTATATTTAAATATAAGAAAAAACCCATATCCATTAGTATTTAAATGTTTAAAAGAAAGTGGTATAACTGCATTCTTTACTCGTAGTTCAGCAGCGAATATACCAGTTAATATGGAGTTATGTGAAAGTTTAGGATTAAATGAAGATAATTATTCAGTATCAATACCATTAGGTGCTACTATAAACATGGGTGGTGCAGCAGTTACAATAACAGTATTATCATTAGCGGCTGTTCATACTTTAGGAATAACAGTAGATATACCAACTGCTATAGTTCTTAGTGTATTAGCTGCAGTTTCTGCATGTGGTGCATCAGGTGTAGCAGGTGGATCGCTTTTACTTATACCATTAGCATGTAGTTTATTTGGTATATCAAATGAAGTAGCGATGCAAATGGTTGGTGTAGGATTTATTATAGGAGTTATACAAGACTCTTGTGAAACTGGACTTAACTCTTCAACAGATGCTTTATTTACTGCAGCAGCAGAATTTAAAGAGTGGAGAAAAGAAGGAAGAAAAATTCCAGTATAATTATAAATTTAATTAAATTAGAATACAATACAATATCAAAAGGCTATTATAAAGTTGAAATATACTTTTTAATAGCCTTTTATAATGCTATGATATAATATTTTTAAATGCTTATATTTAAAATAAAATAAATAATAGAAAGGTGTAAAAAATGCTTTATCCAATAAATTTAGATATAGAAAATATAAAAATCACTATAATCGGTGGAGGTAAGGTAGCTTATAGAAAGGCTACAAATTTTTTAGATTTTGGGAAAAAGGTAACTGTAATTTCAAAAGAATTTGTTTGTGAATTTGATGAAATAAAAGATAAGATAGAGATGATTTGTGATGAATACAAAGAAAAATATATAGATGACTCATTTGTAGTAGTAGCATCTACTAATAACAAAGAGGTAAATCATGAGATAGGAATCTATTGCAATAAACATGGTAAATTAGTAAATGTTGTAGATGATAAAGAGCTTTCTAATTTTACTGTCCCATCATATGTTAAGCGAGGGGAATTGCTATTAAGTATATCAACAGGTGGAAATAGCCCATCTTTATCGGCGAAAATAAAAAGAGAGCTAGAAGAAAAATATGATGAATCATATGAAGAATATATAGAGCTTTTGGGACTAGCTAGAGCAAAAATAATAAAAGAAAATAAGGATATAAATGAAAGAAGGAAAAAAATAAAAGCCTTAATCGATTTATCAGTAGATGAACTTAAAGAAAAAATTTAATTTATAAAATAAAATTAATTTATTGACAGAATATTAAAAGTTTTATATTATTTTATTATAATATGATTACTTACTAAAATGAAACATGTTAAATTCTATGAAGAAGATAGTAACATAGGTAGAATTTATAGAGAGTCTGGGATGGTGGAAGCTGGGCAAAGAAACCTATTGTGAAGAGAGCTTTGGAGAATGTTTTTTGAATTAAGTAGAAAAACAGGTAATCTTGCCTTAAAAGAGTAGAGTGGATAAGTTTCTTATCAATGAGAGTGGTAACGCGGTATATTCGTCTCTTGGTTTTTTAGCCGAGAGACTTTTTTAATATACAGAATTTATACGTATTACTTGAGTTAAGAAATTTTATTAATAAGAGTGGTACCGCGGAATTTCGCCTCTTGAATTTATTTCAAGGGGCTTTTTTGATAAAAATTAATAAAAGGGGATTGGAAAGAATATGAGCAAAGTCAAAGTAGGTATAATAGGGGCTACAGGTTATGTTGGTGTAGAATTAATAAGATTATTAAATTCTCACCCACAAGTAGAATTAACTGCAATAGGATCAAATTCCTTTGTAGATAAAAGTATTACAGAAGTTTATCCAAGTGTAGGTATAACAAATGATATGAAATGTATAAAAAATGAAGATGTAATAAAAGAATGTGATTTTATATTTACAGCTTTACCACATGGGGTTAGTGAAGAATTTGTACTGCAAGCAGTTAAAGAGGGGAAAAAAGTTGTTGATTTGGGTGCAGATTTTAGATTAAAAGATGAGAAACTTTTTAATAAATGGTACAACGTATCATTTATAGATAAAAATTTACATGAGCAAGCTGTTTATGGTCTTTGTGAACATTATAAAGACGAAATAAAAAATGCACAAGTAATAGCTAATCCAGGATGTTATGTAACAAGTATATCACTACCTTTGATGCCATTATTAAAAGCAAAATTAATCAAGAAAGAAAATATAATAGCTGACTCAAAATCAGGAGTGACAGGTGCAGGCAGAGGGCTTACACTACTTAGCCATTATCCTGAAATAAACGAAAATATGGTTCCTTATAAAATAGGAAATCACAGACATACTCCAGAAATTGAACAAAACTTAAGTGATGCAGCAGGTGAACCAGTAGAAATAATATTTATACCAATTTTATCACCCATGAATCGAGGAATATTATCTACAATTTATTGCGATAAAGCTGAAGGCATTACAATAGATACGATACAAAATGAACTAGAAAAATTCTATAGTGATAAACCATTTATAGACATTTTACCACTTGGTCAAGTTGCAACAGTAAAACACGTCAGATTATCAAATAAATGTGCTATATCAATTCACGAAAATAAATCAAAGATAATCATATGTTCTGCTATAGACAACATGGTTAAAGGTTCAGCAGGGCAAGCAATACAAAATATGAACTTAATGCTTGGTTTTGATGAATGTGAAGGGTTAAGCACAATGGCAACAGCATTTTAAAGGGGGCGATAAATTTGATGGAAATTATTAAAGGTGGTGTGACAGCTGCAAAGGGATTTACTGCATCAGGAATGCATGTAGGTCTTAGAAGAAATGTAGAAAAAAAGGATATCGCACTTATATATTCGGATACTATGTGCAATGCAGCCGCAGTATTTACTCAAAATAAGATTAAAGCTAATCCAATCTATGTTACAAGTAAACACATCCAAGATGGCAAAGCACAAGCAGTAATAATCAATAGTGCAAATGCAAATACATTCAATGGCAAAGAAGGATTAGAACATGCTTTTAGAATGGCACAGTCAACAGCAGAAGTATTAAATTTAAATCCAGAAGATGTTTTGGTTGCATCAACAGGAGTTATAGGTGAACCATTAAAAATAGATTTGATAGAAGATAATATAGAAAAACTTGCTAGCCAGCTTAGTAAAAGGGGACATATGGCGGCGAGAGAAGGTATTATGACTACTGATATGATTAAAAAAGAAATAACAGTATCAATTGATATAGATGGAAAAAAAGTTGTTGTGGGAGGAATGGCAAAAGGTTCTGGAATGATACACCCAAATATGGGAACTATTCTCGCATTTATAACATCAGACATAGACATAGAACAAAATCTATTACAAGATGCTCTAAGATATGCAACTAATAAAAGTTTTAATAGAATTAGTGTTGATGGCCAAACAAGTACAAATGATATGGCTATAGTTTTGGCTAATGGAAAAGCATGTAATGATAAAATTACCGAAAAAGATAGAAATTATGATACATTTTTACAAGCCTTAGTCTATATATGCACAGAACTTGCAAAATTAGTAGCAAGAGATGGAGAAGGTGCTACTAAGCTAATCGAATGTGTTGTAGAAGGTGCTTTGACAGAAGAAATAGCTGCTAGATTATCAAAAGCTGTTATAACATCAACAATGGTGAAGGCAGCAGTATTCGGCTCTGATGCAAACTGGGGTAGAATTTTATGTGCTATAGGATGTGAGGGTGCTGAATTTGACCCAAATAAAATAGATATAATTTTTGAGAGTAAAAAAGGCTATGTCGAGGTCTGTAAAGATGGAACACCACTTCAATTTAGTGAAAAGAAAGCCAGAAGTATATTAGAAGATGATGAAATAACTATTATAGTAGATCTTCAGATGGGAGATAAAATGGCAAATGCATGGGGATGCGATTTAACATATGAGTATGTTAGAATTAATGGTAGTTATAGAAGTTAATATTTAAAAAATATAAGGTTGAAATGGGGGATAAATAATTATGGGATTTAACGATGATAAAGCAAAAATGTTGATAGAAATGCTTCCATATATAGAAAAGCATAGCGGAAAAACTATGGTAATAAAATATGGTGGCAATGCCATGAAAAATGAAAGACTAAAAGAATCAGTCATGGAAGATATAATTCTTATGAGTTATGTTGGTATTAATATAGTTGTTGTGCATGGCGGTGGACCAGAAATAACTAAGATGTTAGATAGATTAAAAATTCAAAGTGAATTTATAAATGGTTTAAGATATACAGATGAAGACACAATGGAAGTAGTCGAAATGGTTCTTGCAGGAAAGGTCAACAAGGAATTAGTTCTAAAAATAAATGAACGAGGGGGAAAAGCTGTTGGACTTTGTGGAATAGATGGAAATATGTTAATTTGTGAACCTACAAAAGAAGATTTAGGATATGTGGGCAAAATCGTTGAAGTAAACCCACAAATAATAAAAGATAATCTAGATGCAGGGTATATTTCTATGGTAGCTACAGTTGGGGCTGATAGAGAAGGAAATATATACAATATTAATGGAGATATAGCAGGTTCTGCAATAGCGGGTGCTCTAAAAGCAGAAAAATATATACTTTTAACAGATGTCCCAGGATTATTAGAAGAGCCATCAATGGATGAAAGTTTAATATCTCATGTATATAAAGAAGATTTACCGATATTATTTGAAAATGGGGTTATAACGGGTGGTATGATTCCAAAGGTAAATAGTTGTATAGAGGCTTTAAATCAAGGGGTCAAAAAAGTTCATATTTTAGATGGAAGAGTAAGACATTCAATAATAACTGAACTATTTACTGATGCAGGTGTGGGGACTTTAATTGATTAAGAAATATTAGTTTTGAAATTCTAGATTAAAGATGCAAAAGAATTATATTAGATAATAAATAATATATTGAAAGAGGGGAATTTTAAATGGAATTAACACAAAATGTGAAAAATATACAAGAAAAATGGGATAAAAATTTTATGCAGACATATGCTCAAATTCCAGTTGTAATAGATAAGGGGCAAGGTGCAACAGTAACAGATATAGATGGAAAAGAATATGTAGATTTTACGAGTGGGATAGGAGTTTCTTCTTTAGGATATGGTCATAAAGGATTGGTAGAGGCAATTCAGTACCAAGCTGCAAAATTATTACACAGCTCTAATATATTTTTTAATCAACCAAATGTAGAAGCTGGAGAAAAATTAGTTAAACTTAGCGGATATGATAAGGTATTTTTCTGTAATTCGGGAACAGAGGCTAACGAAGGTGCTATGAAGATAGCTAGAAAATATAGTGATATAAAATATGAAGGCGACAGAGGCACTATACTTAGTTTGAATAAATCTTTCCATGGTAGAACTATGGCATCATTGATGGCAACTGGTAAAGATGCTTATCATAAATATTTTTATCCATTGCCAACTGGATATAAATACGTAGAAAAAAATGATATAGAAGCATTTAAAGAGGTATTAAAAGATGATACAATATGTGCATTTATTTTTGAGGCTGTTCAAGGAGAAGGTGGAGTATATCCAATAGAAAAAGAATTTATAGAAGAAGCTGTGAAACTTTGCCAAGAAAAAGATATAGTTGTAATATGTGATGAGGTTCAGGCTGGAATGGGTAGAACAGGCAAATTATTTGGATTCCAAGAATTCGACATAAAACCAGACTTAGTAACAATGGCAAAAGGATTAGCAGGTGGTATTCCTGTTGGAGCAATATTATCAAACGAAAAATTATCAAATGTTCTAGTTCCAGGTGACCATGGAACGACATTTGGTGGAAATGCATTAGCCATGTCTGCTGCAAATGTTGTTTTAGATGAATTAGCTAAACCAGAATTTTTAGATGATGTAGCTAAAAAAGGAAATTATATAATGGATACAATAAAATCATGGGGATTAGATGAAATTGTAGAAGTTAGAGGTAGAGGGCTAATGATAGGAATTGAAATTAAACAAAGTGCATCAGAAGTAGAAAAAATAGCTGCACAAAAGGGATTATTGATATTAACAGCAGGAGAACATGTAGTAAGATTACTACCTCCACTTGTAATAACAATGGATGAAATAAATAAAGGGCTAGAAATATTAAAACAATGTTTATAATAGATTAAAAAATATTTTTAAAATAAAGGAAGATGTCTTTAATAATTGAATTTATTAGGGACATCTTTTTGTATATTTATAAAATATTCAAATTTACATCTAGAAAACATTTTCAATGCTATAATGAAGTTAAAGTTATAATTTTAAGTCAACAAGGGGGGATTTATATGAAATCTTGTAGTAAATGTAATTGTAAGATTGATTTATTAACTAGACTTAAAACATTGGGGAGTGAATGTGTACGTATCAAATGTGAATCATGCGGTACAGTATACGAGGTTGAATCAAAAGGTATAGTAAAAATAATTAATGCTTTATCATTTTTTATGATTTTTTATTTGATTTATTATTTCCTAAATTTTATGGAAATAGATTTGAAAATTAGGATTGGAATAGTATTTTTCTTGGCTGTAGTTTTCTATATATTTTGGAATGCTATAATGTCTTATTTCCTTGAATATAAAGTTATTTTTGAAGGATATAATATAAATAGAAAATCTACTAATAAAGAAGAAAGTATTACAACTATAAACAGAACTAGTCAAGCAAAACAAATTTTAAATGATATTTTAACTAAAAATGGATTTGATGAAAAAAATATAAAACTAGATATTTTAATGGACTCATTTGAAGAATTTTTAAACAAAAAATTTAATTGTTATGAAGATCAAATAATATATACAATAAGACCAAATGATTTAGTATATAGAGATTTGAGTTGTTGTACTTTAATACGTCAGTTTGTAACAAGAAATGTTAGTGGAGAATTGAATTTAGAACGAATATATATACAAGTTTATTATAACTCTAAAGATCTTGTCGATAAGTTATATAATTTACATTTTAATTATACATCAGATAAATTTGATGAGTTTTTAGCAAATGTAAGGGATGAAAATTCTTATTGGGAAGTTTTAAAGTTATATGAACCTGTTAAATATGAAATAACAGAAGAAAAATTATTTTAAGGAGGGGATAAAATGGGAGAACTTTCAAAGCTACCCAATATAGGCAAGGTTATAGAAAGTCAATTAAATGAAGTTGGTATAAATACATATGAAGATTTAAAAGATTATGGTGCTGAAAAAGCATGGTTAAAAATTCAGTCTATAGATTAATCAGCATGTATTCACAGATTGATGGCTTTAGAAGGGGCTATATTGGGAATTAAAAAATCTGAATTGCCTCAAATTAGAAAAGATGAGCTGAAGAAATTTTATAATAAATATAAGAAGTAATTTTGGGGAGTAAAAAAGGGGCAAATTGAATATGATTAATATAAATCAATTACAGTATTTTGTAATTAGTGCAGAACAGGGTAGTTTAAGTAAAGCAGCAGAAGTTCTATATACAACCCAACCTCATGTCAGCAAAACAATAAAATCATTAGAAGGATATTTAGGAATGGAGCTTTTTGAAAGAACACCAAGGGGTGTAATTCTTTCAAAAGATGGAGAAAGAATCTATGCATATGCAAAAAATATATTAAAAAATGCTGAATTAATAGACCATTCAAAACAAAATAAAGGAGAATCTTTATTTTCGATAGCAACAAATCCAAGTAGCAAGATGTCAGAACTATTTTCACAATTTTATAATGACAAAAAAGATGAGAATATAAAATTTAAGTATATAGAGGGTGGAGTGGAGGATATTATAACAAATAGTGATCACGCTATGGTAAAACTTCTAAAGTTTTCAGGACTATGTAATATAGGCAGTTGCTGGTTTAGAGGGGAATATAAAATGCAAAAGCCAGGAGTTAAATAAATATGGAGAAGAGTTTATTAAATATGTAATGAATATTATAGATGATGGCATATGACTTAATAACACTTTGTTATTAGGTTATATGCCTTTTGTTATATCATGGATATAAATTTTTGATAATACTTCTTATTATGTTGTAATGATATTCTTTATCTAGAATAACATTAAATATAAAGGAGGTTTTATATATGCAAGCAAAGTGCCAAGTTGATATGACTTATGGTGATATTTCTAAACAATTATTTATGTTTACTATTCCTATTTTATTATCTCAAATCTTACAACAATTCTATAATATCGCAGACACAGCAATCATAGGTAGATACATAGGTACAGATGCACTGGCAGCTATAGGTTCGACAGGTCTATTGATATCAGTTATAGTTAACTTTTTTATAGGGTTATCAACAGGTATAAGTGCAGTTATCGCGAATCAATTTGGGGCTAATGAATATGACAAACTTAAAAAAAGTATATCAACATCACTTGCAGTAAGCGTATTATTGGGGATAGTATTTACAATAGGAAGTCTTATATTTATGAAACCTATTATTAATATACTTCAAACACCTAAAGGTGTATATTCTTTGGCTATAGACTATCTAAAAATATGTTTCTTAGGAATAACATTTCAACTTTTATATAATATCGGAACAGCAATACTAAGAGCTCTCGGTAATACAAAAGACCCGCTATATTTCTTAATATTTTCATGCATATTAAATTTAATATTAGATATTTTATTTATAGTTTATTTTGGATGGGGTGTAAAAGGGGCAGCAATAGCAACATTAATTTCGCAAATATTAGCTACACTTTTAGTTATGTATAAGATAATGTCTTTGGATGATAATTGTAAACTTAGTTTAAAACAAATCAAAATTTATAAAGGATATACAAAAGATATATTTTTAGTTGGACTACCAGCAGGATTACAGGCAATTTTTATGAGCATTTCATCTTTAATTATTCAATCTAGTATAAATTCGTTTGGTGCAGAGGCTATGGCTGGTATGACTATCTTTGCGAAGGTGGAAGGATTTTTATATTTTCCACTTTTCTCACTTGGGCTAGCTGTAACTGGATTTGTTGGACAGAACTTTGGGGCAAAGGAATATGAAAGAGTAAAGGAAGGAATAAATATAAGTCTGAAGATAAGCGTTTATACTTCTCTTATTTTTATAATTATTTTAAATATATTTGCACCATATATTTTAAAATTGTTCACAAATGATGTAGCAGTTATAAAAGTGGGTCTTGAGAGTATCAGGATTGTATTTCCTTCATATGTTTTATATGCTATGAATCAAATTTATATTGGAAGTTTAAGAGGGATAGAAAAAACATTTGAACCAATGCTCATATCGTTATTTGCTCATTGTATTTTTAGAGTAATATGGTGCTTTGTTTTATTACAATACTTCCACGATATGAAAGTTATTTACAGTAGTTACTCTGTCAGTATAGTCTTAATGTTTGTTCTATTTTATACATCTTATAAAAGAAATATATATAAGAAATATTTTAATAAAAAAGAAGTAATAGATGTAAATTAAATGTTATTAAATATTATGGAAAACAGTAGAATAATTAAAAAATAATAGGTATAAGGCGAGAAAAATAAATCATGCTTTATATCTATTATTTTTTTATTTACTTATAACTTCAAGTTAAATAAGCGAAAAAATATATCTAAAACAAAATGATTATATCTAAATTCAACTTTATATAAAACAAAAAAGTAAGATATTAAAAAATAAAAATGAAATAATTTTTTAAAAAATTGTATAATTCTGAAAATTTAACTATAATAAAGATTATATACAGATGTTCGACTTAGAAAAAACTTTATTTGAAAGAAATGTATTAAATATACTTAAGGGGGAATTGAGATGAAGGGAAAACAAACTATACAGAATGTTGGATTACCAGAAAAGCAAGGTCTGTATGATCCAAAGTTTGAAAAAGATAATTGTGGTATAGGTTTTATTGCAAATATAAAGGGAGAACAGTCACATGAAATAGTAGAAAAGGGACTATTAATTTTAAAAAATTTATCTCATAGAGGGGCAACAGGATGTGATGAAACAACTGGAGATGGAGCCGGTATAATGATTCAAATACCGCATGAATTTTTTAAAAAGAAATGTAGGGAAAATAAAATTGATTTACCACAAGAGGGAAAATATGCAGTAGGTATGGTATTTTTACCTCGTGAATCTGACGAAGATTTAGAATGTGAAGGTATTTTTGAAACAATTTTGAGAAAAGAAAAATTAAAACTTTTAGGCTGGAGAGATGTTGAGGTCGACCGAAATGCAATTGGAGAGATAGCAAAAGGTAGTGAACCTTTAATAAAACAAGTATTTATAGATAAGGAAGATTATACGACTGAAGAATTTGAGAGAAAACTATTCATAGTTAGAAAAAAAGCTGAGAAAGAAGTTAGAAACTCTACAATGCACAATAAAGGATATTTTTATATATCTAGTTTATCTAGCAGAACAATAATTTATAAAGGATTGCTTTTGGCTAGACAGATAGGAAGTTTTTATAAAGATTTAGAAGATAAAGATTTTAAGTCAGCATTAGCTTTAATACATCAACGTTATTCAACAAATACATTTCCTACTTGGGATTTGGCACAGCCTTTTAGATATTTGGCTCATAATGGTGAGATAAACACTATTATGGGAAATAGAAATTGGATGAATGCTAGGGAAGGTGTACTAAAATCAGATAAATTTAAAGATGGTTTAGACGAATTGTTCCCAATTTTAACTCCAAATTGCTCAGATTCTGCAACATTAGATAATGCATTTGAGCTTTTGATATCAACAGGAAAATCTTTGACTGAGGCAATGACTATGCTTATTCCACAAGCATGGAATAACAATGAATTAATGGACAAAAAAGAACAGGCATATTATAACTACCATGCTACGATAATGGAACCATGGGATGGACCAGCAGCAATAGCTTTTACAAATGGGGTACAATTAGGAGCAATGTTAGATAGAAATGGACTTAGACCATCAAGATATACAATAACGAAAGATGGATTTGTTATATTAGCATCAGAAACTGGTGTATTAGAAACAGAACCATCAAACGTTGAATATAGTGGTCGCTTAGAGCCAGGTAAAATATTTATGCTTGATTTGGAACAAGGAAGAATAATTCCAGATGATGAAATTAAAAAAGGATTATTTGAATCATATGATTATGAGGATTGGCTTAAACGCAATAAAATAACTATGGATATGATTGCAAAACCATCATATCTACCAAAAGGTGATGAGGATACTTTATTACAAAGACAGCAAGCATTTGGATACACTTATGAAGATATAAAAATAGTTTTAGCACAAATGGCTAAGGATGGAAGTGAACCACAAGGTTCTATGGGAGATGATACACCTCTTGCGGTTTTATCCAAAAGACCACAACTACTTTATAACTACTTTAAACAATTATTCGCACAAGTGACAAATCCACCAATAGACCCAATAAGAGAAGAATCTATAATGAGTTTAGTTACAATTGTTGGGCAAAAAGCAAACTTACTCGATAATGATAAAAAAGATTATAAATTTATACAATTAGATAGTCCAATATTGTCTGATGTAGATTTAGAAAAAATAAGCAAGATAAACAACCAAAGCTTAAGAGCTGTAAAAATACCAATGCTATTTAGATCACCTGGTACAGGGAAAGATTTGGTCGAGGCATTAGATTTATTATGTCAAAGGGCAAAAGACGCAATAATAGAAGGATATAATGTAATAATTTTATCAGACAGAAATATAAACAAACAACAAGCACCTATCCCAGCATTATTAGCAACTAGTGCTTTACAACATTATCTAATAAAAAATAAGCTGAGAACTAATGTAAATATAATTTTGGAAACTGGAGAAGCCAAAGAAGTTATGCATTTTGCATTATTAATAGGATATGGTGCTACAGCAATCAACCCTTACCTAGCTTATGAAACTATAGAACAACTAGCAAAGAAAGAATTATACGTTGGTCATAAATCATCAGAACAATTAAAAGAAAATTATAATAAAGCTATTTGTCATGGATTATTAAAGATAATATCAAAGATGGGAATATCTACAATCCAAAGTTATAGAAGTGCACAAATATTTGAATGTATTGGCATTAATAGTGATGTTGTAAATAAATATTTTACAGGAACACCAACAAGGATTGAAGGAATAGGACTTGATATAATTGCAAAAGAAACTTTAGAAAGACACAATATTGCATATAACAAATTAAGAAATCCAATAGATACACTAGAACTCGGTGGAAAATATAATTATAGAAGAAATGAAGAAAAACATATGTTTAATCCTTATACAATAACTACCTTACAAAAAAGTGTTAGAGAAAATAATTATAAATTATTCAAGGATTTTTCAAAGGCTATAGATAACCAAGCTGAAGAGTTATGTACTATACGTGGATTGCTTAAATTTAAAGATTCAGAAAGCATCTCTTTAGATGAAGTTGAACCAGTATCAGAGATTGTTAAGCGATTTGTAAGTGGAGCAATGAGTTTTGGTTCACTTAGTAAAGAGGCTCATGAAACACTAGCAACAGCAATGAATACATTAGGTGGACGTTCAAACACTGGTGAAGGTGGGGAGGATTCTAATAGATTTAAAACTATAACTATGAGTGCAACAAAACAAGTTGCATCAGGACGATTTGGTGTTACAACAGAGTACTTAGTAAATGCTAAAGAAATACAGATAAAAATGGCTCAAGGTGCAAAACCTGGGGAAGGTGGTAGACTTCCAGGTAAAAAAGTAAATGAGAAAATAGGTAAAGTACGCCATGCAATACCCGGAATAGATTTAATATCACCACCGCCACATCATGATATATATTCAATAGAAGATTTGGAACAGTTAATTCATGATTTGAAAAGTGTAAACCCACAAGCTAATATATCAGTAAAATTAGTCTCAGAAGTTGGTGTTGGAACAGTTGCAGCAGGTGTTGCAAAGGCAAAAGCAGATATCATATTAATATCAGGATATGATGGAGGTACAGGCGCAGCGCCTTACACATCAATAAGATATACGGGTGGACCTTGGGAATTAGGTCTTTCAGAAGCTCATCAAGTCCTTCTTATGAATAACTTAAGAAGTAGAGTAACATTACAAACAGATGGACAGATGAGAACCGGAAAAGATGTTGTAGTTGCAGCATTATTAGGTGCCGAAGAATTTGGATTTGCTACAACACCACTTGTAGTTATGGGATGTATGATGATGAGAAAATGTCACTCAAATACATGTCCAATGGGAGTTGCAACACAAAATCCAGAGTTAAGAAAGAAATTTAAAGGTAAGGTAGAACATCTTATAAATTATTTTACATTCGTTGCGACAGAGGTAAGAGAAATCATGGCACAGCTTGGATTTAGAACTATGGATGAAATGATAGGTAGGGTTGATAAATTAGAAATAAATGAGCTTTTAACAAACGAGAAAACTAAAAATCTAGATTTTTCTTCAATACTTTATAGACCTAATCTACCAGAGAGAATAGTTGGTAGAAAGATAATGGAGCAAGACCATGGAATAGATAGTGCATATGATTTAAAATTAATTGAATTTGCTAAAGTCAGTTTAGAAAATAAAACTAAAGTAACTGGTGATTTTAAAATAAAAAACATAAATCGTACAGTTGGAACTATGTTGAGTGGCGAAATTGCAAAACGTTATGGAGCAGAGGGTATGCCTGACGATACAATAACTTTAAACTTAACTGGAAGTACAGGTCAGAGCTTCATGGCTTTTGGAATGAAAGGCATAACAATTAATTTGACAGGTGAATGCAATGATTATGTTGGAAAGGGACTTTCAGGAGCCAAGATAAAAGTTAAACTTCCTAAAGAATGTACTGTAAAATCAGATGAAAATATAATTGTAGGCAATACAGTTTTATATGGAGCAACTAGTGGTGAATTTTATGCTAATGGAAAAGCAGGTGAAAGATTTGCAGTTAGAAATTCTGGGGCAACAGCAGTCGTAGAAGGCGTAGGAGACCATGGGTGTGAATATATGACAGGAGGAACAGTAGTTATATTAGGAGATATAGGTAGAAACTTTGCTGCTGGTATGAGTGGAGGAAAAGTGTTTGTATATGATCCAAAGAGTTCACTAAATACAAAATTAAATCCAGGAGTATTAGACACTTCAGATATTGAAAACATAATAGATACTGAGGATGAAGGATTACTAAAATATTTAATTGAAAGACATTTTGAATACACTCAAAGTAAAAAATCAAAAATGATACTCGATAATTGGAATAAAGAAAAATTAAATATTTTAAGAGTTATACCTAAAGTATATAAAAAATTAATAAGTGAATATCAAGTAGTATAAGGAGGGCAAATATGGGAAAAGAAACTGGTTTTATAGAGTATGAACGTGAGAATCAGACTAAACGTCCAGTAAAAGAGCGTATAAAAGACTTTAATCAGATATATATACCAATGAATTATGAAAAAGTAAGAATACAGGCAGCTAGATGCATGGACTGTGGAGTACCATTTTGCACATCTGAATATGGATGTCCACTTGGAAATGCTGCACCAGAAATTAATGATTTAGTATATAGAGGACAATGGAAAGAGGCACTAGATAGATTACTTCAAACAAATAATTTCCCTGAATTTACAGGGACTGTCTGTCCAAGTTTATGTGAAAAGGCATGTGTGTTAGGAGCTATAAAAGAGCCTGTTGGATGCAAAAATATGGAGCTTAGTATAATTAATAAAGCTTTTGAAGAAGGGTGGATAACTGCAAAACCACCAATAATAAGAATAGGAAAAAGTGTTGCGATAATTGGTTCGGGTCCTGCAGGTCTTGCCTGTGCAGACCAATTAAACAAAGCAGGATATGATGTAACTGTATTTGAAAGAGATGATGTTATAGGTGGACTCTTAGTATATGGAATTCCAGACTTTAAGCTAGAAAAATGGGTTGTAGATAGAAGAATTGATTTATTAAAACAAGAGGGAATAAAGTTTAAAACAAATATATGGGTAGGAAGAGACTATCCAGCTAGAATATTAAAAAAAGAGTACGATATAATTGTTTTAACTGGTGGAGCAACTCAAGCAAGAGATTTACCTATACCGGGACGTTCTTTAAAAGGTCTTCATTTTGCTGTTGATTATTTAAAACAACAAAATAAGAGAAATCGAGGACTAGATGTTGATGAGGAAGAAATTATAGCTACTGACAAGAACGTAATTGTAATTGGTGGTGGGGATACAGCTAATGACTGTGTTGGAACAGCGATAAGACAAGGTGCAAAAAATGTATATCAACTCCAAAGATCATCAGAGAGCGAAAGGGACTTAAAAGGTGCTAGTTTCTGGGGGAAAATTTATGCAATGACTAAGAATCCAGTATTTGAAGAAGGTGGAATAAGGGAGTATTCTGTAAAACCTACAGCATTTAGTGGCGAAGGAGGAATAGTTCATAAACTACATGCAGTTAAATTAGATGAAAATAGAAAAGAAATACCTGATTCAGATTTCGAAATTGAATGTGATTTAGCATTATTTGCATTAGGATTTTTACATCCAGAACATGAGACTTTATTACATGATTTAGGTGTAGAACTTGATGAAAGAGGTAATGTAGCTACTGATAAATTTAGAAGAACTTCTGTTAAAGGTATATACGCAGCAGGTGATATGAGAAGTGGTCAATCATTAGTATGCAAATCAATTGCTGATGGAAGAAAAGTAGCAAAAACAATTGATTTAGATATTATGGGGCAAACAAATTTAAGATAAATTAAAAAATGCTATGAGTGATTCTTATTACTTATAGCATTTTTTGTATGCTTTTAAAACCCCAAAATTCATAAAAATCTAATATAATTATAATATGATTAGAAATAAAGTATTTCTTTATACAGGGGAGGATAAAATATGAGAGATTTCATTATTTCAACGGATTCTACAGCAGATTTACCAACAAAATACTTAGAAGAAAATAATATAGTAGTGCATCCTCTATATTATATAGTAGACGGAAAAGAATATATCCCAGGCGTAGATGATATGCCGGTGAAGGATTTTTATCAAGCATTAAGAGATGGCAAAATGCCTACAACAAGTGCATCAAATCCAATAAATATAATTTCTAGATTTCAAAAGGAAATAAATGAAGAACATGATATACTTCACCTAAGTTTTTCATCTGGTTTAAGTTCTAGCTATAATAATGCACAAATGTGTGCAGAAAAAATAATGGAAGAGGAGCCAGAATCTAAGATAATAGTAGTTGATACACTATCAGGCACAGTTGGTCAGGGAATATTACTTATGCATGCTGTAGATATGAAAAAACAAGGAAAAACTATAGAAGAAATTGCTAAGTGGTTAAATGATAATAAAAAGCATGTAATACATGAATTTACAGTTTCTGATTTAAATCATTTATATCGAGGGGGACGACTTTCAAAGGCGAGTGCAGTTTTAGGAACAATGCTAAATATACAACCTATACTGCATATGGATGATAAAGGCGGATTAGCAGCTATAGGAAAGGTGAGAGGACGAAAAAAAGCACTACATACATTAGTTGATAATATAGAAAAAAAATCAGATATAACAAATTTAAAACAGGTATTTATATCTCATGGAGATTGCATTGAAGATGCCGAATATGTAGCAGAAAAAATAAAACAAAAATATGGAGTAGATGATTTTCTAATATCAGATATATGTCCAACTATAGGAGCTCATACAGCACAAGGGGCAGTAGTTGTGGCTTATTTAGGAAATAATAGAGAAGAATAAATAAAAAAGAAGATAGCAAATAAGTTTTTGTTATCTTCTTTTTTAAATTTGAAAAATTATATTTTTAGTTTAGTAATTTCTTTAATTCATCTACACGACTTTGAGAACCAACAGCAACCATATTATTTATAAATATAACATCTTTAATTTCATGTTCTTTTATAAAATCATTAAGATTACCATTAAAATATCTTGGGTCTATTACATAAACCTCTGAGTAATTTTGAGTTAATAAAGGAGCAAATGCATTACCATAAGATTCTTTTATAACAACAACCTTTTTACTACTATCAACATCAGGATTTTTGATTATAGTAAGAGGATTATCACCATGAAGGAAAGTACCATATGCATTTGAACCTGTAGAGTAATCTGAATAAGGAGACGCCTCAAAGCTCTTTGTCAATGAACTATCTTCGTAAATTGTTGCAGTTAAATCAGCACCAACAGGACGATATTCAACAACATCAGGGTCATCAGCTAATTTTTGGTCTTTAGAAGCAGAGTAGTAAGTACCTAAGAATCCTTCAACCTTTTTTAAAGGATAATCTTTTAACTTAAATGGTTTTAAGTCAGCTGCTTCACAATATTTAGTATAAGCATAATATGCACCAAGTTGTGTCCAGTGATGATCTGATTTAAAGTAGATATATTCTGTTTTATGTTTTTTTAGAATAGAATAAGCATCTACTGGAGTTACATTATTACCTATTTTGCTATTAACTAAGTCAATTGCTGGTTTTTCCTTTGCAGATAAGTTTTGATACTTAGATGGTAATGCAAACTCAACATGTGTAGGAACTAAAATATTATACACATTTGCACCTTTTAAAGTATCACCAAATTTCTTAATTGTTTCTGCATAATCGTTGATAGTCGGTTCATTAAATCCGTACGCTTCACAAACTATGTTGTCGATACTTAATAAAGTACCGATTTGTTCAACATTTTTATACATGTCTTTGTCTGAATCACTATCATCATCTTTAGCAGTTGCACCTTGGTTAGTAGCATTATTAGATACAACTGTCATTTTTATTTCACTTTCAACTCCTTTAAGACCGTCTATAGAATCTGATAAGGCAAGGAATTGATCTCTATGTACAAAGTTATCTTTATAAAATTCATCTATTTTTGAGAAGTATGTACCGCTAAGTAAATCTTCTGATGTCATTTCTGATATCTTAGGAAAACTTGCTAGTTTTCTTTTTTCTTGTTGAGATACACCACCATTAGTTGTAAAGAACATAGATACAAAGAAGAACATCATAATTAAGCCGCACACACCAATATTTAGATAATCACTAAGTTTTGGTTTTCTTGTAGTGTTACTATTTTTTAAATTATCATATTTTTTTGCTGTATTATTCATGTTATACCCCCTAGAATCTATAATATAAGAATGGATTATAGCTTTCTCCAACTAACATAGATATTATACAGAATATTAATGATACATTAAAAATGATTTGTACAAAATCTAAATTACCATTTACTACTTTATTATCATTTAACTTCTGGAATAACATTTTTGGAACAGGAGTAGATGCAATTATGCAAAGAACTACAAATGTTACATTACTCATAAATGTTATCGGAAGTGTATCAGAGTAAAGTGGGTTATTATTTAAACCTACTAATGCTTTTAAGAAAGTTCCAAGACTATTTAAGTCGACATAGTAGAATATTGCCCAACCTACCATTATTACAATCATTGCAAAGAACCATTGAATAACTTGTGGTAATTTTTTTGTAAATTTGAAGAATACTTTTTTCTCTAAGTAAATTATTGTACCAAAGTATAGTCCCCATATTATAAAGTTCCAACTAGCTCCATGCCAGAACCCTGTTAAGAACCAAACAACAAATATATTTAATAATTGTCTTTTACGGTTACCACCAAGAGGTATATATACATAATCTCTGAAGAATGAACCTAAAGACATATGCCATCTTCTCCAAAATTCAGTAGCAGATTTTGATATGTATGGATAATTGAAGTTTTCACAGTATGTAAATCCAAATATTTTACCAAGACCAATCGCCATATCTGAATATCCTGAGAAGTCAAAGTATATTTGAATAGTGTACATGAAAAGTCCGAACCAAGCATCTAATACACCCATTGTAGCTAACTTGCCGTCCAAGAAAGTTGAAACTAATGTAGCAGCTGTATTAGCTATTATAACTTTTTTAGCTAAACCTACTATAAATCTGTTTATACCTTGAGATATGTTTACTATACTAACTTCCCTATGATCAATTTCTCTTTCTATGTCGATATATCTAACAATAGGCCCCGCAATTAATTGTGGATATAAAGATACATACATTAAGAATTTTGCAAAACTCTTTTGAGAATCAACTCTATTACAATACACATCTATAACATAAGATACTATTTGGAATGTATAGAATGAGATTCCTATTGGTAAAGAGATTTGAGGGACAGGTAAATTTACATGAAGTAAGTAATTGATATTGCTTACGAAGAAACCTGCATATTTAAATATCCCTAATAAACCAAGATTAATTATTAATGAAATAATCAAATATAATTTTTTCTGCTGTTTAGTCTCGCTTTTATCTATTGCAATAGCAAAGATATAACCTATAAATGAACTAAATATCAATAAAGCTACACATACAGGTTCTCCCCAAGCATAGAATAACAGTGAAAAAACTATAAGTATAATATTTTTTGTTTTTAAATTTCTAGATAGAAAATAACATATTATGTTTGCTGGTAAAAAAGCAAACATAAATAATAAATTTGAAAATACTATTTTAATCACCCTCCCAAATTACAAAATACTTTAATTGCCTTATTAGGCAATATATACCAGCATATTATAACATAAGTTGAGGTTTTACGACAGAGTTTTATGTCTTATTTTACCATTAGTTGCAGTGAGGAAAAGTCTATAAAAATAATGAAATTTCAACATTATTAGATGTGGATTGAGGAAAATAATGAATAAGATATGTTAAAAAAATATAACATTAGCTATTTTTATAACGGAATACATAAGTGATAGGTGATATAATTTACAATATATGGTTACAAAACTCGATATATTATAATTACAGATGAATTTGGTAATTATACAAAATAATATAAAAATAAGTAAATAGGGGAAAGTAAAAGGAGAAACAGATGGATATATTAGAAAATTTAAGGGAACAAGACATAAGAGAATCATTAATAAAAGATATTGAATATTTTAGAAAAGAATATGATGTAAAAGACGAATTAAAAGAGAGGGTTACAAAATCACCAGCATTTTTTATAGGAAAAGATATCTTAGAGATGTGCATAACAGGGATTTTGGAAGAGGAAAATATATTATTATCAGGGCCAAAGGCAACCGGTAAAAATTTATTATCTGATAATCTATCAGAGATATTTGGAAGACCACAATGGAATACTTCATTTCATATAAATACAGATAGTGCATCTTTAATAGGTACAGATACTTTTATAGATAATGAAGTTAAACTTAGACGTGGGTCAGTATATGAATGTGCAGTGAATGGAGGGTTTGGAATATTTGATGAGATAAATATGGCTAAAAATGATGCAATTGTAGTACTTCACTCAGCACTTGATTATAGAAGAGTTATAGATGTTCCAGGATATGAAAGAATAAATCTACACCCAGCAACTCGATTTATAGGAACAATGAATTATGAATATGCTGGAACAAAAGAATTAAATGAAGCATTAGTTTCAAGATTTTTAGTAATTGATATGCCGGCAGTAGACGAAGAAAAATTAAAAATGATATTAAAAAGAGAATTCCCTAGTGTAGATGATGAAAAACTATATCAATTTATAGGAATATTCTTAGACTTACAATTAAAAGCAGAAAATGGAGAAATATCAACAAAAGCAATAGATTTAAGAGGAATGATAGGTGCATTAAAAACTATAAAAAGAGGACTAAAACCGACTCTAGCAATTAATATGGGGATTACAGGAAAGACTTTTGATATTTATGAAAAAGAAATGGTATCAGACATTATAAGAACTAGAATTCCAGAAGGATGGGAAAGTCATGATATATTCCCAAATGATTAGTTTATGCAGATTGAAAATGCTTAAATATTAATTAAAAGGGTGATGAATATGACAAATAGTTTAAAATGGATATTTAATGAATATGAGTTTGATAATAGGGTTAATAATTTAGCTTGGACAGTCGCGGGAAAGTATGATGAAGATATTGATATATCAGAAAAAGATTATACTTCAAAAGATGCATCTATGTATTATGCGATAATTGCTGGCGCAATGAGAAAATATATAGATTGGGAGACTGTTAAGAAATACTTAGTTAATAGAATGAAATCTGGATATAACAAAGACATCTTATGTACAATTATTCAAATAGTATTAAATGATATTGTAGAGAAAAAAGTTATAGAAGAAAGACCAGGAGTAATTGATATTAGAAATAAAGCGTATGATGACATCTTAAAAAGTTATTCCAAAATACATAAAGAAGATATTTTAAAATTATTAAAATATACATATGTCCTTCAACGAATGGATAGACATCCAGTTATGGATAGATTAGTTAGAAAAATACTTAGAGAAATTAATAATATTGATGTACATGGAGATATAATGGAAATCTTGAAAAAGGTAGATGAAATATATCTCACATATTTTCAATATATACTAGATAGCCAAAATCAAAATGTAGAATTTGTAGAAGATAATATAAAAAATGTAGAAGTAGATTTTGATACATTTGCAGATTTTATGTTAGAAGAATTATATGATGACCAAGAGGTAGAAAATGTTGAAACAGAGATTAATAACTTTACTGGCGGTATGTTGGTAGATGGTTTAGGCGACGAAAAAGAAGATATAAATTTAGAATCTACACCACATAGAGTATTATATGTAAATGAAGAAATGCTAAATAAGATATATAAAAGAGTAGAATACTATTATGGAAAATCATACTTAAATGAAGGCGATAGAAGAAAAATAGAATCTAGAAATTGTAGAAATGTTCATGAAGGATGCAGACTTCATTTTACTGATGGAGTTTTGAGATCACATTGTGAAAATGCGTTCCAATTAAAATATGTAACTAGACAAAAGGATAATAACTTATTTGAATTTCAATATAAAATGAAGGTATATAGAAGACAAATAAATAAGCTTAGAGAATGTTTTTCTAGATTATTAATAGAAGAAAGTTCGTCTGATAGACTTTATTCTGATTGCGGAACAATATATGCAAATAAAGCGTGGAGAATAGGACGAAGTAGTAATAACAAGATATTTTATAAAGATGTAGACAATGGAAAAGGAAGATATGTTATAGATATACTACTCGATTCAAGTGGTTCACAAACATCAAAACAATTTATGGTTGCAATACAAGCATATATATTATCTGCTGCACTTACACTCGCTGGGATTCCAAACAGAGTTATGGGGTTTCAAAGTTTTCTTGATTATACAATATTAAAACGATTTAGGGATTATAACGATAATGTCAGAAAGTGTGAGGATATATTTGAATATTACTGTTCTGGAAATAATCGAGATGGTCTTGCGATAAAAGCAACTTGTGATGGACTATTAGAAAGAGAAGAAGAAAATAAAATTTTAATTGTACTTAGTGACGGTAAACCAAACGATGTAAAAATAGGTAAAGACAGTTCAAGAAGTATAAGAGGAGAAATGTCTTATAAAGGTATAGTAGGAATTAAAGATACTGCTATGGAAGTTAGAAAAGCTAGAAAAAGAGGAATAATGGTATTAGGAGTTTTTACAGGAAAAGAAATTGACCTAGAGGCAGAAAAGAAAATCTATGGAAAAGACTTTATTTATATAAAAGATATACAGAGATTTTCAGATATTGTATCTACCTATTTGAAAAAGGTAATAATTAACTAGATAACTAAACGGAATTAATAAATTAAAAAAGACTTTATAAGCTATATCAAAAATATAAAATCGTAATTAGAATTAAAAAACAACATATTATATAGTTAAACTTACATAATCATATAATTACAATGTAATATTAATTTAAAATATAAAAAGATTATAGACTATAACAAATTGGAATTGTGAAAACCATCACATTTTGTCTGTTTATGCTATACTTTAAATATATTCTCAAGATGGAATATGTTGGTATTAAAATTAAAATTTTTTAGGTTCTACATTAGATTAATAGGGAAAGAGGTGTAAATCCTCTACAGCCCCCGCTACTGTAATGTTGACGATTCCCTCAGTTACCACTGTGATCTAAAATCATGGGAAGGGAGGGATAGAATGAGACTAAGTCAGGAAACCTGCCTAATAAATAAAAGAATTTCTCCGGGGTTGGAGATAATATCTTAATTAAGGAATAATTTTTAAACTTATTTAAGGATATTGCCTAACTCAGAGTAGTTAGGTTTTTTATTTTTAGAATTATTATTTAAATAATGGGAGTTATAGACAAAATTTATTATCATAAATAAGATATTATCAGTTCTTAATACACAACATTTTCAAATATATTATTTTTAAGGGGTAGGTAAATGAGATTACAAAAGACTAATGTGAAATGGTGTATGTTAGCAGCATTTATGCTAGTATTAGCTCCGACAGTTTCAGGCGCTATGCATATTATGGAAGGATTCTTACCAGTAAAATGGGCAGTAATTTGGTATGTACTATTTATACCATTCTTTGTTGTAGGTTTAAAAAATATAACAAAAGTAGTAAAAGAACATCCAAAGAAAAAATTATTGCTAGCTTTATGTGGTGCATTTGTATTTGTGCTTTCAGCATTAAAAATACCTTCTGTAACAGGAAGTTGCTCACATCCAACAGGGGTAGGACTAGCATCAATATTATTTGGACCTAGCGTAACAGTTGTATTAGGAACAATAGTGTTATTATTCCAAGCGTTATTATTAGCTCATGGGGGAATAACAACTTTAGGCGCAAATGCATTTTCAATGGCGATATTTGGGCCAATCATATCATATTTAATTTGGAAATTATGCAAAGATAAAATCAATAAAAATGTTGCAGTATTTTTAGCAGCATCAATAGGAGATTTAGCTACATATACTTTAACTTCATTACAATTAGGGTTAGCATTCCCTGATCCAGTTGGTGGATTTGCAGTATCTGCTATTAAATTCTTAGGAATATTCTTTATAACTCAAATTCCAATAGCAATAGCAGAAGGGTTATTAACAACTATAATCTATAACTTTATAACTGAAAATGAAGATAAGGAGGTACTAGCATAATGACAACTCATGAAACAAAATCAAAAAAAGGTAATAGTATAAAATTAAATATAATACTATTACTATTAGTATTAGCTATAATAGTAGTGCCTCAAGTAATACAAAGTGATGCAGAATTTGGTGGAGCAGATGGTGAAGCTGAAGCAGCTATCACAGAAATAAATCCAGATTATCAACCATGGTTTAGCAGTTTCTTTGAACCAGCTAGTGGAGAAATCGAAAGTTTACTATTCGCATCTCAAGCAGCACTAGGTGCTGGTATAGTTGGTTACTACATAGGAGCTACTAGAACTAAACATAAAATGAGGGAAGAAAAATAATTTATAATACATTTAGTTTAAGGTATTAGTAAATTCAAATAAATTTAGAAAGAAGATAAATTAATGATAATAGATGATTATGCTTATAAGAATAAATTATTTAAGGTTAACCCTAATATAAAATTTAGTGTAGGTATGTTATTTTTAATAATATCATTAATTAGTCCTTACAACATATTATCAGTATTGATAATATTAGGTATGAGTATTACAATAGTTGGAATTGCCAAAATAGAGGTAAAAGACTATATACATTTTATAAAAATACCATTTGCATTTTTATTAATAAGTATAATTATGATTTTAATAAACTTTTCAACTGATAAATCGATTTTACTTCATTATATAAAAGTGGGAAATTTATATATAGGTGTTTCTAATACATCTATAGACACATCTATACATTTGTTTTTCAGGGCATTGTCTTGTTTAACATGCATATATTTTATAATGTTGACAACACCTTTTAATCAACTTATATTTATATTCAAAAAATTACACTTGCCAGATGTAGTTTTAGAGATATCAATGCTTATGTATAGATTCATATTTATATTTATGGAGGAAGTATCAGATATAAGAACTTCCCAAGAACTTCGCTTTGGATATATAAATTTAAAAAATGGATACCATTCATTTGGGCTTTTAGTAAATATGTTATTCAAGCGAATGATGATAAGATATGATGAAATGAGTATAGCCTTAGATATGAAATTATTTGATGGTACATTCCATATAGTAGGGGATAGTAAAGATGTTTAAAATAAATAATTTAACATATCAATATGATAAAACAAGAAAAGCACTCGACAATGTAAGTATGGACTTTAATAAAGGTGACATTATCGGAATCATTGGATCTAATGGTTCTGGCAAATCAACTTTATTTAATAACCTTATGGGGATATTAAAATCTACAGAAGGAGAAATACTCTATAATGGAGAACAAATAAAGTATGATAAGAAAAGCTTATATAATCTAAGAAAGGAAGTTGGAATAGTATTTCAAGATCCTGAAAAGCAGATATTTTACTCAATGGTTTATGATGATATAGCTTTTGCACTTAGAAATATAGGTATGGATGAAAAAACAATAAAAGATAGAATCCATACTGCTTTAGAAGCAGTCAATGGTTTACAATTTATAGATAGACCAGTTCATAATTTGAGCTTTGGTCAAAAGAAAAGAGTTGCAATAGCATCCGTAGTAGCTATGGAAAATAAATTAGTATTATTAGATGAACCTACAGCAGGTTTGGATCCAATAAGTACTAGAGCTATTGTAGATATAATAAAAGGTCTTAATGATAGAGGTGTAAAAATCATAATATCAAGTCATGATATGAATTTAATTTATGAAATATGTGACTATATATATGTACTGAATCAAGGAGTTTTAATAAATGAAGGTACAAGAGCTGAAGTTTTCGTAAATGAAGAAAAAATAAACGAAGCAGGACTTGAGTTACCTTGGCTTGTAAAACTTCACAAAAATATGGGATTACCTCTATTTCCAAAAGAAGAAGACCTATACAGCTTTTGGAATAAACAAGCACAGAAGACTGTATAAATGAGAACGCCCTCAACCTATTTTATGACAAAATAGTTTGAAAATAAAATAACCCTTAACCTATAATAGGTACCCCAGGATTACTCCAAAAATCTCTGGGGATTTTTTTTATACTTTTCTAGATAAGCTATACTTTGTATAACTTTAATAATGTATATAATAATGCTAAAGGTATTTTCATACAAATGAACAAGGAGAAAAAACTATTGGAATTAGAAAAATACTTCCAATATGTATTGCATTTGATCACAGAGCATTAGATTTTGGAGAGGTTATACCATTTATAAAAAAACTAGATAGCATATTTGAAAATCCAGATATAATAGGCGAATTGTAATGAAAATTTAAAGTAAAAGGGGGTGTCACACTAAAAAATAGGGCGATGCCCTTTTTATTAAAAAAAATAAATCCCAAGTTCAAAAGATCCATGAAAAATAATCTCCGCTACTACTCAAAAACCTACAATGCCTATCGCACCCTATCTACTTATTAGCTTGTACCAAGCAATGCTTATAGGTTGCTTACTAACGCATTTCTTATCGTTTGCAAGTAAACTGCACGAAATTTTGTTTTCTGGAATCCTGTTTTAGTTACTTTAACTTTATAAAAAAACAGATAAAAGCAACATCTTCTTTTTACTTTAAGGTTATGCGGCCTCTAATTCTTTTTTAGCAAACATATTATCATACATATATTCTTTTCTGTATTTATAAATATAAATTAAAGATATAAGTAAAGTAACTATTTCTGCAAAAGGAACTACCATCCATACTCCATTTACTCCGAAGAAGTTAGGGAATATAATCATTCCAACTATAAATAATATAAATGTTCTAAGTGATGATATAATAGCAGACACTTTACCATTAGAAAATGCAGTAAACATTCCAGATGCAAATATATTTATACCATTAGATAAAAAACCAAATGAGAATATCATAAAAGCATTTTTTGTAATACCGAATAAAGAGCTTTCTTTTGGTGTAAATATAGTTATAAGAATATCAGCATTTTGTCTAGATAAAACAAATGTAAATACTGCGAATACAGAAATTATAACTAAACTATACTTTATAATATTCTTTAACTGATTTTCATTTCTACTTCCATAATTAAAACTTATTCTAGGTTGCACACCAGAAGTGAATCCCATATAAGCTGAGTTTAACAATAATTGTATATATAAAATTATTGTTATTGATGCGACACCATCTTCACCTAATAGTTTAATTAAAACTATATTATATACAAATGTTGTAACACAGTTTGATATTTGTGTAATCATTTCTGAGTAACCGTTGGAACAACAGTTAGCTATTACATCAAATGTCAATTTTGGTTTAACACAATGTAGAGTATGGTTTTTATTTAAGAAATAGAAAACTCCTATAAATGAAGGAATTGCATATCCAATACAAGTTGCAATAGCAGCTCCTCTTATACCCATATTTAATTTAACTATAAATATATAGTCTAAAATTATATTTACTATACCACCTAATAAACTACTGAATAATCCAAGTTGTGCAGCCCCTGCTGTAACAAGGAAATAATCAAAAAAGAATTTTAATATTATAAATGGTGTAAATAATATCATGAAAAGTAAGTATTCCTTACAATAAAAATATAATTCATCAGTTGAACCAAGAATATAAATTATTTGTTTCATAAAAATAATCGTTATAACTTCGATAACGATACCGATTATTAATGCACTAATAGTGATTAATGTGAAATTTTCTCTTGCCTCATCGATTTTGTTTTCACCAAGTTTTTTTGCTACTATAGCACTTCCTCCCGTTGCAAACATAGTTCCAACGCCTAAAACTAAATATATAACAGGATATACTATATTAACTGCAGATAAGGCACTAGCACCTACAAACCTAGAAATAAACATACCATCTATAATTGTATATAGAGAAAAACATATCATCATTATTACTGTTGGCAAAGTATATTTAACTAAAGATGTAAGTGTTATTTTGTTTTGTAATGTATTGTTCATATAACCTCCTTGAAAAAAGTATTAAGTTTTTATATAGTATATACTAAAGTATTCTGTTACAGGATAGTCAATAGGAGGATTGAAATTTGAAAGATAATTACTTTTCAACTGGTGAGTTTGCAAAATTATGCAATGTTAATAAGAAGACTCTTTTTCACTATGACGAAATAGGACTTTTTAAACCTGAAATAGTTAAGGAAAATGGATATAGGTATTATTCTATTTATCAATTAGAAATTTTTGATATGATCTATACACTTAGAGATTTAGGTGTTCCATTAAAAGAAATCAAATCATTTATGGATAAAAGAAATCCAAATAGTGTAGTCGAACTTTTTGAATATAAAACTAATGAAATCGAAAATGAAATTAAATTACTTAGACGAAAACAAGAAATAATGTCTAATAAAATGAAACTTATAAAACAGGCAGAAAAAATACTACCAAATATAAATGATTTAGTAATAGAAGAACAAGATGAGGAATTTTTGTCATTGAGTAATGAGGTGGATAAAGATAAATTCCCTTATGATAGTGAAGAATATGCAAAACATCTAGATTATAGTTATAAACAAGGGTTATATATAGGTTATCCAATGGGGTTTATAAAGACGATAGATGATTTATATAGCGAAAATGAAAATGTATATACATATTATTATATAAAAACAAATAAAATTGATAATAAAAGTGTAGCAATAAAGCCAAAGGGAAAATATTTAGTAGGATATTTAAATGATTCCTATGTGAATGTAAATAAACTTTATAATAAAATGTTAGATTATATAAAACAGCATAATTTAGAGATTATAGGTTATTCATATGAAGAGGTATTACTAGATTTAGTATCAGTACAAGAGATGAATGACTATATAATAAAAGTTTCTATTCAAATAAAATAATATATTTTTTAGATAAAGTATAAATAGAGGTAGGATGTTAGACATAACATACCTACCTTTTAAAATGTTAGTAATTAAGGATTTTATAGAAAATTTACAAATAAAAAGCTACATGATGTAATACTTGACAAATAAAAAAAATAATAATATTATTGTATTAAAGTATTAATACAATAATGAGGAGGTGTTAATATGAAATGGCAGATAGATAATAATAGACCTGTATATATACAGCTTGTAGAACAATTAAAGGTTAAGATAATTTCAGGAGAAATAGAATTAGACTCAAAATTAGATTCTGTTAGGAGTTTAGCAGCAGATGCTATGGTAAATCCAAATACGATGCAAAAGGCATTGGCAGAGTTAGAGAGGGAAGGATTCGTATATTCAAAAAGAACTAGTGGAAGATTTGTAACAGATAATAAGGAGTTAATAGAAAATGAAAGAAAAAATTTAGTTAAAGATAATGTTAAAAAGACATTAGATACTTTAATTAATTTGGGATATACGAACGAAGAAATTCTTAATTTAGTGGAAGAAATCTTGAGGGAGGATAATAATGAATAATATAGTAGAGTTTAAAAATGTTTACAAGAAATATGGTAAAACAGATGCATTAAAAGGAATTGATATAAACATTCCTAAAGGAAAAATAGTTGGGCTTTTAGGACCAAATGGAAGTGGAAAGACAACTATGATAAAAATAATGAATGGTTTACTTACAACAACTGAAGGAGAAGTTCTTATAAATGGAATGAAACCAGGTATAGAAACTAAAAAAATAGTTTCATACTTACCAGAAAGGACTTATCTTAATGATTGGATGAAAGTAAAAGATATAATTGATTTCTTTAAAGATTTTTATGAAGATTTTGATGAGGTTAAAGCTCTTCAAATGTTAAGAACTTTAGACATAGATGAAAATAGGAGATTAAAAACTCTATCAAAAGGGACAAAAGAAAAAGTTCAATTAATATTAGTTATGGCTAGAAAAGCTGATTTATATATATTAGATGAACCAATTGGAGGAGTTGATCCAGCCGCAAGAAGTTTTATATTAGATACAATACTTAAAAATTTCGATGAAAATTCAACTTTACTGATTGCAACACATTTAATAAGTGAAATAGAAAATATATGTGATGAAGTTATATTTTTATCATATGGAGAAATTGCTCTACAGGGTAATGTAGATGAAATTAGAGCAGAAAAACAAAAATCGATAGATGCTTTATTTAGGGAGGAATTTAGATGTTAGGAAAATTGATGCAATATGAAATTAAATCTTGCGGGAGAATATTTTTTCCATTTTATATAATGGGATTGATATTTTCACTTATAGCAGCATTATTTATAAATTTTGATAACTATGAACATAACTTTTCAGTACTATATATAGTAGGTATATTTGCAGGATTGGCATTATTTATAGCTGCAATTGTATTAACTATACTTCTTATAGTTCAAAGATTTAATAATGGGCTTTTAGAAGATGAAGGGTATTTGATGTTTACGCTACCGGTAAGTCAAAAAACTTTAGTACTATCTAAATTCTTAACATCATTATTATTTATTATTTTAACATCAATTGTTGGAATGATTTGTATAGCTTTAGTTTCAGTTATGGTTGGATATAAAATGAGTGATGTTATAGATATTGGTTATGGTTTAAAAAATATGGGCTCTATTCTTTCAAAAAATGCAGGCGGAATTTTATTTTATATTTTAAGTTATATAGTAAATTATTCAGTATTTATATTAACAATATATTTAGCAATAACAATATGTCATCTACCAAAGCTATCAAAACATAAAGTATTATCAGGTTTAGTAGCTATGATTGTATTAAATATAATACAGTCTGCTATCGGAGGTATTTTTGATTATTTTATGACTAGTTCAAGAGTTGAAGCAATTGTGAATTTAGATATATTATTTTTAAATGTAGATAAACTTTTTGGAACGATATTATCTGTTGGAAGTTATGAAATTGGGATATTGATATTAAATGTTGTAATTGCATTAGCATTATTCTTTGGAACAACTACTTTATTAGAGAAAAAACTTAATTTAGAATAAAAATTGATTGAGTTGAAATATATAGAATTAATATTTTAAAAAGAGATAAAATCCGGTAATAATTATGAATTGTTATCGGATTTATAACATGTATTTATAAAAAAGAAGGTGGAAATTTTGGGATATGAAAAGCTGAACAAAAAAGCTATAAAATGTATGTTTTTAGGAACGCTTATTCAGTTTATAATAGCTAGTACAATTTTAACTGTTATAGGGTGGTTTTTTAAAGGTATTATACCTATGATAATTCAGTATATAATACTAGGTTTAATTATTTTGAATTTAATATATCTAATAGTGTCTCCAAAGGTTAGATACGAAAGATATAGATATTGTATAACAAAAGATAAGATAGATGTAAAAGAAGGATTTATATTCACAGAAAGAAATATTGTACCAATAGAAAGACTTCATAAAATATCAATTGAAAAAGGACCAATATATAGTATCTTTGGATTGTCTAAAGTAATAGTAACTACAGCTGGAGGAGATATAAATATATCTTTTTTAGAAGATGAAAAGGCAGATTTCATAGCAGAATCATTAAAAAATAAAATTAATGAAATATCTATAAGTCAAAAAAGTAAAAAATTAGAAGATATAAATAAAAGTTCAAAATCGGGAAGTAATTCATAGGAAGGTGTTGAAATTATGGAGAGTAAATTTAGATGCCATCCAAGTATTATTTTAGAAAAAGTCGCAGGGGTTTTATCGTTTTTTATAATAATTTTTATATCAAATATAGATGATGTAGTTGATATATTAGAAACAGGAAAATTTCAAGGTAATATCATACTTTTGATAGGTACAGCAATATTAATATTAGATGCAATTTATAATCTCTTAGTATGGAGAAAAACATATATAAGTATACAGGATGGTACTATTGTATTAGAAAGAAATACTATAAATAAAAAGATAAATACTTTTGGAATAAAAAATATTGCAAATATAAATATAGAACAAAATATATTTGAAAGAATTATATCTACATGTAAAGTAAAAATAGATACTGATAGCCGTTCTACAGCAGATGAAACTGATATAGAAATTGTACTCAAAAAAGATATAGCAAATGAATTTAAGAAGCGCATAATGCAGTCTATAAACAAATCAAAAGGAAATGAAGATATCCAAGAAAGTTTAGAAAATATGTATTATGAAGTTGAAGATTATGATGAATACATAGATTACGATATAAATTATTCAAATGGAGATATCTTAAAACACTGTTTTTACAATATTGGAATAATTGAATTGCTAATCAATATAGCAGTTTTTATTGGAGTATTTATATATGGAGTAAATCAAGAGAATCATACACTAAAAAGTATTATAATACAAAGTATCATAATAATAGCAAATTTCGGTTCTATATTTAAAAATTTATTTGGTGATTATATTAAATACTATAATTTTAAATCTCTTAGAAAGAATGATAAAATTTACTTAAACTATGGGCTTTTCACAAAATCGGAATATTCTATACCAGTTGATAGAATAAATGCGATAAATATAAATCAAACTATTTTATCTAGAATTTTCAACAAGTATAAAGTAGATATAAGTGTGGTTGGTGTAGGGAATGATGAAGATGAAGTATCACAAATAATTCTATTTGAAAGTAAGGATATGTTGGTAGAACGATTTAATTTATTGTTGCCAGAGTTTAATTTAAAGATAGATTTTAACTTTGAAAAACAATCAAAGAAAACCTTACTAATAAGCCTTATAAAATCACTTATAATAATGGGTATTGTAGATTTAATAGTATTTGTAATCTACGAATTAAATTTATTTACAAATATGCAAGTAATATTGATTGGAAATTTAATATTAGTAGTATTTTTATTAGTGTTTTATATTATGAAATATAAAACAGCAGGGATTTTTCTAGATGATGATTTTGTATCAATTGTTTCTGGCAAGTTTTCAAAAAGTATAAATATAATTAAATATAAAAAAATACAATACATAAAAATTTTGCAAGGACCTATAAGTAAGACTTTGGGGTTACAACATGGAACAATACATATACTTGCTGGTTTACTTGATAATGACAGAAAAATTGATTATTACAATGAGTCAATTTTTGATAAGTTAAGTGAAAAAATATAGATAATAAATATATTAAAAAAATATATCCTTTAAACAGTCATGTTTTATTGATGTTTGAAGGATATTTTTTATTTTGAACTAAATTTTTTGGACTAAATATCTTTCATTTATTTATTAGATGGTCTAAAATATGTCTATACTCTAAATAATAGATTTATTAGAAACGGAGGCAAATAATGATTTTAGAAACAATTGAAATGCTGAACCCTGCACAGAGGGAAGCTGTTGAGCAAACAGAAGGGCCGATATTAATCCTTGCTGGAGCAGGTTCAGGAAAAACTAGAGTTTTAACTACTAGAATAGGATATTTAATGCAAGAAAAAAAGGTAAAAGCTGAAAATATTTTAGCTATAACTTTTACAAATAAAGCAGCTAATGAGATGAGGGAAAGGGTAGATGAAACATTAAAAGATGAAGATACTAGTGCAATGTGGATTACAACTTTCCACTCTTGTTGTGTTAGAATACTTAGAAAATCTATAAATAAAATAGGATACAATAGAAGTTTCGTTATATACGATAGTGCAGACCAAGTTACTCTTGTAAAAGACTGTCTAAGAGAATTAAATTATAGCGAAAAGGCTATGGATCCTAAATATATAATAAGTGTTATATCAAATGCGAAAGATAAACTTATAAATCCAAAGCAATTTAAGGAGAAATATCAAGGGGATTTTGCAAAATCAAAAATTGCAGATGTGTACGCACTATATCAAGACCGTCTAAAAAGAAATAGTGCACTTGACTTTGATGACTTAATCTCAAAGACAGTAGAACTTTTTAGAGAACATGAGGATGTATTAGATTTCTATAGAAATAGATTTAGATATATAATGGTAGATGAGTATCAAGATACAAGTAGGGCACAATATGAACTTGTTAGATTACTTGCACAAGGACACCAAAATATATGCGTAGTTGGGGATGATGACCAAAGTATATATGGGTGGAGAGGTGCCGATATAAGGAATATACTTGAATTTGAAAGAGATTATGATGATGTTCATGTAATAAAACTAGAACAAAACTATAGATCTACTCAAATTATACTTGATGCGGCAAATTACCTAATTAAAAACAACATAGAAAGAAAAAGAAAAAGACTTTGGAGTGAAAAGAAAGAAGGGGAATTAATAAAAATTCAACTATCAGAAAGCGAAGTCGATGAGGCAGAATTTGTAGCTAATACAATTTCAGCTATGGTTAGAGCAGGAGAAAGACAATATAAAGATTTTGCTGTTTTATATAGAGCCAATGCACAAGCAAGACCAGTGGAAGATGCCTTAAATAGAAGCCAAATTCCATACAATATCTACGGTGGAACAAAGTTCTATGAAAGAAAAGAAATAAAGGATATGGTAGCTTATTTAAGAGTTATCCAAAATCCACAAGATGATATATCTCTAAAAAGAATAATAAACGTTCCTAGAAGGGGAATAGGGCTTAGAACTATAGAAAAAATAGAAGATAGAGCCAGCTTAAAGGAAGAAAGTTTATATTCAGTACTAATAGATATCGATGGAAACTCAGATATATCGAGAAAAGCAAAAGCTAGTATAAATGATTTTGTAGATATGATGTCGACATTTAGAAGTCTTAAAGAAATATATCCAGCAAGTAAAATGATAGAAAAAGTTATGGATATAACAGGATATTTAGATGAATTAGAAAAAGACAAAAGTGAAGAATCTCAGGATAGAATAGAAAACTTAAAAGAATTTATATCTGTAGCTATGGAATTTGAAAGCAAAAACGAAGATGTTAGTTTAGAATCTTTCCTAACAAATGTTGCTTTAACTTCTGAACCAAATGAAGAAGAGGAACATGCAGATAGAGTATCATTAATGACTATACATTCAGCAAAAGGGCTTGAATTCCCGGTTGTATTTTTAACAGGTATGGAAGAAAAACTATTCCCTATAGCAAGAGCGATTGCATCTATGCAAGATACTCAAATAGAAGAAGAAAGAAGACTTTGTTATGTTGGAATAACAAGAGCAAAAGAAGAGTTATTTATGACTATGACTGGAAAGAGAACTCTATATGGAAGAACTAATCACTCTGTTGCATCTAGATTTATTGAAGAATTACCAGATGACTGTATAGAAAGATTAAATAGAGTTCAAAAAGAAATACCATACTCAAAAGCTAGCTATAATATGCTTGATAAATACACTAAAAAGTATATGAACTCTGTCAATAAAGCAGAAATAGCGAAAAAAGCACAAGCAACTATAAAAGAAAAAACTGATGTATCAGATATAGATAATATAAAATTAGGAAGTAAAGTACACCATCCAAAATTCGGAACAGGTACAGTAGTAGCATTAAAAGGGCCAGATGTTACAATAGCGTTTGATAATCAAGGAATTAAGACAATAAATAAAGAATATACTACAATAGATTTAATTAAAGAATAAGATTTAAGGGATGGTATTTATATAATACACATCCCTTAAACTTTATCATAAAAATATTTAGTTTATAAGGTAGAATAGGGGGAATAAATATGACAATAGGAGTGTGTCTACCAGGAGGAGGGGCAAAGGGTGCCTTTCAGGCTGGAGTGTTGGAATCACTATATAATAGGGGACTTAAAAGATATGATTCATATGCCTGCACATCAATTGGAGCAATCAATGGATACTACTTATACACAGGAAATGTGGATAAAATGAAAAAAATGTGGATAAGTGGAGAAAATAATACTGGAAAACGTTTTAATTCTGTTGATAACATTATTGATAATAGTAGAGATATAAAAAAATTATACGAACTAAAAGACTACAAAATTCGAGAAAATTCGAGTTTTTACATTAATTATCTTCAAGTCAGAAACAAATCTGGTAAAGAAATTATTGTAGATATATCAAAACTTAACCATAAAGATAGAGTAAATTATATAAAATATAGCTGTGCATTGCCTTATAATCAAGAAAAAGGGCTATTTTCGATTCAAGAAGTTAAACAGTATATTGAAAAAGGTAAATTTGATGGATTTAATTTAGATGGAGGTATGGCACGAAATACATATATCGATCCATTAATTGAGGATAATGTGGATAAAGTCCTAATAATATCCACAAGGCATAATTTTGAATTACCACAAAAAGTAATGCAAAAAATAGACTCAAATAAAGTTATAATTATATCACCGAAAGCAGAAATAGATAATAAAGATTTATTAAACTTTTCACCTGAGTTTTGTTCAAAACTATATAAAGAGGGATATGAGATGGGTTTAGAATTTGATTTGAACTTATTACAAACTTAATTATAGAAAAAATTGGAATTGTTCATATACACTTAAAAAATAAAAATTATTATAAATTAGAATGGATAAATTTAAGATTTATTTTTCAATAAAATGTTATATAATAAGATATGAAAATGAACAAATGAAAGGAAGTAATCAATATGGAAAATAAAAACCCTATAGTTACAATAGAAATGGAAAATGGAGATAAAATGGTAGCTGAATTATACCCACATATAGCTCCTAATACAGTAAACAACTTTATAAGCTTAGTAAACAGTGGATACTATGACGGAATAATATTCCACAGAGTTATAAAAGGATTTATGATACAAGGTGGTTGCCCTAATGGAAACGGAATGGGTGGACCAGGATACTCTATAGCTGGAGAATTCGCAAGCAATGGATTCACAAATAACTTAAAACATGAAAAAGGTGTTTTATCAATGGCTAGAACTATGCAACCAAACAGTGCAGGTTCTCAATTCTTTATAATGCATGCAAGAGCTCCACACTTAGATGGAGAATACGCTGCATTCGGTAGAGTAATAGAAGGTTTAGATGTTGTTGATAAAATAGCATCAGTTAGAGTAAATAGAATGGATAAACCACTTGATGACCAAAGAATAAAATCTATGACAGTAGAAACTTTTGGAGTTGAATATCCAGAAGTTGAAAAAATGTAATTATAATTAATTTTGACAATAAAATACTATTTACATTTTTTCAAACTTCATTTAAAATATTTTAAAGAGTCTTAAAAACACAAAACACAAAAACACAAAACACATAACACACACCTGAGTGACAAGGCAAAATATAAACTGTAAATATAAGAAAAGCTATTGCGAATATATTCGTGGTAGCTTTTCTTGCTTTGTCACATTTATAAATAAAATTCAAAAAATAATCCATATTAGAATATTTTATATCCTATAATAATAAATAGATTTACAAATAAAAATATATAGAAATTCACTATATAAATTAAATAAATGGGGACTATTATAAAAATATAATAATAGATAAAAGTAATGAAGGGAGTATATAAAGATATATGAATTTGGAAGAAATAAAGTCTAGAATGCAAAGTGGGAAACTTTATTGTTGTGAAGATGAGAGCTTAATGCAAGAGCAAATGAAATATTTAGATATGGTATATGATTACAACCACCTTAAACCAAGCCAACAAGATGAAAAACAGAAACTTTTAAAGAAGATGTTTGCAAATATAGGTGACAAGTGCTATTTAGAAACTCCATTTTATGCAAGTTGGGGAGGCAAAAACGTAAGTATAGGGGAACATTTTTACTCTAATTATAATTTAATGCTTGTAGATGATGGAGAAATTATAATAGGAGATAATGTAATGATAGCTCCAAATGTTATTTTATGTTCAGCAACACATCCAGTATCACCGAATCTAAGAGAAAAGGGAGTACAATATAATTTACCTGTTAAAATTGGAAATGGAGTTTGGATTGGTGCAAATTCTGTTGTTATGCCGGGTGTAACTATTGGAGATAATTCTATAATTGGAGCAGGAAGTGTAGTAACTAAGGATATACCTCCAAATGTAATTGCATTTGGAAATCCATGCAAAGTACATAGAGAAATTACAGAAGAAGACGAGAGATACTATAATAAAAATTGGAAGATTGATATAGAATAAATTAACTTATAAAATTAAAAAATACTATTAAATAAAATAGAGAAAAATTATAAAAAAATCAGTATGGCATATACCATACTGATTTTTTATTATATATATTTTATATCTATAATCTAGATATTTTTATTACATATTTTTAACTGCATTAGTTAAGTTAGGTACTAATTGTTTCTTTCTAGAAACTACACCTTCAGCGAATACACCTTGATTTGCATCAACGTTGAATGCTTCAGATATTACTGAATCATTAGCTTTGTATAATAAGTAAGAGCCTTCTTTTATTATATCTGTTATAGCTAATACTAACATATCGTAGTCAGTACCGTTTATATAAGATAAGTATTCGTCTTTTTTATTTAATATAGAATCTATATCTAAAGTCATAACTTGTCCTATACCAACTTTATTTCCGCTCATGTTGAACTCTTTGAAGTCCATGTTTACTATTTCTTCTATAGAGAATTCATCTAAAGAAGTACCAGCTTTGAACATATCCATTCCGTAAGCTTCATAATCAACACCAGCTATTTCAGCTAATTCTAAAACTGCTTTTTTATCTAATTCAGTAGTAGTTGGTGATTTGAATATTAATGTATCTGATAATATTGCAGATAATAATAAACCAGCTATGTGTTTAGGAACTTCTACTTTATGTTCTTTGTATAAGTTGTATACTATAGTAGAACAACATCCAACTGGAGCAACTCTAACTGATATTGGTAAGTCAGTAGATATACCACCTATTTTGTGGTGATCAACTATTTCAACTATGTTTGCTTGTTCTATACCATCAGCACTTTGAGCAAATTCGTTGTGGTCAACTAATATTACGTTTTTCTTAGTTGGGTTTAATAAATGTCTTCTAGAAACTAATCCTAAGAATTGTCCATCATTATCTATAACTGGATAAGCTCTGAAGTTTGTATTTAACATAGTTTCTTTTACATCATCAACATAATCATTTTCGTTGAATAAAACTAAGTTTTCTTTAGTTATGATATCTTCTATTTCTGCACATTGATTTATTAAATTAGATGCAGTATATGTATCACAATCAACAGATATAACAGTAACACCGTTAGCTTTTGCTAATGCTGTTAACTCTTCGTTAAGTTGTGCTTTTCCTGTTAATATTAATAATGCAACTTTAGTATCTATAGCGTATTCGATTATATCATATCTGTTACCAACTATAGCTATGTCACCTTCACCTAAAAGGTTCATTATTTCTTCTATTCCGTAAGATAAAGTAGTTACTCTACCGCTGAAAGAATCACCGCATTTTACTAATACTTCACCTTTTAAGTTGTAACAAACATTCTCTAGAGGTATATTAACCTTTCTGAAATGTTGGTACATTAAACTTTTAGCTATCTCTACCATTGTTATTATACCTTGGAATTTTCCGTCAGCAGAAACTACTGGTAAAGTTTTTGTTCCTTTTTCTATCATTGTGTTGTAAGCGTTTAAAACTGAATCGCTAGGTTTTAAAGATTTTATTCTATCGTAACTTAAATCTTTAACTTGTATTTTTACGTCTTCAAGAACTTCAGGAGCTTGAACACCGAAATAATCTAAAGCATATTGAGCTTCCTTTCTAACTTCTCCTAAAGCGTAAGGAGTAGCTTCAACTCCTATTTGGTTTTTTAAGTGTGCTAATGAAATAGCAGAGCATATACTATCTGTATCTGGATTTTTGTGTCCAAAAACTAATAAACTCATATAAATAACTCCTTTCAACTATCTAAAAAAATAATTAGAATATATTCTTATTTTAACTAAGGATTAACCTAATCCTCAAAAATATATCATTAATAAACTTATTATAACAAATAGGCACATATATTTGTTCATATAAAAAAAATAATGTATAAATTAAGTATGATATTTGTTATAATGCAATACTTATTATACAATAAATAAAGATATTAACATAGACAATATAATAAATATAAATTTAAATTATATTGTAAAGATAACAGAGTATTTATAAGCATAAGGAGGGAGGTAAAACTCCCTTATTTTGATCTGTTATTTATCTATTATGATTTTAGACATTATTACCTTTTCGTATTCATTTTTTATGCAAAGAACTTGGTCGGTTAAATCTAATTCAAAGTTTGCAAATGCAGAGAATAAATCGATATCTCTCATTAAATGAACAGTAATAGTTTCCATGTTTTTATTTATTCTAAGTAGTATAGATCTGACAAATGGGAATTGTATTCTAGAGTTAAAGAAATTATCATCACCAAGATTTATATCTAAACATCTATAATTTACGTCTACATAAAGGTCTAAATCATCATCTTCTTCTCGAATTGTTCTATATTCAAAATCACAATCTAAATTTATTTTTCCTATTTTAATCATTATTGCCTCCAACTTAATATAGTAATTAATATTTAAATTAGCATATAAGAATAAAAATTTTCAAGCATATTTGAATTAGATGTTTAGTTGTAACTTTTTATAAAAAATAAGAGCTTTCATTTGGGGAATGAAAGCTCAATTAAATTGGGGGAGATTGAGTTAAATATTTAAATTACAATAGTATTATTGTTCAAATTTATGAATTATATACAAAAAATAAAAAATAAATTTTAACAAAAAAGTTACAAATTACAAAATAGTAAAGCCATTGCAATTACTAAGGTTTAATAGAAAAAAATTAGAAAAATTGCATTGAAAAAGTAACAAATATGTAACTTTTTTGCAAAAAAAGGTTTCAAAAGTTACGAAAATGTAATATAATATTTGTATTAAAAGGAATAAAAAAGAAAAACAATCAGAAAATAGAAATTGCTTAAACGAGTTTTAAGTACATTAAAATCAAGAATTATTTACAATAAAAAGTATTTACAATAAAGATTTTCGGAATAAAAAAGGATTTAGGGGGAAAATAATTTATGTTAAAGAAATTTGTTAAAACGTCGGTAATTGTAGGAGCAGTAGTAGCTGCGTTAGGAGTAACAACTCAAGTTGATGCGGCAAGTTGCGGAACAGTAACAGCTAGTTCACTATATGTTAGAAGTGGAGCTTCAACATCACATAACATTTTAGGAACAGTAACTAAAGGAAATTCAGTTGAAATAAAAGATACTCAAAATGGATGGCACAAAATAAACTACAAAGGCAATGACGGATGGGTTAGCGGAAAATATATTACATCAAGCTCAAGTAGTTCAACATCAGGATCAACTTCAACAGGAACTACACAAGCTTCAAAAACTGGAACAATAACAGCTACTTCATTAAACGTTAGAAGTGGAGCAGCTACAACATACAGTATATTAGGAACATTAAGCAACGGTAAAACAGTTACTATATATGAAGAAAGTAACGGATGGTATAAAATAAACTACAACGGTGGATACGGATGGGTAAGTAAAACATATGTATCAACTGGAACAACTTCAAGTGGTTCAACATCAACAGGAACTACTAATACAACAACGACTACTAAAACAGTTAGTCAAATAAAAAGTCAAATAGCTACTACATACGCTCAAGCTAAAGCTATGACAGGAAGAACTAACTTCTCACAACAATGTTCTTTATATGTTTATTCACAACTTAGGGCATTAAATATATATCAAACACCAGATACATACTGGAATGGTAGTCAATGGTATTCAAAATTAACAAATAACGGGAAAACTCGTACTGGATACACTCAAAAGAAATATGCAGGTGTAAACTGTCTTACAAACTTAGTAAATGCTAACGGTGGAAAAGACGTATACAACGTAGTAGTTACTTTCCCAAGAAGTTATAGATCGACAAGTACAGTAGGACATGTTTTATTCATACATGCTATAAAAGACGGAAAAGTATATTACTCTGATAACTATGCATACGCTGGACAACCAGAAGGTAGCACTATAGTTAAATCAATCAGTGAATTCACTAATTACTTCTCAAGTAACTATAGTGGAATAACTGGAGCAGTACACTTTGTAAAATAATAAAATATGAATATTCAAAGGATGTATAAATTTTTATACATCCTTTTATAATTTCCAACTTATTGCCTTAAGAAACGGAATCTCCGATTCGTTGACGATATGAACGAAGTGAATTTTATTTAACTAAATTTAGTTGCTCTATATTGTGTAGGAGAAACACCTACTATTTTTTTAAATAATTTAGAGAACCAACTTAAATCATTTATTCCTACGCTTTCTGATATTTCTTGTATACTTAAATCTGTTGTTGTTAGTAATGTTATTGCTTTTTCAATTCTCGTTTCTTGTATATGCTTTGTAATTGTTTTCCCAGTCTCCTTTTTAAACTGGTTAGATAAAAACGAAGGATTCTTATCTAATACTTCTGAAATACTTGATAAAGATAATTCCATATTTAAATTTAAATTTATATATTCTATTGCATTACGAACTGTGAGTGAATAATTTTGTAAATTAAAATTATTACTCAATAAGCAATAATTTTTTAAAATTTTATAAGGCAGTTTTTCTAAAGAAGATAGACTGACTTCGTTTTTTATTTGAACCTCAATTTTTTTATAAAGAAGATATACATGACTTCCGGGAATAGAGCTTTTTAATAAAGAAGACTCTAATCTGGAATTTAGCATGTATAAATTATGTTTTATTTGATCTATTGATTGTTCTTTAAAAAAGCCTGTAAGCTGTATATATAATTTTAAATATTCTTTAGCTTCATAAAATTTACCTAAAACGACACAACTTGAAATATGAGATAAATATTCCCTATACTTTTTATAATATTCACTATTAAATTCAGAATCATCCCTATTTACATAGTCGATTTTCTTTATTTTTTTCTCATCAAAATTAATATGAGCTATATGAGTATTATAATCTTTTATAAAAGCACTTAATATTGAATTTAATGTAGAGATAACTGTAACAGAATTAATTACAGGTAATGATTTATAATAAGTAAAAATTGTATCACGAAGATTCTCCTCAATATGATTTTCTTTCATTACACTTTCAATAAAATTTTCATTAAGTTGAGTCTCCAAAAATGGACCTATTAGCAATACATCATCAGAAATTTCTTCTGGTATTACCACAACTATAGATACAAATTTCATAGAACTTTTTATTACTTTTAAATTACCATCACCACTTCCATATAAGGTGTTAAGATCTTCGCCATCAAGAAAATTAGAATCAGGCCATATAATTTTTCTGAATTTAGGGTATGAATGATTATTAAACTGGTCACTTTCATTAAGTTTCATTGTTGATAAATTTAATGAGCTATTTAAGATAGAAATCATTAAATTATAGAATTCATTATAATTAAAAGTTGTTTTTAACATAGATGTCTCCTTATTTTATTTTATATTTAGTAAAATATACCTAAAAAATAGACAAATTCACCTGTAAATTATTATAACATATATCCAATATTTTCTTGTATAATTTTTAACAAGTGAGAAATAAATAGGGCTTTATATAAAAAAATATAATTATTATTAATAATAAAATGGGAAAAATTATGAAAAAGAAAACGTTTATCGAATGAAAAGTGATAATAAAGAAAACGTTTTAAAATCAAGTGTTAATTATATAACACATATCAGAAATTATAAAATATTTATATTAAAAAGGCGATTGTAACAAATGATAGCTAATAACACAGCAGAAAAAGTTAATCAGTATGAAGTAGAGCAACAAAGACCTTTTGGTTTAAGAGATAAGATTGCTTATTTATTTGGGGATTTTGGGAATGACTTTTCATTCTTATTTGTAAGTAGTTTCTTATTAGTATTTTGTACAAAAGTTTTAGGGATAAATGGTGGAGTAGTAGGGACTATATTCATGTTATCTAAATTCATAGATGCCTTTACAGACGTAGGTATGGGTAGAATAGTTGATACAGCAAAACCAACAAAAGCAGGGAAATATCGTCCATGGATCTTAAGAATGAGTTTCCCTATAGCAATATCTAATGCACTTATGTGGATGCACTTTATAAAAGATTGGAGTATGACAGCAAAAATAATTTATATAGCAGTAACTTATATAGTATGGGGAAGTTTCTGTTACACAGGAATCAATATACCTTATGGTTCAATGGCTTCAGTAATAAGTCCAGAAGCAAAAGATAGAGCTTCATTATCTACATTCCGTACTATGGGAGCTTTATGTGCAGGTTTAGCAATAAACATGATAGCACCAATGTTCTTATATGCAACTGACAAACTTGGTAACCAAGTAGTTATAGCAGAAAGATTTACAATAGTAGGTATAGTATTCTCAGTACTTGGATTAATATGTCACTTACTTTGCTATAGCTTAAGTACTGAGCGTGTAAAAGTTGATGTATCAAACAAACAAGAAAATGCACCAAAACAAAGTTTCTTTGGATTAATGAAAAGTTTAGTTCAAAATAAAGCATTAGTTTCTTTAATATTATCAACTACATTAGTATTAGTAGCTTCAACATTAACAACTGCATTACGTAGTTATTTATTTATAGATTATTTCAGAAATGCAAAAGCAATGATGCTTGCAACACTTATAAATACAGCTGCTATGGCAGGAAGTTCAATATTTGCTTCTAAATTAGCACAAAAATACGGTAAAAAAGAAGTTGGATGCGTTGGTTTAGCATTAGCAACTATAACATTAATAGCACTTTACTTTATGAGAGTTACAAACATAACAACATATTATGCATTAATGTTTGTAAATGGTATAGGATTCGGAATATATAGTATGTATTCTTGGGCTTACTTAACAGATGTTTGTGATTATCAAGAAATGAAAAATGGAAAAAGAGATGATGGTACAGTATATGCTATCTACTCATTCTTTAGAAAAGTTGGACAAGCATTAGCTACAGGTCTTGGGGGATTTGTATTAGCTTTAATCGGATATCAATCAGCAGCAACTGTACAAACTGCAGAAGTAATAAACAGAGTATATGATGTGAATATATTAATACCAGGACTTATATACTTAACAGTTTTACTAGTAATGTTATTTACATTCCCACTAAGCAAAAAAGTAGTAGATGAAGTAACAGTAGAATTAAAAGCTCGTCGTGAAAAAGCACAATAAATAAATTAAAAATTATAGTAAAAACAAACTCGCTCGAGTCGTGATTTTGGGCGAGTTTAAATAAAACTTGAAATATATTAGAAATGTACGAAGGATGGAAAGATAATGGTAAACTTAACAGCAAAACCGTATAACCTTGATGAGCAAGGTGTAAAATGGGTAAAAGATACTATTGCGAACATGACAATAGAAGAGAAAATCGGACAATTATTTATTAATATGGGAGCTAGTCGTGAAGAAGACTATTTAAAAAGTGTACTAGATAATTATCATATAGGTGGAGTTCGTTATAACCCAGCTATGTCAAATCAAGTATATGATCAAAATAAAATACTTCAAGAAAATAGTAAAATACCTCTACTAATAGCTGCAAATACAGAAGGTGGCGGAAACGGTGCATGTTTAGACGGAACTTATATAGCAGCAGGAATAAAAGTAGGTGCTGCTGATAATAAAGAGTATGCGTATGAACTAGGAAAAATTTCTGCAATAGAATCTGCTGCAATAGGATGTAACTGGAGTTTTGCACCAGTAGTAGACTTAATGATAAACTGGAGAAATCCAATAACAACAAATAGAGGATTCTCAAAAGATGCAGACAAAACTTTAGAATTCTCATTAGAATTTATGAGAGGTATGATGGAAAATGGAGTAGCACCAGCTGCTAAACACTTCCCTGGCGATGGTATAGATGAAAGAGATCAACATTTATCATTTGCTCCAAATACACTTTCACCAGAAGAATGGGATGAAACATTCGGAAAAGTATATGGAGGTTTAATTGACGCAGGACTTCCATCAATAATGGCAGGACATATAGCTTTACCAGAATATGTTCGTTACTTTAACCCAAATGCAACAAAAAAAGAATTATTAATGCCAGCAACATTAAATAAATATATATTAACTGATTTATTGAGAGGAAAAATGGGATTCAATGGTTTAGTTGTAACTGATGCGTCTCACATGGTAGCTATGACTTCAGCAATGAAACGTAGTGAAATGTTACCAACTGCTATAGCAGCAGGAAGTGATATGTTCTTATTCTTCAATGATCCAGAAGAAGATTTTGAATGGATGATGGAAGGATACAGAAAAGGTATAATAACTGATGAAAGATTAGAAGAAGCTTTAACTAGAATATTAGGAACAAAAGCTGCTTTAGGACTTCACAATAAACCAAAAACAGAAATACTTCAACCAAAAGCAGAAGCTATGGCTAAAATAGGTTTAGATAGTTATAAAGAAATAGCAAAAGAAATATCTGATAAATCAATAACATTAGTTAAAAATGAAGAAAATATATTCCCAATGAGTCCTGAAAAACATAAAAGAGTATTACTTGTAAATGTTAAAGGTATAGCTAATGGTATAGCTGACTTAATGGGTGGAGGAAAGAAAACTCCAATAGAAGAAATAAAAGAATTATTAGAGCAAGAAGGATTTGAAGTTGAGATATATGAATCTGCTATGGAAAAAATAATGAAACTTCCAAAAGAAGAAATTCTTATGAAGTTATTAGATGTTTATTCACAAAAACGTCCAATAGCAGAATTAACAGGAAAATATGATTTAATAATAAACGTAGCTAATGTAGGTGCAAATACTCATCAACGTATAGAGTGGACTATGGCAAAAGGAACACCAGATATGCCGTTTTATGTTCATGAAATACCAACAATATTTGTATCAGTATTATCACCATTCCATCTAGCTGATGTTCCTCAAGTTCAAACTTATATAAATACATATGACAGCAAAGACTACACATTAAAACTACTAGTAGAAAAAATGTTAGGTCGTTCTGAATTTACAGGGGTAAGTCCAGTAGATGCGTATTGTGGACTGTGTGACACAGTATTTTAATCTACGAAAATATAAATATAGTTTTTCATAATATCAAAGTCAAAAGAGCTGATATCAATAAGATTATTGAAATCAGCTCTTTTGCATTGTGTTTATTTTGTATTATAAAATGATTATTGTGTGATATTATGATACTATCTTTTTGGATTTATAAAAGATGCTCCTAAGTATTTTTTTATATCTTCATCAGGAGAAAAATCATCTATTAATATTTCTCTATCAGAATCTTCAAGTATTACTAAAACTTCGCAGTTTCCTTTTAAGAATGCTTTTCTTACTGTTTCTTCTTTTACTTCTCTTACTTTAGTAAATCCTTTTTTAGTTTTTTCAAAATCCTTAGTGAAATAACTTTCCATCATATTAATAATTTTAGTATATCTGTTCATATATATACCTCCTAATTTATATTCAAAAATATGTTATAATAAGTTTTTGTATTAACTAAATAATTATAACAAGAGGAGAAAATTATGGCTAGTATAAAAAGACAACAAATACTAGAAAGTATTGCGTTTTGTGAGAAAAATGGTTATTTTGAAAAATTAAATAAAATATACTCTACATTGCCAAAAGGAGAGTGCAGTGGTTGTGGAAATTGCTGTATGGAGTCTGTTGGTATTAATTTAATAGAGTTTTTAAATATATATAGATATTTAGCTGATAAAGATGAGCTTAGAGAGGCATCTATTGAGAGAATAGTCGATTATTATTTTATGGAATTGATGAAGAAAAATTCATGTCCATTTAGAGATGAAAATAATAGATGTTTAATATATGAAGTTAGACCGCTTAACTGTAGATTATTTGGTCATTGGAAAAAGGAAGAATATAATGCTAATTTAAGCAGAGTAATAGAACAAAATATGGACTATAAAGATAGTATGAAGAAAATATATGGTGTAGATATAAGTGATGAGGTTTTAAACTTCTCTATAAAATACTGTGATGTATTTAAGCCAGAAAAAGATTATTTATCTAAAAAAGATAGACTTAACTTTGAAGATGAAATAATGAATTTAGATGCTAGAATTTTAGGAAATAAATTAATAAATATACCATATAAAGATAGAGGAATAGTTGAATACTTTATAGAGAGTATGTTGTATTCTGAATTTGCATATAAAATTAAAATTAGAATAACAAAAGAAGAAAATATAAATGTAATAAATAAAATAAAAAGAATTTTACTTGCTAAACTGTATTAAAAAACAAGCTAAATAGAGTTATCATAAAAAAATAAAGTCTTACAAATATAAACTTAAATAAATAAATTATACAAATTATAAACTAAATAATTCATAAATAAGAAAAATATACATGGTATAATATATAAAGAGTTTAAGGATATTTGAATTTATACAAGGGGTGTACTTTTATGAAATTACAGAATGTGTTTGGAAATACATACTTTGTAAAAGGCGGCACGAATACAGGTGTGTATTTATTTGAAAATAATGAAGCATTATTAATTGACCCAGGTCTTAATGGACTAAGACCTAAAAATATGATTAAGATGTTTGAAAATGAAAAAATAATACCAAAATATATAATAAATACCCATGAACATGAAGACCATGTTGCTGCTTGTGGGCAAATAAAACATTCATATCCAAAAGTGGAGATTATTGCTTCAGAAAATGCTAAGATTTTTATAGAGAGACCGGAATTATTTTCAGATTTTATATTAGGTGGAAAACACAATAAGTTTTTGACAGCAAAACTTTTTCATAGAAATGTAGAAAAAATATACGTAGATACAATAGTAGATGAAGGTACTTTAAATAAAAATAATACAAATTTCGAAATTATAAATTTAAAAGGGCATACTCTAGCAAGTATCGGAATACTGACAAAAGATGGTGTTTTATTTGCTGGAGATTTATTAGTTGGCGAAGAAGTATTAAATAAATATGATTTTTTATTTTTACAAGACGTAGAAGAATACTTAAAATCATTAGATAAGATCCAATCTTTAGATTTTAATTATCTAGTATTAGCTCATGGAAGAAAAGTTTTAGATAAAGACAGCACTATGCTTTTAATAAACAAGCATAGACAAGCTATATACAAATATTTAAATCAAATAAAAGAAAACCTTAAAGTACCTATGAATATAGATGCTTTACTTAAAAAAATTATAAAAGAAAATGAATTAACCTATAATTACAAAGAATATTATTTTTTTAGAACTTCATTAGTAACTTGTATAAGCTATTTAGCTGATTTAGATGAAATTGATTATACACTAGAAGACTCTGATTTGCTTTATTATACAAAAATAAAATAAATTATGGTAAAATAATGGTGATTGTTAATTTATTTGACGAAAGGTGAATAATATGAATTACGAAAAGTGGGATGAAATATTAGCTCCTTATCAACATGCGGTTGAAGAACTTAAGGTAAAATTTAAAAATATAAGAAAAGAATTTTTGACTAAGGGTGAATATTCTCCTATTGAATTTGTTACTGGGAGAACAAAAAAGATTTCTTCTATAATATCTAAAGCTAATAGATTAGATACTAATGATATAGAAGGTGAAATAGAAGATATTGCTGGTATAAGAATAATGTGCCAGTTTGTTGAAGATATATATACAATTGTTGAATTAATAAAAAATAGAACAGATATGACTGTTATAAATGAAAAAGATTATATAACTAATTTTAAAGAAAGTGGATATAGAAGTTATCATTTAATAATAAAATATCCTATAAATTCAATTGCTGGTTCTAAGGAGATACATTGTGAAATCCAAATAAGAACTTTAGCTATGAATTTCTGGGCAACTATAGAACACTCTTTAAAATACAAGTACGAGCACTACATACCAGAAAATGTAGCATTGAGACTTAGAAAAGCGGCAGACGCAGCATTTTTATTAGATGAAGAAATGAGTGAAATTCGAGAAGACATAATGAAAGCTCAAGTCATGTATCAAGCTAAATCTGTAACCCTAAAAGATGTATTAAAGAAAATACAAGAATTATATAATTTAGGGGAAATTAGTAGCGCTTTAAAATACCAAAGACGACTTGATAAAATAGATAGTGAAAGAGATATAGATGAAATAGTTGCTCTAAAAGAAGAAATAGATTATATTTTAGAAGACTTTAAAACACACAGAATAGATAAATAATTTTACGCTGTCTTAAATTTTGAGGCAGCTTTTAAATTATCATGTATATAAAATAATAATATTTCAAAAATATTAATAGTAATTAGGTTATCGTAAAATAAGATATTTGCGAGAGGAGATGAATTTATGGGATTATATGCAATAGGTGACTTACATTTTTCAACGGAAAATCCTAAACCTATGAATATATTCGGTGATAATTGGGACAATCATGAGAAAAAGATAGCCGATAACTGGAATGAAACAGTAAAAGATGGTGATACGGTATTAGTTCTTGGAGATACTTCATGGGCTATGAATTTAAACGAGGCAAAGGCAGACTTAGATATAATTGAGTCACTTCCAGGTAAGAAGATTTTTATAAAAGGAAACCATGATTATTGGTGGTCATCTCTTTCAAAAATAAATGCTGCATATCAAAGCGAAGATATGAATTTTATCCAAAATGGATATTTTACATACGGTGATTATGCGATATGTGGAAGTAGAGGATGGCTTTGTCCTAATGAAGTAAAATTTGATAGTAATGATATGAAAATATATAAAAGAGAAGTATTGAGATTAGAAATGTCGATACAATCTGCAATACAAAATGGGTATACTGACTTAATTGTTATAACTCATTACCCACCTACAAATGACCAACTAGAAGAGTCGGAGTTTACAAAATTATATGAGAAATATAATGTAAAAAAAGTAATCTATGGTCATTTACATGGAAAGGACTCATTTTCAATGGGGCTTAAAGGCGTTAGAAACGGTATAGAATACGTTCTTGCATCAAGCGATTATCTTGATTTTAAATTAATTAAAGTGCTTGATTAAAAATATATTGAGAAAATATGTTTTTCTAACAAAGAATTTCTTATTTATTGATTAATATTTATAAAAAATGTAAATACTAAAAATACATTACAATGAGTATTTAGTTTGAGTGCGGAAAAGGAGATTGTGCTTATGAGATGGATATTAGTATTTATATTTTTTTATTTGATACCTTTAATAGTTTTATTTAAAAATTACAAGAAGTTTAGTCGAGCATGTATTTACGCATGTACATATGTAGTATTGGCAACAACAATAGTAATAAGCAACATGTATATTAGCGGAATAAAACAAATAGAAAACAGCGAAAACCATTCAATGGTAATGAACTACAGAGATATATACACATCTAACTTAGATGTAAACCATGTAGAAGAAGATTTATCTACAATAAAACAATACAAAAAAGACATTAGATCTATAGAAGATATTGCACTAAACCCAATAAAAGAATGTGTAGCTTATGCAACTGATATAAAAACATCTTTAAATGATATAGATAAAGTTAAAGACGATATAGAAAAAGCTAAATATATGTGTGATAGAGTAGTCGAAATATACGACGATATGGATACACCAGAATTATCACAACAAGAATACACAGAAGTATTAAATGAATGTACTGAATGCATGAAAGATGCTTATAAATTAAAATACAAAGCAGTAGAAGAAACATATAATGTCGTAAACGATAAAGATATAACTTCTATTTCAAATATACAAAAATATATAAAGCAATCAGATGAAAAAATAAATCAATATAAAAAGAAAATTAATGAACTAGAAGAATCAATTAAAAATGAATAAAATACAATCAAAAATAAGATAGAAATTAGAAAGTAAATACACTATTTCTATCTTATTTTTTTGTGCAGAAATAGTGATTATATGTTAAAATTGCAATAAGATATAGCTATACGTATCTTTTTGAATTATACTAGAGTATATGGTATAATGAATTCTTAAAAACAGGAGAAAGACTATGAAAAATTTAAATATATGTATTGATATTGATGGAACTATTACAAGTCCATATCATTATCTACCGTATCTAAATAGTATATATAAGAGGGATTTGACTGAAGAGGATTATACAACAGTATATTGGGCTGAGTTATATGGAGATACTTTTGAAGGTATGTTAGATAAACTTCATTCAAATTATTTAAATTCATATTCCGAAGCACATGTTGTTGAAGGAGCTAAAGAAGTTGTTGGTGAATTATATAAAGAAAACAATTTATTCTTTGTAACAGCAAGGAATTCCACTTTAGAAGAAATTACTATGGACTGGCTTAAAAAGCAAGAATTATCATATGTGCCTCTTTATTTACTTGGAACAGATAGGAAACTTAACAAAGCGAAAGAGCTAGAATGTGATATTTTTATAGAAGACCACCCAATGAACGCCTTACACTTGGCAGAGGGGGGAATAAAAGTAATATTAATTGATTGTAATTATAATAAAGATATAGATCATAAAAACATAATTAGAGTTTCTTCTTGGAAAGAAATTAAAAATGTTATTGATAAACTATAATTAAGTTGGCTTGCTGAGAGGAGGCGAAGTTTAATGATAGAATTAAAATTAAAAAATAGAAAAGGGAATTTTCATGTAAATAGTAAAGAGGTTAAAGATATTCTTGATGCACGCCAAGATATTGGTTATTTACAAGATATATCTAATTCAATAAATCAAGATAATATCATGGTGTTTGACTGTGAATTATCAGAGAGAGTATTTTCAAAAGAAGAAATACTAGAGGCTATTGAAGAACTAGGAGAATCAGTTGACGAATCATTTTTTGAAATAATATTTGATGATGTAAGACGTTTCTTAAAAGATACTACAGACGAGATAGAAGAGGAGCTTCAAGATATTTATTGTATGGACAATATAAAATGTTATTTTGAGGTTTATAATATAAACGAAGAATTTACTGATTTTAAATTTGTATTTTTAGTAAGTTTTGAAGATATTAAAATCGCCTCTTTAAAAAACCTTGCGAAAATTGTTTCTAAAAGACAATTAGTAGGTGCATCTAAATTCTATAGTTAAAGACATTTAAGTTAAATAAATAAAAATATTTTACGAATCTTCGGTTGTTATTGATTTTGTACTTGTACAAAATTATTATTAACCAAAGGTTCGTTTTTTTAATTTTAAGCAACGGATGAAGTAGTTGGCGCCATGAGCGAAGCGAATTTTAAGCAACGGACGAAGTAGTTGGCGCCATGAGCGAAGCGAATTTTAAGCAACGGACGAAGTCGTTGACGCCATGAGCGAAGCGAATTTTAAGCGACGAACGAAGTTGTTGGCACATAAACTAAGTACATTTTTATTTATACAAATAAGAAAAAGGATTGAAGAGATTATCTCCAATCCTTATATAATCGTTAATATTTTTAACTGTTTAGAATTAAGCTTGTCCTATAGAACCGAATAATTCCATTTTTTCTTTAACACAAGCTTTGATAGCTTCAAAACCTGGAGCTAATACTTTACGAGGATCATAACCTTTACCTTGTTGGTCTTTACCTTCTTCGATGTATTTACGAGTTGCTTCAGCAAATACTAATTGGCATTCAGTATTAACATTTATTTTAGCAACACCTAAAGATATAGCTTCTTTTATCATTTCATCAGGTATACCACTACCACCATGTAATACTAATGGCATGTCACCAGTAGCTTCATTGATTTTTCCTAAAACTTCGAAGTTTAATCCAGCCCAATTTTCTGGATATTTACCGTGTATATTACCTATACCAGCAGCTAAGAAGTCTATTCCTAAATCAGCTATTCTCTTACATTCAGCAGGGTCAGCAACTTCACCAGCACCTACAACACCGTCTTCTTCTCCACCTATAGAACCAACTTCTGCTTCAACAGATATTCCTTTAGAGTGAGCTAGGGCAACTATTTCTTTAGTTTTTTCTATATTTTCTTCTATTCCATAGTGAGAACCATCGAACATTACTGAAGAGAATCCAGCAGCTATAGTTTCTTTTGCACCTTCAAAAGAACCGTGGTCTAAGTGAAGAGCAACTGGAACAGTTATGTTTAATTCTTCTAACATACCTTCAACCATTCCAACTATAGTTTTATATCCACACATATATTTTCCTGCACCTTCAGATACACCTAATATAACTGGTGAATTATTTTCTTGTGCAGTTAATAATATAGCTTTTGTCCATTCTAAGTTGTTTATATTAAATTGACCTACTGCATATTTTCCTTTTTTTGCTTTTACTAACATTTCTTTAGCAGAAACTAACATCTTATACCTCCATAAATTCAAAAATAGTTAAAAATTTACAAGACTTACCCATCAATAATATTATATACTTAAAAGGTGAAAACGTATAGACATAAATTGATAAAATTTTAATAACAAATAGATACTAGATATACATATAATATACGTTTTTGAGGTGAAATTATCAAAAAAGCTATACTTAATAAAGATTAAATAGATATATTATATACAAAATGAAGGAGGAAAAGCATTGTCTAAGAAACAAAGAATTGATAAAGTACTGTCTAATTTAGGCTATGGAAGTAGAAGTGAATTAAAGAAAATTTGTAAAAATGGGTTAGTAAAAGTAAATGGAAAAGTTATAAATAATCCAGGAGTACAAGTAGATGTGGAAAATGATGAAATAATATTTGATGGTGAAAAAGTAACATATAAAGAATTTATATATTTAATGTTAAATAAACCAGATGGATATATTTCTGCAACATTTGATAAAAGGGACCCAATAGTACTAGATTTAATTGATAAAGAAGATTTAGTATTTGAACCATTCCCAGTTGGAAGATTAGATAAAGATACGGAAGGACTTTTAGTTTTAACAAATGATGGTCAGTTAGCTCATAGAGTGTTATCACCTAAAAAACACGTACCAAAAACTTATTATGCAAAAATTGAAGGTGTTGTAACAGAAGAAGATATCAAAGCCTTTGCTAAAGGAGTTACTTTAGATGATGGATACGAAACTATGCCAGCAGAGCTTGTAATACTGAAAAGTGACGAAATTTCAGAAATAGAGCTTACTATTCATGAAGGTAAATTCCATCAAGTAAAAAGAATGTTCGAAAGTGTAGATAAAAAAGTAATATACTTAAAGAGATTATCTATGGGTAAACTACAACTAGACGAAAATTTAGCACTTGGAGAATATCGTGAACTAACTGATGAAGAGATAAAAATGATAGAAGAAAGAGACTAAATTTAATCTTAAATTCAAATATAGCAAATTTACATAATAAAGGTTTTGATATAAAGGCAAAAATCTAATATAATTAGTAAGTATGATTTAAAAAGGCAATAATTATATAGATTAATAAAGACTATATATTCAAAATAAATGTTTATATTGAAAATTAAGATATTGACGGAGGATAATTTAGTGAAAAGAAGAGAAATTATTGAATTTGAGGTAGGCAAAATGGAGTTTGGTGGAACTTCTTCTACTATAATAGGAAAAAGAAATGTTCAAATGAAGGGCGGAATAACTGGTCAAAAAGTAAAAGCATCAGTAAAAAAAGCTAATAGCCAAAAAGCAGAGGTTAAATTATTAGAAGTACTAGAAAAATCTCCACTAGAAACAGAACAAGCATGTAAACACTTTGGACAATGTGGAGGATGTACAATATTATCACTTCCATATGAAAAACAATTAGAAATTAAAAAACAACAAATACTAGACTTATTTGAAAGTCATGATATAAAAGGATTTGAGTTCTTAGGAATAGAATCAAGTCCAAACAATACTTGCTACAGAAATAAAATGGAGTTCACTTTCGGAAACGAAATGAAAGATGGACCATTAACTATAGGTATGCACAAAAAAGGTAGACATATAGATATAGTTACTGTTGATGGATGTATGTTAATAGACCAAGATTTCATAAAAATATTAACAGCTACAGAAGAATTCTTCAGAGCGGAAGGGCTACCATACTACAGAGGAAACGACCACAAAGGATACTTAAGACACTTAGTTGTTAGAAAAGGTATCAAAACTAATGAAATGATGGTTATGATAGTAACAAGTACTCAATTAGATTACGATATGGATAAGTACAAAGATATGTTACTAGGATTAGATTTAGATGCGGATTTAGCAAGTGTACTACACTGCTTAAACGACAACTTAGCAGATGCGGTTAAATGTGATGAACTTAGAGTTTTACACGGAAGAGATCATATATACGAAGAATTATTAGGTCTTAGATTTAAAATATCTCCATTCTCATTCTTCCAAACTAACACATTAGGAGCTGAGAAATTATACTCTATGGCTAGAGAGTTTGTTGGAGACTATAAAGACAAAGTTCTTTACGATTTATACAGTGGAACAGGAACTATAGGACAAGTTTTATCTCAAAAAGCTAGAAAAGTTTACGGAATAGAAATAGTAGAAGAGGCAGTTGAAGCTGCAAACGAAAATGCTAAATTAAACGGATTAACTCACTGCGAATTTATAGCAGGTGACGTTGCTAAAACAGTAAACAGCTTAAAAGAAAGACCTGACATCATAATAGTTGACCCACCAAGACCAGGTATACACAAAGATGCTGTTAGAGATATATCTAAATTTAATGCAGAAGAAATAATCTATATATCATGTAACCCAAAAACTTTAGTAGTTGATTTACAAGGATTTGAAAGTTACGGATATGAAGTTAAAAAAGTTAGATGTATGGATATGTTCCCAAATACACCACACTGCGAAACTGTAGTATTATTACAAAGAAAAGACAAATAGGAATACTTTATAGAACATAGGGATGCTTGAAATAAGTGTCCCTATTTTTTTGAATAAATTTATTGTATATTAAATTTAAAAAAATATAATTAAAATTTAAATATAAACTGTGACCAACATAATTTTTTGTTGTCTTATTATATGAAAGGAGGAAAAAACTTGGAAGACCATAATATTGTAGATCTATATTGGTTTAGAGATGAAAATGCTATATCTGAGACTGATAAAAAGTATGGGAGTTATTGTAACACAATAGCAAACAATATTCTGTACAACCTTGAAGATTCAAAAGAATGCGTAAATGATACATATTTAAAAACATGGAATTCAATTCCACCGACAAGACCGAAAATTTTAAAAGCATTTCTAGGTAAAATTACAAGAAATTTAGCTTTAAATATTTATAAAAGCAAGAATTGTCAAAAACGCAAGGGAGAAGTGCCACTAGTTCTGGATGAATTAAAAGAATGTATACCTAGTCAAAATGATATTGATACAGAAATGGAAGAAAAATATCTAACAAAATATATAAATGAATTTTTAAAATCTTTGCCAAGGGAAAAAAGGATAATAATAGTTCAGCGATATTGGTATTTATATTCTATAAAAGATATTGCTGAAAAAAATAATTTAAGCCAAAGCAATGTGAAAATGACATTATCAAGGTTTAGAACAAAATTGAAAGAGTTTTTAGAAGAAAGAGGTCAATATATATGATTGATGAAAATAAATTTCTGGATGCATTTGGAGATATAGATGACGAGTTTTTACTTGAGGAGTATGATAACTGTAATAAGTCAAAAAAAATTATAAGGTTTGAAAAATACTTGAACAAAGCACAGAATATAGCACAAAAAAATCATAAAAAATTTATAAGTATTGCTTCAGTTTCAATAATTGCTATAGCTATAGGTGCAGTATTTTTCAATCAAAAAACAAATACTCTAGATAATATAGTATTAAAAGAAGATGGAAATGAATTTATGAATGATGAAAATAATAAAGTATCAGGTTCTGATTCAAAAAAAGATCTATTAAAGGAAGTAAGTTCAATCAAAAAAATGGAATCAGATTTAGGACTTACTGTTCCGGTTTTAGATAAAGAAGTTGATAAGTATTTTGTTATTGGAGAAAAAAATAGAGGTAAACAAGGACGAATAATATACAAAGATGGTACTGAATTTGATATAGCAAAAGGGGATAAAGATATAATAGGAATTCCTGGTGGAAAATTTTTGAAAACAGAAACAATCCAAGGAGTAAATATTTCATACTACAGCGGGGATAGTATAAATTACGCAATTTGGAGCAATAAAGGATATTCTTATTCATACCAAAATATATATGGAAAAATAGACAAAGCAGAACTTAATAAATTGATTAAATTAACAAATAATTAATTGATAGTGATAAACAAAAAAGTAGAATTTAGGAGGTAAAATATGAACAATAAAATAAAAATATTAGGATTAAGTGCATTTATAGCAACAGGTATGGTTCCACTTGGGGCTACACAAATATTTGCTAATGAAATAAACCCAACTCAAGTTGAAGAACGAAATTTAGATATATATGAAGATTACGATATAGATGAAAATGAAGAAATAGACGATAGTGAAATAATACCAATAAATGATTATGTTGAAGATTATCAATCAGATAATAATCAAGAAAGTCAAGATAATTCAGAAGATATAGATGAAAATGAAGACGAAGGTGTAGACGATAGTCAAACAACACCGATAAAGGATTATGCTGAAGGTTACCAGCCAGATAATAATCAGGAACAGAAAGATAATCAAGAAGATGAATTATTAATAGGGCAACCAAAAAGTAATGATACTCCAAAAACTTCTGACGCAGGGGTTGTAGGATATATAGGAGTTATCATAGCATCTATAGGTGGTTTATTTGCAGTAATTAGAAAAATGATATAAGTTAAATTTAGATTACCTATGTTCAAAGTTGATTTAAATAAATTATAAAAATATTTGACTGTTACATATTAAAATTTGTAACGGTCTTTTTTTATAAAAAAAATATTTTAATAAAACAATAAAATATAGTATAATACATTATTTTTCTGTAAATATTAGACAATGCATAGTTTTAAATATATGAAAATAAATTGAGTTAGTTTTGTAAAAAATGAGAAAATAGGAAACACTATGTTAAAATAGACAGATTAGGTATAAAAATATTACCTATGCCATTTTATATTGGTGGAGAGTGTTATTATGAGAGGAAAAATATAAAGAGAAAGTTTATGTTGTGGATCATGGGAGAATATCAACACCACTACATCAATCAATATTATATGCATTAGAAATGATAGAAGAAGGGCTTTCAGCTAATGAAATTAAATTGAAATTAGAACAAGCTAAACAAAAAATGGCGATTTTTATAGCTGTAGATGATTTAAAATATTTAAGACGTGGCGGAAGAATATCATCAGGTGCTGCTGATGAAACAACGCAAAGATGGGTGCAAGATATTAAAGAAGCATTTCCGGGACATGAAGTAATGTGTGATTATTTATCATTTGGAGTTACTTGCCATACAGGATCTGGGGCATTGGGTATTGGATTTTCATGCAGACCGTAAAATTTTATTAATTGTTATGATAAAACAGGAGTGCTAGAATTACATTATCAGATTAAATTTCAAAATATATTGGGGGTATATATGGAAAATAATTTAGATAGATTTTGGGTGAGTTTTAAACAATGGTATTTATACGAATTACCACAAAATAATTTAATAAAAGAGCAATTTATTAGTTATGATGAACATGATGATGCAAAACCTTATTTAGATATAGATTTTAATCATTATTATAAATTAAACTTTGGTGTAGAATACGATGGAATTTTAGAAAAGGATGAAACAATTACAGTTAAATCATTAAAGATGCTAACGGAGTTAACATATTCAGAATTTATAAAGGATAGGTATGCTTTCACAGTAGATGTAAATAAAAGATTGGTGAAATTTAATATTCCATTGAAGCTTAGAAATGGAGTGCTTATTTCAGTAGGGCATAAAAGTTCAAATGAAATAAAATATATTTATAATTATGAGCAGCTTGAAAGAAAAATCAATTATTCAGAGGAATTAATTATAAGTGATGAGTTATTAGATAAAAAGACAGCACTAGATTATATCACGGATTCATTACAATATATAGTTTCTATAAATGATGGTGATGGTGTAAAAATGAAAAACCAAGAGGTAGCTTTACAAGTGGGAGAAACTAAAGAAAGCAAGCTTTATACTGTAATACATAATGAGTTAGAAGAAATAAATAAAATAATAAATGAGTATTTTGATATTAGACATAATGAATATTTAAATAAAGCAAAACAGAAGAGGGAAGTTTTAAATGATAAAGATTTTATTGAGTATTTATATAATCGTATATATTCATTATTATTTTTATTAAGAATAAAGTGTAATAAAGAGGAATCAAGCGAAATTTAATAGATTATTACATAATAGTTTTTTATTTAAATAGGGGAAAGTAATAAATGAAGATTAATAGATTATTTGAAATAATATATATTTTGATTGAAAAAGAAAGTATAACAGCAAAGGAATTGGCAGAAAAATTTGAGGTATCAACGAGAACAATTTATAGAGATGTAGAAATTTTATCTTCGGTCGGAATACCGATTTATATGACAAAGGGAAGAGGTGGGGGGATCTCACTTTTACCGAATTATATATTAGATAAAACTGTGTTAACAGATAAGGAAAGAGAAAATATATTATCCTCTTTAAGGGCTGTTCAAACAGTAGATATCGCTGATTCAAACTCAAAACAAGAATTAATTCAAAAATTTAGTAGTTTATTTGGAAACTCATATATAGATTGGATAGAAGTCGATTTTTCATCTTGGCATGACTATAAAGATCAATCAAATATTTTTCAAATTATAAAATCGGCAATATTTAATAAAAAAAAGATAAAATTTGAGTATTCAAACTCAAAGGGAGAACAAACTTATAGAAAGGTTGAACCTTTAAAACTTTGTTCAAAAGGAGGTTCATGGTATTTATATGGATATTGTGATAAAAGATATGATTATAGATTTTTTAAATTAATGAGAATTAAGGATTTAACAATACTAAACGAGGATACAATACATATTGCACCTCCTAAAATACTAACTACTGAAAATACATTTAAGCAAAAATGTATACATATCAAATTACATATACAGAAAGAAATGGCCTATAGAGTATATGATGAGTTTGACAATTTTACAAAAATGGAAGATGGAAGTTTTATATCGGAAATAGATATACCAGAAAGTGAATGGACGCTTTATTATATTTCTACTTTTGGACCATACTGCGAAATACTCGAACCGAATGAATTAAAAGAAAAATTTAAAGATCATTTAGAAAAAACATTAAGTATATATAAATAATAAATTTGAAAAAAATTATAAATATATGACACATAGTTGTCATATTTATCTTAGTATAATTATCTCACAATATAGATTAAGGTCTTAAAAAAAATTATGCTAGGAGGTATTTATATGGAATATGAAATAGTAAATTTAAAACAAAAAACACTTGTAGGTCTAAGTGCAAGAACATCAAATGATTCTCTTAATATGGGAAATGTTATAGGTGGTTTATGGGGAAACTTTTATACAGGTGGAATACATGAACAAATTAAAAATAGAGTTAATGAATTTGCAATAGGACTTTACTCTGATTATACAGAAGATAAAAAAGTATATTGTATTACTGTTGGAAATGAAGTTTCAAATGTAGATGAGAATAATAAAGATTTAGATGTTAAAATAATTCCTGCTGGAAAATACGCTAAATTTTCTATCTGTGGAAATATGGTTACAGCTGTTGCAGAAGCTTGGCAACAAATATGGGACATGGATTTAGATAGAAGCTTTACTGGAGACTTTGAAGAATATAAAAATTCAGAAGTAGAAAATGCAGAAATAGATATTTATGTAGCCTTAAAGTAATTAAGTAGTAATTATATATGCGCATTTATTATCCTAATAACTTTAATTATTTGATAAATATAGAAAGTTGGGGTGGGATTATGGCATCAAGGAAAGAATATTTACAATTTATTTTAGGACAATTAAGTGATTTAGAAGAAATTACATATAGATCTATGATGGGAGAATTTATTATATATTATCGTGGAAAGATTGTTGGTGGTATTTATGATGATAGATTATTAGTAAAACCAGTAAAATCAGCAATTTCTTATATGAGGACTCCTTCTTATGAATTGCCAGTTCCAAAAGTCAGAAAAAAGAAATAAAATAAATGAATAAAGTTATTAAAATTCAAATTAACTGTTGTAAATATAAACGTAGTATGTTATATTGTTGTGACAAATAAAATATGATACTTATATAAATTCATGATTGGATGAATGTTTCTACAAACTACCGTAATAGTTTTGCTATAAGTTTTTGAAAAAAACGGCAAAACTATTACGGTAGTTTTTTATTTTTTGAAAATATAAAGATAGGAGGAATTATAAAATTGGTAAATGAAAACAAAATTTTAGAAGAAGAAAAAATTTCGAAACTTTTATTAAAATTCTCTGTTCCATGCATAATGGGACTTTTAATTAGTGCATTTTACAATATAGTCGATCAAATTTTTATCGGAAATAGTACACTTGGCTATTTAGGAAATGCAGCTACGGGAGTTTCATTCCCAGTAATCTGTATTGCAAATGCTTTTGCGTGGTGCGTTGGAGATGGTGCAGCATCTTATCTAAGTATATGTGCAGGAAGAAAAGATACGGATAGTGCACACAAATCTGTTGGAACAGGAATAACTGTTACATTACTAATTAGTATTGTACTTATGCTTATATGTGAGATTGCAGCAGTACCGCTTATGAATCTTTTTGGTGCATCAGACCAAACTTTAGGACTTTCAGTAACTTATTTCCGTATTGTAGCAGCATTTTTCCCGTTTTATTTATTATTAAATGTAATGAATAGTATGATTCGTGCAGATGGAAGTCCTGCATTTGCCATGAAAGCAATGGTAATGGGAGCTATTATAAATATCATTTTAGACCCAATTTTCATTTTTTTACTTAAATGGGGAATTGCAGGTGCAGCATGGGCTACTGCTATTGGTCAAGTAGTATCTTTTGCAATGTGTGCAGTTTATTTCTTTAAGCCAAAAAGTTTTAAATTAAAGAAAAGTAGTTTTATACCTAATATAACGATTTTATCTAAAATGATTAATCTAGGAGCAGCAACTTTTATAACACAGATTTCAATTGTGGCAGTAACATTAGTTAGTAATATGACACTAGCACGTTATGGTGCATTATCAAAATATGGTCCGGATATTCCGATTTCTGTGTTTAGTATCCAAACAAAAGTGTATACAATTGTTTTAAGTATTGTAACAGGTATTGTACTTGGAGGACAGCCGATTTTTGGATATAATTATGGAGCAAAAAGGATGGATCGTGTACGTGAAGCATACAAAATAGTTCTTCGTACCACTTTAATTACTGGTATAACTGCAACAATTATTTTCCAATTATGGCCGAAAGTAGTGGTTGGAATTTTTGGTTCAGGAAACGGACTATATCAAGAATTTGCAGTAAAAACGTTTAGAATTTATCTGTCGCTTATGACGGTTACTTGTCTGGTTAAGATGACAGCAGTATTCTTCCAATCTATTGGGAAATCTAAGTATGCAGTTATGGCATCTGTTATACGTGATATAGTTTGTTTCACACCATTAGCAATAATATTACCTTCTGTTTTAGAAGGAGCAGAGGTTGGAACAGGAATTAATGGAATTTTATATGCAGCACCGATTTCGGATTTAGTTGCTATTGTTGTGATTCTTATACTAACAATTTCGTTCTTCCACAAATTAAATAAGGAAAAAGAAGTGGAAGTGGAAAAACAGGAAAAATTAGTTGTATAAGCATCTTATTAGTAGATGATTATACTGATTATAGGAACATAAAATATTTTTATAGTTATCAATCTATATTTTAAAGGGTTATAAAATATAGATTGATAACAAAATATGACTTAAGCATAACAGAAAAAATGTTATGCTTTTTTTGTCTTATTAGAGGGATGTAACCTCTTTTTATATTTAAATTTTAAACAGAATTCCTTTCTATCAACTGTATAGAAACTTCTGTTTTTGAATAAAATGGGCTAGCCTCGTTTATATTGTCTATAAGTCTTTTTACTGATAATTTTGCCATATGTTGACGGGGAATGTTAATTGTAGTTAATCCAGGATCAATAACTGATGATTCTGATATATTATCAAATCCAACGATAGCTATATCATCGGGAACTGTATAATTACGAGCCTTTAGGGCCTGTATAGCGCCTATAGCAATTAAATCATTATCAGCAAAATAACATTTAGCTAAGGGCTTACCAGAATCAATAATTTCTAGCATATCAGAATAAGCTGCATCTATAGATGGAGATAAGGAATGTATTATACTAAGCGATGGAGATAAACCATTATCTCTTAATGCTTGTGTAAATCCATCATTCCTTTCTTTAAAATTTCTTAAAGGATAAGAAGATTTTAAGTGTCCAGGCTGTGATTGTATTTTTCTTATTAAATGGGTTGTTGCAATATAAGCACCTTGTCGATTATTAATCAATACATAATTACAATTAAGTGATTCAAAATATGAATCTAGAATTACTATTGGTATATGCAATGTTAAAATTTTTTCTGTAGCTGACTTTTCAAGTTCTGTTCCAAGAACAATAAGTCCTAAACAATCAGAAACTCTCAACTCATCAATAACTATTTGTAAATTCTCTATTTTATCATAATGGTGTATAAAGTTTACTTTGTATCCTTGATTAGAACATTCATCCTGTATACCTTCCATTAATTCATTAAAAATAGGTGAATAAGAGGTAATAACATTTCCTGAACGATACCATAAAACATAGATGGAACCAGATTTATTTTTCCTAGATGTTAATTTAGAAAAATCATATCCATATTTTTCAGCTGCATCAATAATTCGATTTTTTGTTTTTGTACTAACTCCAGGTTTATTATTTAATGCCATGGATACAGCAGTGGCACTAATATTTAATTTTTTTGCAAGTTCTTTGGCTGTTATATTAGGCATAGTATGTCTCCTTTAAAATATATTTATTATAAAAATAAAGTAAATATATAGATAAAAATAAAGTGAAAATTTATACTTATTACTAATTATTATAACGAATAAATAGTAAATAATAACAAAAAATATAAAATAAAGCAAAAATAAAGTAAAAATTACTTTATTTTAAATTGAAATAAAGTAATTGCGATGATACTATTACAGTAAATAATTAATAAAAAATGAAAGGTAGGAATCTAAAGGTATGGCAGACAAAGATTATAGTAAATTGGCTAGAGATATTGTTAAATGTGTTGGGGGAACTGATAATATAGACAGTTTAAAACACTGTATGACAAGATTACGTTTTTCTTTAAAAGATACTTCAAAGGCTGATAGAGAACGTGTAAAAAATTTAAAAGGTGTAATCTCATTAGTAGAGAGTGGAGGACAATTCCAAGTAGTTATAGGAACACATGTATCACAAGTATATAAAGCAGTATTAGATATAACTGGGAATTTAGGCAATAAAGAAGGTAAAATAAAAGAAAATAATACTGGACAAAATGATAAAAAAAATATTGGGACGATACTAATTGATACAATAACAGGTATTTTTACACCAGTACTTACAGCATTAGCAGCATCAGGGATGTTAAAAGGTATTTTAATTGTGCTTTCAACAATTGGAGTTATGTCGGATACTAGTGGCACTTATCGTATACTTTATGCAACTGCAAATGGAACATTCGTATTTCTTCCTATATTTTTAGCATTTACATCAGCAGAAAAGTTTAACGCTAATAAATTTATTTCAATTTCTATAGCAGCAGCACTATTGTATCCAGATTTAGCAACAGCTTATCAAAATGGTGAAGCTCTTTCTTTCTTAAGTATTCCAGTAACATTAATTAGTTATCAGTCAACAGTATTACCAATTATAGTGGCAGTATATGCACAATCTAAAATTGAACATGTTATGAAAACGATTTTACCAAATGCTGTTAGAGATTTATTCTATCCATTAATTTCATTATTAGTTGTTGTTCCTTCAACAGTATTAGTTATTGGACCACTTACAGATATAATTGGTACATCAGTAGCTAATGCTACATCAGCAGCTATTGCAATAGCACCAATTCCAGTAGGATTTATATTCTGTGCATTATGGCCACTTACAATAATGTTTGGTATTCATTGGGGATTTATACCGATAGGAATGAACCAATTTGCATTAACAGGTAGGGAAACATTAATTTCACTAACGGGACCACTTAATTTTGCACAAGCAGGTGCTACATTAGGTGTATTTTTAAAAACAAAAGATACTGGATTAAAGGATATATCAGGACAAGCATTTATTGCAGCATTTTTAGCAGGAGTTACAGAGCCAGCTATGTATGGAGTAACATTAAAGTACAAGAAACCATTCAAATTTGTTATGTTTTTTAGTGGAGTAGCTGGTGCAATAATGGCAGCTGCCGGGTGTGGTTCAATATCAGCAGGTGTAAGCTTAAGTATACTTACTTGGGGAGGATATATAGGTAAAGGCTTCTCAGCGTTTGTAATAGGATCTTTAATAGCATTCTTTGGCCCACTTGTTTGTACATACTTATTTGGATTTAACGATAAAATGATTCAAGAAAATAATGATTTCGAGGATGAAATGATTGAAGAAGTCAACTAGACTAAATATATATAAGAATGTAGAGAGGGAATTAATATGTCATATTTAAGTATATCAAAAAATAAATTAGGATTTGAAAAGCAAGGAAAACCTTTTTTATACTTTGCTGATACAATATGGAGTGCTTTTACAAATGTAACAGAACAAGAATGGGAATATTACTTAAAAAAAAGAAAACAACAACAATTTAATACACTACAAATTAATATACTTCCACAGTGGGATCGCTGTTGGGTACCTTGTGAGTTATTTCCATTTAAATCTAAAGATGGTAGCAAGTTTGATTTTGAAGAGGGTATGATTGCTGAGTATTTTGAACATGCAAAAAATATGTGTGAAAAAGCTGTAGATAAAGGATTCCAACTTGCTTTAGTTGTTCTATGGAGTAATTTTGTACCTAATACATGGGCATCAAATATGATTTCAGACAATATTATGCCAAAAAAATTAATACCAGAATATTGTAAGATGGTATCAGAAACATTCGATAAATTTAATCCAATTTATATTATTAGTGGTGATACTGATTTAGAAACAAAAGAGACAATAGAATATTATGAAATTGCTTTAGATGAATTAACTAAATTAAGTCCAAATACATTAAAGACAATGCATATTAAGGGAAGATATACTTATTTACCACAACAATTAGCAGAAAAGCTGGACTTTTATATGTATCAAACTGGACATAATAATCAATTCCCTGAAAAACCATATACAATGCCAAAGGAATTTAGAGAAAAATATCCATTAAAACCATTAATTAATTCGGAACCATGTTATGAACAAATTAGTTATAGTGGTGGACAATATGGAGTATATGATACTTATGATATAAGAAAAGTAGCGTGGACTAGTATATTATCAGGTGCTAATGCTGGAATTACATATGGTGCACAAGGCGTATGGGGATGGCAAAAAGTAGGCATGCCATCCAATCCGGCAATTGGAGAAGGATTTGAAGAGGCAAAACCATGGGAAGAAGCATTAAACTTTACAGGTGCATGGGATTATGCATATATAGTTACTTTCTTAAAGGATAGAAATATAACTGAATTAAAAATAGATAATAGACTTTTAGAAAAATCAGAAGCTATTAGAATGGCAACAACTCCAAACGGAAAAGTAAGTTTAATTTATGCTCCATATAGTAAAAAGATTAAGTTAAATGAAGACTGTACATATGCAAAGATACAAACTATAGAACTTTCAAGTAGATTTATTGCTCAACCAGAAGTTAATGTTAAAGATGGTATTACCACAATAGAGCAATGTTCGTTCGTAAAGGATATTTTAATTGTTATAGAAAGATAGGAAGAAGAAAATGAAAAATTATAAAACTTTTACAACTATGACTGATTATGGGCCATTTATAACAAAGCTTATTTTACAATTACCATGTGAGGTCACAAAAAATGATCTTAGCATAGATTCTTTTAATGTATATGCAGAATGTAGAGATTTATATACAGGAAAAATATTAATGAAAAAGGATAAAAAAACAGGGATAAAAAGATTGTTAAAAGGATATCCAGTGATATCTAATGTGTATCCATGTTGTTCATACGGAAATGAACAACATAAATCAAATTATGTTGCATTGCAATTAAAAGAAGAGTATCTAAATAAAAGGATTATTGGAGATGTATTTGCGAGTGAATGGTTAACTAACTATTATAGAATTACCCAACTTAAAAATTTTTCTGATGATAATAGTACTAATGGATTGGTTTTTGATAATTGTATAGAGGATATATGTCCTCAGCTTACAGGATGGAGTGAAGATATTAGTAAGCATGAAGTACTACCCCTAAGATATGGATATTATACTCCAAATATAGACTTCGAATATAAATGTGATTTAAATAATTCTTATAAAAAAGATAAGCAGTTTTCAAGGAAAATTCCTATTGTAATCTGGTTACATGGAGCTGGAGAAGGTGGAACAACTACAAAAGTAGCATATACAGGAAATAAAGTAAATAATATATCTTCAAAAGAAATTCAAAAAAAATTAGGCGGTGAAGCGTGGGTACTTGTTCCACAATGTCCCACAGTTTGGATGGATGATGGAAAAGAAAAATTGGGAAGATCTAATGAAAGTATATATGTAGAACCTCTGATAACACTAATAGAAGAATTTATTGAAAATCATAAACAGTATATAGATAAAAATCGCATCTATATAGGAGGGTTATCTAATGGTGGATTTATGTCTATAAAATTATTAAAAGAATATCCAAAATTCTTTGCTGCAGCGATTGCAGTATGTGCACCGTATTTTAAGGAAAATGTAACTAATAAAATGATTGATGATTTAAAAAATATTCCTATTTGGTTTGTTCATGCAAAAGGGGATGAGTTAGTAGATGTTGATGAAACATCGTTATATCTCTACAACAAATTAAAAGAGGCTAAAGCAGAAAATGTACATTTTAGTTTATTTAATAAAGTAATAGATCTTACAGGTAAATATAAAGAACAGGATGGTAGTCCGAAAAAATATTTTAATCATGGAGTTTGGATTCATGCATTTAATGATGACTGTTATACAGAATTAGATGGAACAAATGTAATTTATGATGGAAAAGCAGTAACACTATGGGAATGGCTTGGAAAACAAAATAATAGGTAAAGGTAAGGGAGAAAAAATGTCATTATTTAATAAAATCTTCAAGGGTCAAGAAAAAGATAAAAAACATGATTGTGAATTAGTATATGCACCAATAACAGGTGAATATGTTTCATTAGAAAAAATTCCAGATCCAGTTTTTTCATCAGGAGTTTTAGGAGATGGATGTGGAATAATTCCGCATAGAGGTGAGGTGACTTCACCAGTTGATGGAAAGGTTATGATAGTATCTGATACAAAACATTCGGTTTCGATTGAGGCTCATGATGGAAGACAATTTTTAATACATATAGGTATTGATACAGTTAATATGAATGGTAATGGATTTGATGTTTTGGTGAAAGTTGGAGACGATGTTAAAGTAGGTCAAAATATTATGAAATGCGATTTAGATAAAATTATAGAAGCAGGATATCAAACTACAAGTGCATTTCTTTTGGTAAATTCAAGTGAATATAAAGAAATTAATTTTAAAATAGATGAGCAAATAAATTTAGGTGAAATAGTAGGAAATATTAGATAGGAGATAAAGAGGTATGGATGGATTCAGAAAAGATTTTTTATGGGGCGGTGCTACTGCTGCAAATCAGTATGAGGGTGCATGGAATGTAGATGGAAAAGGTCCATCTGTATCAGATATGTGTACTAATGGTACACATACAACACCTAAAAGAATTACACAGGTATTTGAAACAGGAACTTTGTATCCTAGTCATGAAGCAACAGATTTTTATCATCATTATAAAGAAGATATTGCATTGTTTGCTGAAATGGGATTTAAAATATTTCGTATGTCAATTGCATGGACTAGAATATTTCCGACAGGAATAGAAAATGGACCAAATGAGGCAGGACTTGAGTTTTATAATAATGTATTTGATGAATGTAGAAAATATGGTATTGAACCATTAGTTACTATATCTCATTATGAAATGCCATATGCATTAGTAGAAAAATTCAATGGATGGGAAAGTAGAGAATGTATTGATTATTATATGAATTACTGCAAAGCTATATTTGAAAAATATAAAGATAAGGTAAAATACTGGCTTACATTTAATGAAATTAATGCTGGAACAATGCCTATGGGAAGTGTATTATCTCTTGGAACAATTAGGGGATATTCGGGACCAATAAATGAAGTAGAGGATAATAAACAAGAAAGATTTCAAGGATTACATCATCAATTAGTTGCAAGTGCGAAAGCTGTGAAATATGCACACGATAATTATCCCCACTTTGTAATGGGGAATATGAGTTTATTTGGCACTTTTTATCCCTATACATGTAATCCAGATGATATAATAGCAACTCAAAAAAGAATGCAGATATTTAACTGGTTTTGCTCAGATGTACAGGTTAGAGGGGAATATCCAGGATATATTAAACGATATTTTAAAGAAAATAATATAGATTTAAGGATGGAAGCAGATGATGTAGAAGTTTTAAAACAAGGAACAGTAGATTTTTATACATGTAGTTATTATATGAGTAATTGTATATCATCAGATCCAGAACTTAATTCTACTGCAGGTGGAAATTTAATGAATGGGATTAAAAATCCATACTTAAAATCTAGTGAGTGGGGATGGCAGATAGATCCTAAAGGATTAAGATTTAGTCTAAATGAAATATATGATAGATATGGTTTGCCAATTATGGTTGTTGAAAATGGTTTAGGCGCAGTAGATAAATTAGAAGCTGATGGAAGTATTCATGATACATATCGCATAGAGTATTTACGTGAACATATTAATCAAATGAAAGAGGCTGTAAAAGATGGAGTAAACCTTATAGGATATACTCCATGGGGATGTATTGACCTTGTATCAGCATCAACAGGTGAAATGGCAAAACGCTACGGTATGATTTATGTTGATAAATATGATGATGGAACAGGCGATTTAAAGCGTCGCAAGAAAGATTCTTTTGAATGGTATAAAAAGGTTATTACAACAAATGGTGAATATTTAGACTAACTTAAGGGGGAGTAATATGGTAAAAATAAAGCTAGGGTATGCTCCAACAAGAAGGAGTATATTTAGTGCAGCAGATGCAAGTAAATATAGAGATTTGATAGCAGAAAAACTTAAAGAACTAGATATAGATTTTGTAGATATAGATGATATAAATGAAGAAGGACTTCTTTATGTTGATAATGACGTAAAGAAAATTGCTGAAAAGTTTAAAAAAGAAGGTATAGATGGACTGTTTTTGCCTCACTGCAACTTTGGAACAGAATATGTATGCGCAAGGCTTGCAAAAGAATTAAATGTTCCTGTGGTATTATGGGGTCCATTAGATGAAAGACCAGACAAGAATGGTATTAGACTTAGAGATACACAATGTGGTTTATTTGCAACAGGAAAAATTCTTAGAAGGTTCCGAATACCATTTACATATTTAACAAATTGTAGATTAGACGACCCTGTATTTGAAAGAGGATTAAGAGATTTTATTTCAGTTTGTAATGTTGTAAAAGTATTTAAAAATATGAGAATTCTTCAAATTTCTACGAGACCTTTTGATTTTTGGACTACTATGTGCAATGAGGGTGAATTACTAGAAAAATTTAATATTCAACTTGCTCCAATACCAATGACAGAGCTTATAGAAGAAGTTAAATATGTGAAAACAGATGAGAATAAGTTAAAAGACATGATTTCATATATAAACAACAATATGGATGTTATGGTAAAAGAAAATGAAGTAGAGAATGTAGCAGCGTTAACTATAGCTATGGAAAATTTAATTGAGAAATATGGATGTCAGGCAGGTGCAATTCAATGTTGGAATGCGCTTCAAAAAGAACTAGGTATTATGCCATGTGCTTCTAATGCTATATTAAATGAAAAAGGAATTCCTATAGTTTGTGAAACTGATATACATGGGGCAATTACAGCGTTAATGGTAGAAGCAGCAGGAATGGATGAAGCAAGAGGATTTTTTGCCGATTGGACTATACGTCATCCAGATATTAAAAATGGGGAATTATTGCAACATTGTGGTCCATGGCCAATATCAGTAGCAAATGAAAAACCTAAACTAACTTACCCGTTAGCATTTGACTATCCAGGTAGCTTAACAGCAGAAGCAAAACATGGTGATATTACATTATGTCGTTTTGATGGAGATAATGGAGAGTACTCATTATTGCTAGGAAATGCAAAAGGTGTAGATGGACCAAAGGGGATGGGAACATATCTTTGGATTGAGGTTGATAATATTAAACGCCTTGAGGCAAAGATTGTTGAAGGACCTTATATTCATCACTGCGTAGGAATACATAAAAATATTGTTCCAGTCTTATATGAAGCATGTAAGTACATAGGTATAAAACCAGATTTATATGATCCAATAGAGGATGATATAAAGGCATATTTGAGGGGAGAATAAATATGAGAAATTTAAAAACATTGGCATATGAGTTAAGAGAAGATGTTCTAGATATGATTGTTGAAGGAAAAGCGGGTCATATAGGTGGAGATATGAGTGTTATGGAGATTTTAACAGTAATATATTTTGAACAAATGAATATTAGCCCAGAAAATATAAATAGTCCTGATAGAGATAGATTTGTGCTAAGTAAAGGGCATGCAGCGGAGGCGTATTATGCAGTACTAGCAAGAAAAGGGTTCTTAGATATTGAAGATATTATTAAAAACTTTAGTAAATTTAAATCTCCGTATATAGGGCATCCAAATAATAAACTTCCAGGAATTGAAATGAACTCAGGTTCACTTGGGCATGGCCTTCCTGTATGTGTGGGAATGGCATTGGCAGCAAAAATGAATCAACAAAATTATAGAGTTTATACTGTTATGGGAGATGGAGAATTAGCAGAAGGATCTGTTTGGGAAGGGGTTATGGCTGCTAGTCAATACAAACTAGATAATATATGTGCTGTAGTTGATAGAAATAGATTACAGATTTCAGGGAACACAGAAGATGTTATGGGGCATGATAATTTACATGAGAGGTTTAGAAGTTTTGGTTGGAGCGTAATTGATGTAGAAGATGGTAATGATATTGATCAATTGAGTAATGCATTTGAAATAGCAAAAAATACAAAAGGTAGACCTACAGTATTAATTGCAAATACAATCAAGGGAAAAGGGGCATCTATTATGGAAAATAAAGCGAATTGGCATCATAAAGTACCTACAGCGGAAGAATTAACACAAATAAAAAAAGAGTTTTCACAAAGAAAAGAGGTGTTAGCTTGTGTCTAGTATAGCTAATAAACAAGTTATATGTGATGTATTGCTAGAAAGGGCAGCAAAAGATAAAGATATTATTGCATTATGTAGTGATTCTAGAGGGAGTGCATCATTTACAAAGTTTGCAGAAGAATTACCAAAACAATTTGTAGAAATAGGGATAGCAGAACAAAACTTAGTTAGTATATCAGCAGGTTTAGCTAAGTGTGGTAAAAAACCTTATGCTGCATCACCAGCATGTTTCTTATCAACTAGAAGTTATGAACAATGTAAAGTTGATGTTGCATATTCAGATACTAATGTTAAATTAATTGGAATTAGTGGAGGGATAAGTTATGGAGCATTAGGGATGAGTCATCACTCAGTTCAAGATATTGCATCTATGTCAGCAATACCTAATATGAGGGTATACATACCAAGTGATAGATTGCAAACGGAGTGTTTAATGAGAGAACTAGTAACAGATGAAAAGCCAGCATATATTAGAGTTGGCAGAAATGCTGTGGATGATGTTTATGAAGAAGGCAATGTACCATTTGAAATGGATAAAGCTGTAGTAATTAATGAAGGAAGCGATATAGCAATAATTGCGTGTGGTGAAATGGTAAAGCCAGCCAAAGATGCTGCAGAAATATTAAATAAAAAAGGTATTAGTGTTGCAGTTATAGATATGTACTGTATTAAGCCTCTAGATGAAAAAACACTATTAAAAGTAGCATATGATGTAAATATAATAATAACAATAGAGGAACATGCTCTATTTGGAGGTCTAGGTTCTATGGTAAGTCAAGTAATAAGTAGAGAATGTCCTAAAACAGTAATAAATATGTCATTACCGGATTCTCCTGTTGTGACAGGAACATCATCAGAAGTTTTTGAATACTACGGTCTTACAGCAAATGGAATAGTGGCAAAAGTAGATGAAATAATGAAATTAAGATAATTAAGGACGGAGTAAAAATATGGGGAAATATATCATTAGTATTGATCAAAGTACACAAGGAACAAAGGCTGTATTATTTGATGAAAAAGGAAAGTTAATTAATAGAAAAGATTTATCACATTTGCAAATTATTAATGATAAAGGTTGGGTATCACATAATCCAGAAGAAATTTATAAAAATACAGTTAGTTTAGTAAAAAATTTAGTAATAGAATCTGGGATTAATAAAAATGATGTAGTTGGAATTGGTATTAGCAATCAAAGAGAAACCTCTTTAATATGGGATAGATTTGATAGGAAACCTCTTGCTAATGCTATTGTATGGCAATGTAATAGAGCAAAAGATATTTGTGAAAATCCAAAAATCAAAGATGCATCAGAAATTATAAAAGAACGCACAGGTTTGCAGCTATCTCCTTACTTTCCAGCATCAAAATTATCTTGGTTACTAAAAAATGTAACAGGGGCATCTGATATGGCTGAAAGTAATCGTTTGTGTATGGGAACAATTGATACATGGTTGATATATTGCTTGACAGAAGGTAAATCATATAAAACTGACTACTCAAATGCATCGAGAACACAACTATTTAATATACATACTCTTGAATGGGATAAAGATATATGTGAACTTTTTGGAGTTCATACTAAATGGTTACCAGAAGTTTGTGATTCAAATAGCTATTTTGGAGATACAAATTTTGAGGGATTTTTTAATAAACCAATACCTATTCATAGTAATATGGGGGATTCTCATAGTGCTTTGTTTGGACAGGGATGTTTACAAACAGGCATGATAAAGGCTACTTATGGAACTGGTTCATCTATTATGATGAATATAGGCGAAAATTTAGTTATGAGTAAGCATGGCGTTGTGACATCATTGGGATGGAGAATGAATGGAAAAACTACATATGTTCTAGAAGGAAATATTAATTATACAGGGGCAGTTATTTCATGGCTAAAAGATAATGTGGGATTAATAAATAAACCTAATGAAACAGAGGAATTATGTTATAACGCTAAAGATAATGATGAATTATATTTTATACCCGCATTCACAGGTTTAGGAGCACCATATTGGAATAGTAATATAAAAGGTAGTTTACTTGGAATTACGAGGAATACAAGTAAAAATGAGATTGTGCGTGCAGGAATAGAGTGTATTGCATATCAGATTATAGATATAATACGTGCTATGGAAGAGGATACGCAAGTAATGGTTAAGGAATTAAGAGTAGATGGTGGGCCAACAAAAAATAATTATTTGATGCAATTTCAAAGTGATATTTTAAGTGGAAGTGTTTTAGTTCCAAATACAGAAGAATTATCTGCTATAGGAGCAGCATATGCAGCTGGATTATCTTTGGGTATTTATAATGAAAGTATATTTGGTAATATAGAAAGAAAAGTTTATAACCCACAAATGAGTAATAATATACAAGAAAAAAAATATAATGGTTGGAAAGATGCAATAAAAACAATTTTATAATATGCAAAATATATGATTTGATATAATATAAAATTTATTATAAAGAATTTATAAATAATATTTTTTATAACTTAAGCATAACAGAAAAAATGTTATGCTTTTTTTTATTAAGTGGAAATTTTAATAATTAAAAGATATATTATTTATTAAATCTATAACAAAAACAAAATATTATATAATTTAAGGGGGTAGGAATATGAAACCAATTATAGGGGTTATTCCTCTTTGGGATGATGAAAAAGAAAGTATATGGATGTTACCAGGATATATGGATGTATTAGAAAATAATAATGCAATTCCAATGATACTACCTTTATCTACATGCAAAGAGAATTTGGACAAGTGTTTTGAATTAGTAGACGGTATTTTATTTACAGGGGGTCATGATATAAATCCAAAACTTTATAATCAGAAAAAGAAAGATACATGTGGATTGCAATGTGACAGACGAGATGAAATGGAGAAATATCTATTTGAAAAATCTATTAAAAATAATAAACCTATATTGGGCATTTGTAGGGGAATTCAGCTATTTAATTCTCTATTGGGTGGCACATTATATCAAGATTTAAAAACTGAGTATAAATCAAATATTAATCATACAATGGAAAAGCCTTATAATAGAGGTGTTCATAATGTTAATGTTTTAGAAAATACGATATTACACAAAATAGTTGGTGTAAATAAATTATACGTAAACAGTTATCATCACCAAGCTATAAAAGATTTAGCACCAGGATTAATTGCAAATGCAATATCCGAAGATGGATTGATAGAGGCAGTTAGTATGCCAAACAAAAAATTTGTTATGGCAGTTCAATGGCATCCAGAATTTTTGTGGAAAGATAGTGAGGAAAATAATTTAATAATTGATGAATTTATAAAAAGTATTTAGGATAGAAGGAAAGGGGAAAAATAATGAAAGAGGTATTATTATGAAAATTATAATTTCACCAGCAAAGAAAATGAATATAGATGATGATATTTTTGAGTGTAGAAGTGAGCCTGTATTTTTAAATAAAGCAGAAGAACTAATGAATTATTTAAAAGGTTTATCATATGAAGAATGTAAAACTATGTGGAAATGTAGCGATAAACTAGCTCAATTAAATTACGACAGAGTTTTAGATATGGATTTAAATTATAGATTAACTCCAGCAATATTTTCATATGAAGGTATTCAATATCAATATATGGGACCAAGTGTACTCAGCCAAGATGCAATTGAATACCTGCAATCTAACTTAAGAATATTATCAGGATTTTATGGCATCTTAAAACCATTAGACGGTATTGTTCCATATAGACTTGAGATGCAGGCAAAACTTATAAATCATAAAAATAAAGATCTATACGAATTTTGGTCAGATAATATAGCAAACAATTTATTTGAAGAAGATGATGTAATAATTAATTTAGCATCAAAAGAATATAGTAAATGCGTAAGTAAATATATAAAAAATCAACCAAATATAAAATTCATCACATGTGTATTTGGAGAATTAAAAGGCGAAAAAATAATAGAAAAGGGCACACTTGCAAAAATGGCGAGAGGTGAAATGGTTAGATATTTAGCTGAAAATAATATATCCACTTTAGATGGATTAAAAAGCTTTAACAAATTGGGCTATAAGTATAGTGAAGAAGAGTCTAATAACGATACATATATATTTATAAAATCCATATAATTAAATGACAATAACAGGAATAATATTGATTTTTTACTAATATTATATATAAATAATTGACAGATTTTATTGGGATATTTTATAATAAAGAAGTTCTAAATAATTAAACGGATTAAAACTAAATAACTCCTATGAGGGAGTAGTTTGCGGCTAAGCCGTTGTAATGTCGACATAATGATTGCAAAATCCGGTATTACATTAAAAAGCGAGACTCATGGATAATAAAGTGTTTTATTAAAAAACGCTTTATTGTCTATGGGTCTTTTTTAATTTTAAAGGAGGGAAAAATAATGGGATTATTGGAACTTTTTATACTAGCAGTAGGGTTATCGATGGATGCTTTTGCTGTATCAATTTGTAAAGGTCTTGCTTTACCAAAAATAAACTTAAAATCAGCAGGAATAGTTGGGTTATGGTTTGGAGCATTCCAGGCATTAATGCCGCTAATTGGCTATCTACTTGGAGTAAATTTCAGAGAGTATATAGTTAGCGTGGACCATTGGATAGCATTTATATTACTAGCTTTAATTGGAGTTAATATGATTAAAGAGGCATTAACTGAAGATGATGAGGAAGAAGAAACAGAAATAAGAAACTTAAAACGTAATGCAGAAGAACAATGTAATATATCATATTCTGCTAATTCATGTTCAATATCACCAACAGGTCAAGTTGCATTAAGTAGAGAAAAAGACAGTGTAATGAAAGATATTCTAGGATTTAAAACAATGTTTTTACTTGCAATTGCAACAAGTATAGATGCATTAGCTATGGGTGTAACATTTGCATTTTTAAATGTAAAAATAGTACCAGCAATATCTTTTATAGGTATAGTGACATTTACCTGTTCAGCAATAGGCGTAAAAATCGGAAATGTATTCGGTCTTAAGTATAAGTCAAAAGCTGAAATTGTCGGAGGTGTAATACTTATATTATTAGGATGTAAGATATTAGTTGAACACTTAGGAATTATATAATTGTTAGGAGTTGGGTATTTATTATATCTAACTCCCTATTTTTTAAAATAAAATCAAGTTTTTATAGGATAAACAAACTCAAATGTCAAATTAATAATATATAAAATGTATTATTTTAGGAGAGAAATTTATATGAATTATTGTGAGAAAATCAAAAAATCTATGATTGAAGGTGACGATGACTCGGTTGTAAAGTATATAAAGAAATCTCTTTTAGTAGGATATAATCCAAAATACATATTAAAAAATATTTTAATGGATGCATTAACCTTAATTGCAAAGAAAGAAGAAAAAAATGAGTGTCTTATACCAGAAGTATTACTAGCTATGAATTCATTTAAATCTGGTTACAAAATAATAGAACCCTATTTGAAAGAGAAAGACAAAGATTATGACATAGTGATAGTTATGGGGACTGTATATGGAGATATACATGATTTAGGCAAGAACGTGATAAAGATATTTTTAGAAACGTTAGATGTTAGAATAGTGGACTTAGGTACAAATGTACCTGCTGAAAAATTTGTAGATGCAATTGAAGATAATAACGCAAATATTCTTATGATGTCGTCATTATTGACAACGACAATGGGAGAAATGAAAACAGTTATGAATTTATTAGAAGAAAGAAAACTAAGAAAAAAAGTACATGTATTTATTGGTGGAGCATCAGTAGGTGAGGCATTTAGAGAAAAGATAGGTGCAGATTGTTATACAGATAGCGTTGTAGATCTTATAGACTATTTAAAAAAGAATATGGATAAAATAAAAGAAAACTCTTAAATAAAGGTGGGTATTTAGGAGTTTTTTTATTTGAAAAAATAAGCATGCCATAAATTTATACGACATGCTTATTAAAGAATAAATATATATTAATTTGAATAGTGTTTGTAAATTTAGCTTACTATTTTATAGTAACTTCTAGCTGTAATTCTATAAACTATAGCATAAAAGACTGCGAATAGTAAGAAGCCTCCACAAGTAGCTATGGCATATAATTTTATATTTGTAAGATTTAATATAGCTAGTATCTTAGTTATAAAAGGAAATGCAAATGATACATGAATTCCTGCGACAATAAGTGGCAAGAAGAAAACTGTAAGCACTTGAGAATGTATTGATTGTTTGATTTCCTTATTACTTATACCTACTTTTTGCATTATTGCAAAACGCTCTTTATCATCATATCCTTCAGATATTTGTTTATAATACATAATTAATATTGTAGCCATTGTAAACAGTATTCCTAAGAATACACCTATAAATAATAGTCCACCATTAAGACCAATAAGGTCATGTTTAGAACTTTCACGGCAATCTATTTTACCATTATAAACATATTTATTTGTGTCTTCTGGATAAGAACTCATAGTTTCTAATTCATCATAGAACTTATCATTTATTTTTAATACAGTATTTGCATCTGCATCTACATTGAAGAAATAGAAATATTGAATATCTGATGCCATTTTACCGTATTCTTTTTTCTGTAATTTATATAGATTATTTAAAATATCCATATCCTTAACTACAACAACATGATTTTTTGCAACATTGGCAGCTACATATTTATCTATAGGAAAATCTTCAAAATGACCTTTTATTTTAAAATTATAATCAAAGACTTTAAGTGTATCATAGTTATATTTATCTCTGTTAGAGGAGATAAATATTTCATTATCATCTAATTTTTTATTTGAGTTATATAATTTATTATAATCATCAAGAGTGATAAAAGATAAAGTACCTATATCATCAACACTATTAGAATACACAGGGTTAGCCTTATCTATTATATAAGAATTTTCTTTTTCTATACCAGCAAAGTTTAAAGTTGTATATTCCATTTCATCTATTGGCTTTTTATTAAAATCATCGAGTGTATTATTTATCCAAGTTTTTAGTTCTTTTATATCCTTGTCTGAGTGACTAGATGGTGAAAATTGAAATTCAGTTGGATAATAATTATTAATGATATCATTCATTCCGTACCATAAAGAGAATGTAGATGAAATCATTACTAAAACCATTGTAGATAGTATGCATATATTAGCAAGTCCTACTGCATTTTGTTTCATACGATATATCATACCTGATACTGATATAAAGTTTTTTGTTTTATAATAGTAATTTTTATTTTTACGTAGAGCTTTTAATAATACAATACTTCCAGCTGTAAATAAAAGATAAGTACCTATTATTACTAGTATTACAGCTACGAAAAATAAACTTAATGCAGCTATTGGATTAGTAGTTTTAACAGCTATATAATATCCTGATCCTAAACAGATAAATCCAAGTAAGGCAATTATCCATTTTGCTTTAGGTTCTTTTTCACCAACAGAACTTCCGTGTAATAATTCTATAGGTTTAGCAAGATGAATTTGTCTAATACTATTTAAGAATATAACAACAAATATTACTACAAATAATATAATTGTAGTTTTTAGTGATTGTGGTGATATATAAAATCCTAGTGGAACTTTTACTGTAAACATTGATAGTAAGATTAAAAGCATTAATTTATCAAATAAAATACCTACTAATATACCAAAAATTAAACTTACTAAACTTATAATAACTGTTTCACATAGTACAACTCTAGAAATATGCTTTTTCTCCATTCCTAAAATATTATAAAGTCCAAATTCTTTTTTTCTACGTTTCATAAGGAAGCTATTTGTATAAAATAAGAATATTGTTGCGAAAATTCCACATATAATTGTACCTAAAAATAATACTGTAACCATTGAGTCAGTTCCGCTGACTTTACTTAAATCAGGGTTGTTTGATAATGAGCAAATAATGTAAAACATGCAGATTGTCATTATTGATGTAATCATATATGGTATATATGTTTTTGCATTTTTCTTTATGTTGGTAATTGCTAATTTAAAATAAAAGAATTTACTCATTTTTAACACCACCTGTAGCAATCATAGTTAATGTATCTGAAATTTTTTGATACATTTCTTGTTTTGTTGAAGAACCTCTATAAAGTTGGTGGAATACTTTACCGTCTTTTATAAATAGAACTCGTTTTGCAGTACTGGCAGCTTTTGTACTATGAGTTACCATTACTATTGTTTGACCATCTTCATTTATATCCTCGAATAATTGTAATAATTCGTCTGCAGAGTGAGAATCTAATGCACCAGTAGGCTCATCTGCTAAAATTAATTGAGGTTTAGTTATAAGCGCTCTTGCTATAGCAGCTCTTTGTTTTTGACCACCAGAAACCTCATAAGGAAATTTATCTAAAAGAGAGTTTATTCCTAATTTAATTGATAATGGTTGTAAAAGTGAATTCATTTCGTTGTATTTTTTACCTGATAAAACTAAAGGTAGAAAAATATTATCTTTTAGTGAAAATGTATCTAATAAATTGAAATCTTGGAATACAAATCCTAAATTATTGCGACGAAATGCTGAGATTTCTTTTTCTTTTATAGAAACTATATTTTTTCCATTTAGTAAAACTTCACCACTAGTTGGTTTATCTAGTGAAGCTAATATATTAAGTAAAGTGGTTTTACCAGAACCTGATTCACCCATTATAGCAACATATTCACCTTGTTCAACAGAGAAAGATACGTCTGATAAAGCTTGAACGTGGTTTGAACCAAAGCGTGTTGTATAAACTTTCTTTAAATTATTTACTTGCAACATTGCCATTTTAATGACCTCCATTTTATTTAAATTATAGTAATTTCTTATTTATGAGTTAATTATAACAAAATAGGGAAATGCAATACCATTTCTTTGGCTTACATTTCCCCGCATAACCTTACATTACTGTAATTTTAAATTTTAATATAGATAAATATTGAAAAATTAATAATCTCAATAAAAAATTATTCAATATTTATATCAATCATTGATAAATCAAGTATAACTTTAGTTTTTACCCCAACTTCAGATTCAATAGAAATTTTATGTGATAATTTATCTAGTATATTTTTGCATAGATAAAGACCAAGTCCGCTTGCTTTTTTGTTAGTTCTACCGTTATATCCAGTGAAGCCTTTATCGAATATTCTAGGTATATCTTCCTCTGAAATTCCGATTCCAGTATCTTCAATAACAAGTTTTTTATTTTCTAATGGATAAATAGAGACTGTACCTTTAGTTGTATATTTTATCGCATTAGAAAGTATTTGTTCTATTACGAATACAAGCCATTTTTCATCAGTTAAAACTGTATAATTTGTATTTTTGAAATTAAGTGCTATTTTCTTTCTTATAAAAAGAGGAGCATATTTTCTAATAGCTTGCTTTATAATATCGTCTAAATTATATTCTTTTATTACAAAATCATTTTCGGAACTACCAAGTCGAATATATGAAAGAACCATTTCTACATACTGTTCAATTTTAAATAATTCCGATGAAAGATCACTTGAAACTTCACATTCAGAAGTTTGTATTAATAATTTCATAGCAGAAATAGGTGTTTTGATTTGGTGAACCCACATTGTATAATAATCAATCATATCTTTTTGTGCATTATCGGATTTAGATATAAAGTTTTTATATTCATCATTTAAATTTAAGATTAAATTAGTATAATCATCTTCAATTAAATTTTTTGGAGTTGGTAAATTATTTAAAGAAATATAAATTTCATTTTGTAATTTATATAATGCTATATGTTTTTTATAGTAATTTATAAAATTTATACATATACAAATTAAGCCAATAAAGCAACACAAAAGGGAAGCATATATTACTGGTTCAGTAGATATATTATATAAAACGAATACTAAGGAAAATACTAATGTAAATAATATAAAAAGAAGAATAGGTTTTATATATTGCTTTATATATTTTGATGTTATGTATGTAAATTTAATTTCATAATTATTCATAACAATTCTCCTTATTCAATAATATATCCGATTCCTTTTTTTGTTTTGATAAAATTAGAGAGACCAATTGACTCTAGTTTTTTTCTTAGTCTAGTCACATTTACATTTAATGTATTTTCTTCAACATAGTTATCTGTTTCCCATAATTTGATCATAAGGTTATCTCTACTTACAGTTTTCCCTTTGTTTTCTAGTAGAGTTTGTAGTATTTTATACTCATTTTTTGTTAATTCCACTTTCTCATCATTATGAGAAATAGAGTTATCATTTATATTTAAAATTGCACCATTATGTTCTAATAAGTTTGTCTGAGTAGAGAATGAATATGTACGTCTTAGTATAGCTTGTGTTTTTGCGATTAATACATGTAAATCAAATGGTTTTGATATAAAATCGTCACCACCCATATTCATTGCCATAACAATATTCATATTATCTGAGGCTGATGATATAAATACGATTGGAACTTTAGAAAGTTTTCTAATTTCGCTACACCAGTGATACCCATTGAAAAATGGAAGAGTAATATCCAATAAAACTAGTTGTGGGTTAAACTCAACAAATTCAGGGATTATATCTTGAAAATTAGTTACCTTTTTTGCGACAAAGCCCCAATTATTCATTTCTTTCTCAATAGATTTTGCAATGATCTCATCATCTTCAATAATTAAAATCTTATACATGTTGCCCTCCTTTAATATATTTTTTAAATAAACGTATATTTTAATTTATTGTAAATTTAATAATTTCTCGTGATAAAAATTATATATTTATTTTGATATTTTAACATAAAATCCTTGTAACTAAAATTAAAATAAAAGAAGGACAAGAAATTATGGAATAAATTTTATAAAGAAATAATATATTATAGTATGTTTTAAACATTTAAAAGGAAAGCGGATAGGGAGCGGGACTATCTTCTTTCTTTTATTTTTTTGTAATTTCGAGTATATATTTTTAAGTGATTAATTAAAAAAATATATATAGTAAATAAAGAATAAAATGTAATTTAAATAAAATTAAATAAAAAAGAAAAGTAAGGAAAATTGTAAAACTAAAACTAAAAAAATTTTAAAAGTTTTGAAGGGGATTTTATTAAAAGATAGAATTCTTATAATAAGATTATCTTCCTTAATATTTTCAATATACATTTCAATCTCAAATATTGATTAAAATTTAAATGTTTAACGATAAGTTATGCTTTTAAATTTCTTAGAAATTTTGATAAAATCGGATTGAGTAAATTTACAAGGTTCGAATTTTAGAAAAATTCTAGTTGGTGATATACACCAACTATTTTTTTTGTGAAAACCTAAAAACAAAAGAAAGTTACGACTATTAAATAAAAAATAACTAAAAACGTATAAAAATTGTAAGTTTTTAGACTATAATATAGTATAGGAAGTTTATTTTAAAGGAGGCATGTTTTATGAATAAAGTGTCGTATCCAAGAAATAAGGTTTTAGGTGGTATTTGGGGATTAATAATCGGTGATGCTGTAGGAGTACCATATGAATTTACACCTAAAGAAAACATTCCAAACATAGATAAAATTGATATGGTAGCACCAGATTATTTTAGAAAGACGTATATTGATATACCTTTTGGTACATATTCAGATGATAGTGCACAATTTTTGTGCCTTATTGATAGTTATATAGAATGTGATGGATTTGATATCGACAATGCAGCAAAAAAACTTTTAGCATGGGTATCTCATGGTTTATGGGCTGTTGATGGTGAAGTTTTTGATGTTGGAAGACAGACCTTACAGGCATTAACTGAGTATGCAAGAGGAACAAGTCCTAGATATTCAGGGCTATGTATACCTGAGGGAAAAGGAAATGGAGCTTTGATGAGGACTCTAGCTTTAGCACTTTTTGAAGAGGGAAGTGATGAACAGTTAGTTTTTGATTCTCATGAACAAGCAATGATTACACACGGAAATATATGTAATCATGTATGTTGTGCATTTTATAATTTAATCGCAAAATACTTGCTCGAGGGCATGGATTTTGAGGAAGCATATTCAGTAGGGATAAATTCTCTAAAAAGAATATATAGTGACAATAAGAGTTATTTAGATGAATTTGAAAATAATATTTTACCCGACGGAATAATAGAAGAAAGAGGAACAGGATATGTTATTGACTGTCTAAAGAGTGCTTTTAAGGTTATAAGAGAAAGTAACTCATATAAAGATGCTATAAAAAAAGCTATAGCTTTGGGCAATGATACTGATACAACGGCTGCTGTTGTAGGTGGACTTGCAGGAATTATATATGGATTTGATGATATACCAACTAATTGGTATGACCAACTTAGAGGAAAAGAAAAAATACTAGAATTAATGGATAAAATAAGTTTTGAGAATATCTAGATTTATATCTAGGTATTTTTTTGAACATATTTTATAAATATAATAAAATTAGATCATTTCTTTTTTAAAATAAAAAAGACTGAAGATAAATTTGCATCTGTAATAAATCTACAGTCTAGAAAACTATTTAATTAAGAATTTTTTATAGACATTTCATCTATAAGTTCATCACTTAATGAAATTATTTTTTCAGATATTTTATTTCTTTGAACTTTTAAAATATGACTATATAATGGAAAAGCAAGAAGCATTCCGCAAAGACCAACTATTCCTATTATAATTCCCTGAATAAATTGACTATCTTTCCATACTAAAACGCAACATAATCCAAATCCAAATATTAAAGAACTAATTAAGCCGACTACAATTGATTGGATAGTTGCCTTTCTTGTGGCAGACTCATCAAGTTTACGTATTTTATCGAGTTTATTTTCTGTTTTAGGAAGATATTTAGTACGTATTTCTTCTATTTCTTTTTTTTGTTTTGCTGAATAACTATACACAAATTTTTCATCTTTACTCATATGTTTTCCCCCTTATATTTTTATATATTATAAATTTTATTTTTATTAAGATCTAACTTTACTGTGAAAGTTGTCCCTTTTCCTAATGTACTTTCTATATAAATGTCAGCATTCATAATATCTATAATTCGTTTAACTAATGCAAGACCTAACCCGTTTCCATTTGTAGCATGAGAAGTATCGCCTTAATAAAATTTTTCAAAAATATGTTTGCCGGTATCTTTACTCATACCACAACCATTATCGCTAATTGATATAATTATAAAGTTATTTTCACTTTTAGCTTTTATGCTTACCTCACCACTATCTTCAGTAAATTTAAATGCATTAGAATAGAGATTGTTCCAGATAATAGATGTAAGTTCTTTGTCGGCATTTAACATTAAATCTTCTTCAATATCTACATCTATATTTATATTTTTTTCTTCCCAAATACTTTCGAAACACAGTAAACACTCGATAAGTTGTTCACTTAAATTATATTCACTAGTTTCAAGAAATATTTTTTGATTTTCTAATTTATTAAGTTTTAAAATATTAGTAATTAAATTGGATAAATTTTGTGATGTTTCATAAATTGATTTTGAGTATTCTTTTCTTTCTAAATCTGTTGTACGCTCATCTTGCATTAAAGCAGAGTAATTTTGAATAATTGATAACGGTGTTTTAAGTTCGTGCGAAACATTAGATATAAAATCTGTACGGAGAGTTTCTATACTGCCTAATTCTCCTGCCATTTCGTTGAAGTTATCAATTATAATATCTAATTCGTTTCTTTTTCCGAATGTATCCATTGGTTCAATTCTTACATTAAAATCGCCATTAATTATTTTTTTCGTAGCATTAAGAATTTGTTGAACAGGTTTTACAAGATAGTCATCTATCTCTAAACTAAAACCGCGAAGTTTTGATTGTATATCATCTTTTGCTGTTAGAAATAAAAGTGGAATGTTTTTATCAATATCTCTAACTGATTTTGCAAATTCAAATCCATCAATACCTGGCATCATAATATCAGAAATAATTAGATCTATATGATTGTCATACATCACATCATATGCATCATTGGTATTTAGGCATCCGATAGCATTAAAGTTATTTTTTATTAAATAAGAACAAATAACATTATTCTGGTGTTTTTCATCATCAACTACAAGAATATTAATCATTAAAAATTACCCCCATTACAATAAGTATTTAGTTAAATATATTTTAATCTTATTGATTATTTTGAATTATAACATAGAGTTGTTAATGTTTTGTTAAAGTATAGAAGGATTTGTAATTTTATATAAATGTGATATTTAATATGAATTAATATTTCGTTAACATATTTTTAAAAACTTTTAAATAATGAAATTGGATAATATAGCTATAAAATTGATAAAACAAAATAGAGGAGATGGATTAAATGTTAAATTTATTAAAAATAAAAGCAATAATATTAGAAGGTATTTATAAAAATGCAGAGGATTTAAAAAATGGTATGATGAATAATGAAAATAATATTAAACTTGACTACAGTATTATACATATGTACTTATAAACTACAATTAAAAAGGATGTATCGAAGTATAGAATTTATCTATTTTTCGATACATCTTTTTTAATTGCGCAAGTTTTTTTAGTTATGCTAAAATATTCTAGAGATTATTTAGAAATATATTAAATTTATAAGGGGAATTGAGGAGATAGATATGATAAAAATAATTGCTACTGATATGGATGGAACTCTTTTAGATAGCCAAAAAAATGTTCCGAAAGAGTTAGATTATGTGCTAGATAAATTGGATGAAAAGAAAGTACGATTTATTGTAGCTAGTGGGAGACAATATTATAATCTTGAAAAACAATTTAGAGATTATAAGCATGATTTAATTTATATAAGTGAAAATGGTGCAATGGTTTTTGATAAAGGGGAAATTGTATATTTAAGCGAAATTGATGGAGAAAAGTTAACTAAACCAGTTGAAATTGCTAGAAAAATACATGGTGCATCAATTATTTTATGCGGGGAAAAGAGTGCATATACTGAAAATAAGGGTGAATTTTTTATAAAAAATGCACGTCTTTACTATGAAAAATTACAAGTTGTAGATGATGTCTTAGATGTAGTTAAAGAAGGTAAAGATAAAATATGTAAAATAGCATTATTCCATGATGAAAGCTCTGAAAAATATTTATCTAAAGAATTTGATGAAGTAGAAAATGATTTTTTAATTTCAGTATCTGGTGAGTTATGGATGGATTTTATGAATGTTGGTGTAAATAAAGGTACAGCAATAGAGAGAATTCAAGAATACTATGATGTGACTTATGATGAAACAATGGCATTTGGAGATTATCTAAATGATTATGAGATGATGCAAAGTTGTAAATATAGCTATGCTATGGCAAATGCACATCCAAAATTAAAAGAAGTAAGTAATTATGAAGCTAAATCAAATGATGAAAATGGTGTTGTAGAAGTTATAAAAGAGTACTTTGAAATTTAATGATAAGTCAAAAGCATAATAAATTTTATATTGGTATATGAGGGTTAAGTATTAGTATAGGAAAATTAAATACATATTATAAATAGGGAATATAAACAGAAAGAGGAATTGAGATGAATAGAAAAAAAGTCTTAAAAAATATTGTTATAACAACATCTTTAGCATCGACATTGATGTTTGCAGGTATATCAAACACAAGTATAAGTTTTGCAGACGTTATAAAATTAGTTAATACAAATGTATTAAATGTAAGAAGTGGGGCAGGAATTAATTATAGTAAGATAGGAAGTTTAACACAAGGAACAAAAGTAAATATAATATCAGAAAGTAATGGATGGAGTAAGATAAATTATAACGGAAAAATTGGATATATATCTAGCCAATATGTAAGCGAAGTATCATCAAATCCAGCTCCAGAAACGAATAAACCTAGTAATCCTACTCCAGATAATAATACATCAGGAAATACTATAAAAGAAGTAAATACAAATGTATTAAATGTAAGAAGTGGAGCGGGAACTAATTATAGTAAAATAGGAAGTTTAACACAGGGAACAAAAGTAAATGTAATATCAGAAAGTAATGGATGGAGCAAAATAAATTATAATGGAAAAATTGGATATGTATCTAGCCAATACTTAATCAAAATATCATCAAATCCAACTCCAGAAACGAATAAACCGGGAAATACTACACCAAGCAATCCTACTCCAGATAATAATACATCAGAAAATGCTTTAAGAGAAGTAAATACAAGTGTATTAAATGTAAGAAGTGGAGCAGGAACTAATTATAGTAAAATAGGAAGTTTAACACAAGCAACGAGAGTAAGTGTAATATCAGAAAGTAATGGATGGAGTAAGATAAACTATAATGGAAAAGTTGGATATGTATCTAGCCAATATTTAAGCAAAGTATCATCAAATCCTAAATCTGTAATACTTGATGTTCCACGTATAAGTCAATATCCAGATTTACCAATGGGTTGCGAAGCAACTTCACTAGCTCAACTTTTAAGATATAGAGGAATACCTGTAACAAAAACACAAATGGCAAAGGAAATGCCTCTGTCACCAAATAAAAATCCAAACTTAGGATTTGTTGGAAGTCAATACGAAAAACAGGAAGGCATATTCCAAACAATATATCCACCTGCACTAGAATCACTTGCAAAAAAATATAGACCAAATAGTGCAGATATTACAGGTGCAAGTGTAGAAGAGTTAGAGAAAGAATTAATGAAAGGGAATCCATCAATTGTATGGGTAACAGCATATTGCAGAAATCCAGAAATGGGTTATTGGTATGAAGGTACACCAGACCAACTATGGGTTGCTAAAAATCTTCATGTTACAACATTAACTGGATTTGATGAAGATTATTACTATTTAACTGATCCAGGTATAGGAAAATTAAAAATAAAAAAATCTCAATTTAAATATGTTTATGACACTATTGGTAAAAAAGCAGTAGTAGTTAGATAAAATTATAAAGAGGGCTGTCATACTATAAAATACTATAGTACAGCCCTTTTTGAAATTTATTTATTTGGACATAATAATTTAGAATAAATAGATTAGTTTTAATATGGATTTTAATATAGTATATTTGTGAAAGAGAGGAATATTGATGTTTATAGATAGTGAAGATATAAAAAGAGTAATTCCTGAAGTAATTAAAATCAGAAGACATATACATATGTATCCAGAAATTAGTGAGCATGAATACGAAACATCCAAATATATAAAAAAATGTTTAGAAGAAATAGGATTAGAAGCAAACTTTATTGGAGATACAGGAGTAGTATCAATGCTTATGAATAATCCAGAATTTCAAACTGTTGGATTGAGAGCAGAAATGGATGCATTGCCAATAGAAGAAGAAACAAATTTAGAATTTAAATCTAAAAATAAAGGAGTTATGCATGCATGTAGCCATGATGGAATTGTAGCTACTGCATTAGGTGTGACAAAACTGCTTTATGAGCATAAAGATGAATTAAAATGCAATGTCAAATTTATTTTTGAGCCAGCAGAAGAAGTTGGAAGAGGGGCTAAAAAACTTATAAAAGAAAAAGTACTAGAAAATCCAACTGTAGATAAGATGGTGATTTTCCATTATGCAAATTCGGCACCTATAGGAATGGAGATTCAAAAGGGAGTTTCCACCGCAACCCTAGGAAGAGTCAGTATTGAGATAATAGGAAAATCATCACACTGGGGTGAGCCAGAAAAAGGGATAAATGCAATATCTGTAGCTGCAAAAGTCATAGACGCTATAGACAAAATAAATGAAGATTTAAAAGAAAAAATACAGTTTGTACTTGGAATGGGAATTATAAATGGTGGAGTAAAAAATAACATAATGGCTGAAAATGTGAAACTAGAAGGAACTATTAGAACATTTTGCGAAGAAAATCTTGAATATGTTTTAACATACCTTCAAGACAGAATGAAAGAAATTGAAGAAGAAACAAAAGCAACAATTAAAGCAACATTAACTTCACACCTTCCTGCATTAATCAACAATCCTGATTTAGTAAAAATGGGTAGCAAAGTTGGAAAAGAAGTATTTGGAGACAAGTTTGTTTTAGGAGAAAAGCCATTTTTAGCAGGAGATAATGCAGCTTATTATTTTAGATTAGTGCCTGGCGTGAGGATGGTATTCTTTGCAGAAAAAGAAAATGAAGAAAATTATCCACTTCATAATGGCAAATTTGATTTTAATGAAGATATTTTTCCATATGCAGTATGCGCACTTTATAATGTAATTTCAACTATAGAATAAATTAAACTTAATTAATAAACTATGCCTTTTTGATTTTTATATTAAAAAGGCATTTTTATACGGTTAAAAACAAATTTTTATTGATATAATTCATATTAAAGAGAGAATATGTCTAATATATTGTTAATATAGATTTTTTAGCATATTAATATAGTTTAAAACCAAATAATTTAACTGTAACTTTCTTGTTTAATAGGAAATTTTATTATATACTTGTTTAAGGAAATTTATGCAATTTAATTATAAATAATAGTGAATAGGTGATAAAAATGGCAAATGTACAGGATATTGTTTTTATATTGATGCAGGGCTTTTCTGGGGCTGTTGCAGGATATATAACTAATAAATATGCGGTTAACATGATTTTTAAAGAGTATACTCCTTTAAAAATTGGAGGAGCAGTTAAAAAAAATAAAGTGAAATTTATAGAAGAAGTAAGTGAATTAGTAGAAAGAGATATCGTAAACTCAGAAACTTTGATTGGGTCTATTGAAAGCAAAGACTTTTCAAATGTTATCGATGCAGCATGTATTGATTTTGTTACTAATTCATTAAATGATGTCTTTGATGGTGTAAAGTTAAAAGACATTCCTAAAATAAGTTCTAGTTCACAACAATGTGTAACATTTATTGAACAAAATTTACAAGAAGAATTACCAAAATTAATAGATAATATGTCTAATAAAATAGACATAAAGAAATTAATTCAAAAAGATCAGTTAGATAATATAAGTGAAAAAATAGTAAAATTAATCATAGAAGTACTAGAAACAGATGAAAAATTAGAAGAATTTTTATCATGTGTATATGATGAAAATAAAAATGAAGTTTTAGCAGATTTTTTAAGTGAAGGAGCTAAAATAAAGTTAATTCAAGGAATAACAACAATTATAAATCAGTCTATTGAAAATATAATTGATGATAAAGAAAAATGTTTAGAATTAATAGAAAAAATATATGCTCTATTAGACTTAAAATCTGTAATATCTAAATTAGAAGAGAATTTAAATCAAAAAACTTTAGAAGATATAGCTGGAGAAGAAGGCTTAAACAATATAAGCAATCTACTATTTGAAAATATAAAAGAATTAATAAACGAAGATACAAATAGAGATAAAGTAAAACAAATTGTATCTGAATTATTGGCTATAGCTAAAGATATGGATGTAACTTTATTTGAAATACTTCCAGAAGAATTAGCAAATTCAATAGTAAGTTATATTAGATTTATTATTCCAGATATCGCTCCACATATATCAAACTGGTTATATGAAAATAAAGAAAAGATAGACTTTATAATAAATACATCAGTTAATGAAACTGTGAATGATGCAGAAGATCCATCATTCAGAGGTATAGTAGACAAATTTGGAAGTATGTTATCGACAATCTCTCAAACATTGAAAATTGTTGATAGAGCTGCAAATATGGTTGATAATTATGACTTATCACCTGAAGATAGCCAAAAAATATACTTAGCTATATCAAAATTCTTTGATGAAACAAGTATCGGACATATAGTTGAACTATTAGAAGATAAATTAAATTTAAGTGATGATGATATTTGTGAAAAGTTATTAAATTTATTTAATGATAAAGGAAATGTCTTAACTAAAAAGATAGTATTTAACTATAAAGATAAGACAATATCAAATTTTGTAAATCTAGATTTAGACAAAATATTTAAATCAAGCATTACACCTTTAATTTATAACTTTATTAAATCTAAAAAAGATAATATAGAAAAAATAGTATCAAATTTAGTAGAAGAAAAAACTAATAAGGTATTATCTAATAAAATAGAAAATTTAATTTCAAAAGAAAAAGTTAGAGTACTATCTGAAAAATTACCTAAATTAATTGCAAAATATCTAGGTAATAACAAAAAAATATGCAAATTATATATAGAAAAAATAGTATCTTCATCTTTAGATAATATAGACTTTGAAAATATAATAATAGAAAATAAAGAATCGATAATTTTATTAGCATGTAATAAATTTAATGATTTAGAAAAAACAGTTATAGAACAATTAAAAAATAAAGAAGTAAAAGATGTTTTAGGCTTAATTAAAGATAAAGAAGGATTTAGTTTATCATTAAGTCAAAAACTTCATAAAGGTCTTGTTAATAATGTAGAAAAAGTAATAGATAATAACGTAAAAAGAGTAATCTACAACAACTTAATAAAATTAGATGAAGATGAAATTTGTAATATAGCACAAAGTTTTATGGGTAAACAGCTTAAACCATTATCTTATTTTGGAGCTTTATTAGGAACTGTAGCAGGGTTAATATTTGCATTTGGAATAAATGGAACAATAAATAATCTAGGTTTCTATAACAGATATCAAACTACAATAATGGCGTGTGTTCTTATGGGATTAGTAGGAATACTTACAAATGTAATCGCATTATGGATGATATTCCACCCATATGAAAAAAATAAATTTGTTGCAAAAATACCTCTATTTAGAGTATTTTCACAAGGGTATATACCTGCGCACAAAGAAGGCTTTGCAAATGGTATGGCATACTTTATAGATAATGAACTTTTAAAAGGTAAGAGGGTAGAAAGTTTATTTAATATCAAAAAAGATAAATTTTCACAAAGTATCTTTAACTTTGTATCTAAAAACAATTTTAAAATGTTAGTAGATATAGCTAGTGAAAAGAAAAATCAAATAAGCAAATTCTTATATCAATTTATTATAGATAAATGCAAACAAAACAAAACAAAAATTGCCCAAGCTTTATCTAATACAGCAGAAAATGTAACTTTAGATGAAGTATTAACTAAGAAAAAGGCTATTAGTGTATCAGAAAACTTCTTATCAAATTTAGATAAATTAGATGATGCAGTAATAAAATTTGCACAAGAAAAAATTGATAGACAAAAAACAATAAATAACTTATTGCCAGAAGCAGTAGTTCAATCTATAAATAATGGAGTAAATGAAGCTATAGACAATAGTATAAAAACTTCTGTAGATAAAATACTTAAAGAAGAGTTAGTAAAATCATTAATTTTAAATAATGAAGGAATTTATAATGATTTTAAATCAAAAACACTTTATGATGTTATTGGAAGTGAAAAATTATCTAAATTAGAATCAATGGTTGATAAAGATTTAAATAATTATATAGTTATAAATTTACCAACATTATTAGAAAAATCAATAGATGAATTATTACAAAGTGAACTTCATGAAGAGAAAACAATTGGTGAGCTTTTTGGTGGAAGTATAAGAATAACTTTAGATAAAAATTTATACTCAATAACAGCGGATTTATTAGGAAAAGTAAATAATTATGCCCAAGAAAACAAAGAACAAGTCGTTAATATGGTTATTAATATGGTGAGAAAACAACTTAATTTCTTCGTAAAAATGGCTTATGACTTTATGAATGGAGATAGACTTGTAAGTCTTGTTGTTATAAACATCATAGAGACAAAATTAGAAGACTTTATAAACGATACTATGTATTCTACAATAAAAACAACTTCTATATGTCTAAAATCAGCTATATACCCAACTACAATACAACATGTTGGCTTTGTAGCAGAAGATGTAAATACAAAATTAATAGCAAGTACACTTGCTGAAGACATAAAACAAAATGAAATAATATTTAACAATGTTGATGACTTAGCTTTAGTTACAATTGATAAAGCGAAAGAAATAAAATTATCAGATATATTTAAAGACACAAATATAGAAAATATAGAAAATCTATACAAAGTGTTTGAGGGAGAAATTGCTCAAACTTTAAGCCTAGTAAATGATAATTATAACAATAACATAGAGAATATAAATAAATTTATAAATGATTATATTAATCAAAATATAACAGTAAAAATATTAGATGAAAAACTATCGAATATAATAGATATAGATGAAACTCTAGAATTTACGATTAAATCTATACTAGAAAAATTAAATAAAAATATTGAATCTAAAGAATTAATATTAAAATCTATTAAAACAGCTTATGAAAATAACATAGTAGGTATGAAATTAAATAATTTATTAGAACAAAATATTTTACTTTCAGAGATAGAATCATATTTAGATAAACTATTTAATGACTTAGATTTCAATGAAAATAATCAATATATAGTAGATAAAATAGTATTTAACTGTATAGAAAGTGAATTTAAATTTATTAATAAAGATACAAAAGATTACATTGTAAAATGCATAGTAGATGCATTACTTACTACAGGTATTGGATTTACTGTTGATGCTATGAAAGCACTTAAACTTAAAGAAATAACTACAGAACAAGTAGAAATTATGGACCCAAGAGAAATTCATATGCTATTTAAAGCATTTGCTGGTGACTTCTTCATTAAACTATACTTATATGGTTCAATGGGAGCAGTATTTGGTATAAATATGTACTTGTCAATTCTTTTAGGAATAGTGGACTGGTTCTATAGCAAAAAAGTAGATGAATTTGAAATTAGTACCGATAATATATTTAAGGAATAAAATAAAAAAAACTCCTCACTCTATAAATAAATAGAGGAGGAGTTTTTTTATGAAAAAATCAACAGCAATCATAATTTTAATTATAGGAATTTTAATAATATCTATGTGTAATTTTGATGAGGTAAAAGAGGCGTTTGAATTAAATATTATAACTACAACTATACAATCAAAATTAATAAATAAAGACAATAAATATATAAAGGCAGACTTGAAAATACCACAGTTAACTATGGGAAATAAGAGTATTGAAAATAATCTAAATAAAAAATTTGAAACAGATATAATGAGTTTTTATAATAACTCATACAAAGAAGCACAATCTTTTTTTGATGATTTTCCCGAAGCAGAAAATAAATTTATTGTAAGCTCTGATTATGAAGTTAAAAAAAGTAATGACGATATATTGAGTATACTTATTAAATATTATAAATATAGCGGTGGAGCACATGGAATTTATGAATATGTACCATACAATATAGATTTAACATCTGGAAATACATTTGTATTAAATGATATTTTTACTCAAAATTCAAATTATGAGCAAGTTATAAATGATAAAATAAAATCTCAGATAAAAACTTTAAATAAAGAGCAAGGCCTTCCTGAAGATAGCACACAATTATATGCTTTCAATAAAATAAAAAATAATCAAAAATTTTATATAAAGGATGATTCAATTGTTATATTTTTTGATTTATATGAAATAGCTCCTTATGTAGCAGGTGTGCCAGAATTTATTATAAAAAAAGAGCTTATAAATACCTTGCTAATTCCTAAATACAAAGAAATAATTTTTTATAGTTCTAAAGCTACCACAGTTTAATATTTTATATAAAAAAGTATCTTAGCTATATATAATGTGCCAAGATACTTTTATTTTTAGATTATAGGATGTAATGAAGCAATTTTTGTAACTGCAACATAAACTCTAGAAATTTCATACCAAGTTTTAAAGTCTACTACACCAGTTTGTGGTAATCCGAATATCTTTTGGAATGTTCTAACTGCTTCAGCAGTAGACGGACCATATATTCCATCTTCAGCGACCTTTGGGATAGCTGGGTAAGAGTTAGATATTGCGTTTAATTGATTTTGGATAGTTCTAACAGGAGTTCCTTTAGAACCAATTTCTAATGTTGCTCCAAGAAAAGAAACTGGAACTCCAGATACAATTTGTGCTTCTGCAAACAATATATTATCTCCATAAAAATATTTAAGAATCTCCTCATAATTATATCCTTGATCACCTAAACTCTTACTTCCCCATTGAGTCATTTGGTCAGGACATTGTGTTTTTTGACCATCACAATATTGTGCTAAAAGTGGCTGTCTTGCTGTAGGAGGTCTTTTTATAAATGTATTAAAAACTGTATCTACTACAACTGATATTTCATCAAAAATATTTCTGTTATGAATATACTTGTGGTCATAATTAGTAGTAGATGTAATTGTGAAGTCGTATCCTTGGTTTCTATACCACTCTGTAAAAACTCTATTTAAAGTAAATGATATAATTGCTATTACATTTGCATAAATTGTTTGTTCAGGCCATGTTGGATATATTTCGGAGGAGGCTACATTTTTTATATAAGTCTTAAATGGAACCCAGTAATTTTCAGCGGAAGAGTCAGATGGCAATCCGTCATGAACAACTATAAATTCTGGAACAACTGGATTATCTAATACAACAAATCCTGTTGGTGCAGGAATTGGTTTTAAGCTGTCTTCAGGTATTTTTGGTGGATAATCTCCCCATAAAGTATGTGGTCCTATATCATAAGTGATTTCATTTTGTCTTCTATAAGATCGTCTACTTCTTTGTTTTGGTGTCATCGGAATAGGTTGTCTAGCAGTTACTATAGGCAAAAGTTGTGTACCATCTATAATTATTGTTTCATATCCATCTTTTATAGCTTCGACTATATAGTCAGCATAAGGCTTTGTAGTAGAAGTTGGATCTAATGAATAATCAACATCTGGTGCAGATAAAGGAATATTTACAATTTGACCAGACTCATTAGTTTTTAAGTTTTGATATATAGCAGAAGATGTTGAACCATCTGCATTTTGTCCATAAATATTTATAGTAACATCTTGTATCGGCGCATTAGTCGTTGAATCTACAACGCTTATTGTTAAGAAACCGTCTTGCATTTAATCACCTTCTTTTCTTTTATAACACATAATATAATTTTAGTACCTACCAAGTTACATACTAAAATTGTATTATTATTAACTATATGCAATTTAATAATAACTGTTGAGAAAAAGTAAAAAATTATTGATAATTCTATTATTTATTTTATGAATAGAGCTAGTCTTTTGTGAAAAGATATTTTATAAGAGCAATAACAGAATAAAAGAGAGGAGAAAAGATATTTTTATATGTTGGCTTTTTTTATTACATTTCTACCGATAATTAGCTTTATATTATGGGTTTATTATAAAGATAAATATAACAGGGAAAATATTTCTATACTTTTAAAATATTTTATTCTAGGTATAATTCTTAGCTTTTTTGCAATAATAATCGAAAAATTTTTGATAGATAGAAATATATTTGAGGATGATACAAATTTGATATATACTGCATTTGTAATAGCAGGATGTACGGAAGAAATATTAAAAGGTTTAGTACTTTATATTTTTTCAAAAAAAGAAGATTCATATGATGAAAAATTAGATGGAATAATGTATTCTGTTTTTTTATCACTAGGATTTGCAACTGTCGAAAATTTAATTCATATTAATTATGATTCTAAAATGATATTTCAAGTAGCATTTATTAGAGCTATAATATCAATGCCAGCTCATATTATGTTTGCAATTACCATGGGATATTATATTTCAAAATATAAATTTGAAAAAAATATAGCTAAAAAAAGACAGAACTTAATTCTAGCTTTTTTAATACCTATATTACTTCATGGTACTTTTGATTTTATATTGATGATACAGTATAAATGGATTATTATAGTTTTTATAATATATATTATAATTTTAGCAACAATTAATTTAAATAAATTTAATAAATATATGTTATATTCAAAAAAGAGATTTTTTGATAGACTAAAACATGGAAAGAAATAAATATGACAGAGAGGAAAAAATTTTGATTAGTTTACCAGAAAGATTTTTAGAAGATGTAAAAGTAATACTAGAAGATGAGTATGAACAATTTATAAATAGTTATAATGAAAAAAAGACAACAGGTATTAGATTAAATACAATGAAAATGACAAAGGATAAGTTTGAGGAATTAAATTTATTTAAGTTAGATCAAATTCCTTGGACAAATGAAGGGTTTTACTATGATGAAACAGAGTGTAAACCAGGTAAAAATCCACTTCATGAGGCAGGAGCTTATTATCTTCAAGAGCCATCTGCAATGAGTGTAGTGCCTAAATTAGATATACAAAAAGGTGATAAAGTACTAGATATGTGTGCAGCACCAGGAGGAAAATCAACATATATATTATCTAAATTAGACGATACAGGACTTTTAGTCTCAAACGAAATAAATCCTATAAGAATTAAGGCATTAGGTGAAAATCTTGAGAGATTTGGTGCTAGAAATTGTATAATAACAAATACCGATTCAGCTCACCTTAGAAAAGTATTTACAGGTTATTTTGATAAAATAGTAATAGATGCACCTTGTTCTGGAGAAGGAATGTTTAGAAAAGATCCAGTTGCAATAGAAGACTGGACTTATAGCAAAGTTTTAGAGTGTCAATCTATCCAAAAAGAAATTATAAGAGATGGATATAAAATGCTTAAAAAAGGCGGAACACTTGTTTACTCAACATGCACATTCTCAAGAGAAGAAAATGAAGATGTTATAGAAGAATTTATAGCAGAACATGAGGGCGCAGTATTAATAGAAATGGAAAGATTATGGCCTCATAAAGTAAAAGGTGAAGGTCACTTTGTAGCTAAAATTCAAAAATTAGATGATGAAGACTGTAGAGTCAAAGAAATGAAAATAAAAAAATTAAATAATGAGATAAAAGAATACAGAAACTTTGAGAAAAAACATCTTAATATAAATGTAGACAACAAATTTATGTTAAGAGGGGACAACTTATACTTATTACCTGATGAATGTCCAAATGTAGATAAACTTAAAGTATTAAGATATGGTTTACACCTAGGAGTATTAAAGAAAAATAGATTTGAACCATCACATGCATTATCACATTATTTAAAAACAGAACAAATAAAACATACAGAAAATATATCTTTAAATGATGAAACTATATTTGATTACCTAAGAGGAAATGTAATAAATACAGGGGAAAGTCGTGGATGGGTAGTTGTAACTGTAGAAGAAATTCCTATTGGATGGGGAAAAGAATCTAACGGTGTACTAAAAAATCATTACCCAAAAGGATTAAGAATAAATTATTAAAAATTTATATTAACAGTTTATTGCACTAAGTAATTACTATAAACCTAAATGGTCAAATAAAGGAAAATAACCATTTTTATTGAATATAATATATATTTCAATCTAATTAGTGCAGAGAGGAGAGAATATAATGGGAAAGAAAGAAGTAAATCAAACACAAAGTGTAAAAAACAGCATAATTGAATGGGTAAAAGTTTTTGGACTAGCTATTGTATTAGCATTTGTAATAACTTTATTCATAAAACCAACACTAGTTAGTGGAGATTCAATGCTTCCAACTCTTCACGAAAATGACTATCTTATAATAAATAAAATTGGATATAAAATAGGGGAACCTAAAAATGGAGATGTTATAGTTTTTAAATCTGACTTAGAAAAAAATGATGGCACAACCAAAGATTTAGTAAAAAGAATAATTGGTGTTGCAGGAGACAAAGTTGTAATTAAAGACGGCAAAGTTTATTTAAACGATAAGTTACTTGATGAAACTTATTTAAGCGAAGGTATGGATACTACTGGAGATGTAGATATAGTAGTTCCCGAAGGAAAACTCTTTGTATTAGGAGATAACAGAGAAGTTAGTTTAGATAGTAGATACGAACAAGTTGGACTAGTTGATGTAAATGATGTAGAAGGAAAAGTTTTAGTTAGACTATATCCTTTCAATGATATTAGTCTAATTAAATAGTTTATTTAATATATTTTTAAAGATTAATTAGGTACAAATATATATAACCAATAATAAAATAAATAAAAGGGGAAACATATTTTAATTTATAATATTTAAATAGATTTTCTTAGAAGAGGGGTACAACTATGATTAATTTAAATATTAATGGAAATGTAAAAACATACACTGTAAAAAATAATGAACAAGGAATTAAACTATCTGATATAGCGAAAGATGTAGAACAAGATTATTCAGGTTATATATCACTAGCTGTAGTAAATAATGAATTAAAGGAATTGAATACTTATATTAAAGAAGATAGTGATATACAATTCTTAGATACTAAAAATCCAGATGGACTTAGAGTATATACTAGAACGTTGAATCTTGTCTTTATTATGGCGTGTAAATGTCTGTTTAAAGATAGTAGAGTAGTAATAGAACATTCATTATCTAATGGAGTTTATTGTGAGATACATCTTGATAGAGCTATTACTAAAGACGACATAGCAAATATTAAAGAAAAAATGGATAAAATAATATCTAATGATTATGAAATAAATAAAACTGTATATAGCAAAGAAGAGGCAATAAAAATATTTGAATCTGTTGGTTTGAATGAAAAGGCCGAATTAATCAAGTATAAAGATGGAGATACTGTAAAAATATATAAATGTAATAACTATATTGATCATTTTTATGGATATCTTATGCCTTCAACCGGATATATAAAAAGTTATGATTTATTCAAATATAAAAATGGAGTAATATTAATGGCTGCTAGCGAAGATGATAAACACATCCCTAAAAAGTTTATACCACAACCAAAGCTTGCAAGTATTTATAAAGAAGCAGAGCGTTGGTCAGATTTAATGGGTGTAGACAAGGTATTAACTCTAAATAAAATAATAGAATCAGGAAAATATGGCGAGATAATAAGAATTGTAGAAGCATTACATGAGAAAAAGATTGGACAGATTGCTGATATAATAAACGAAGAAAACAAAAGAATAATTTTGATTGCAGCACCGTCTTCATCAGGAAAAACAAGTTTTGCGACAAGGTTATCTATTCATCTAAAAGTTAATAACCTAAATCCTATATCTATCTCATTAGATAATTATTTTATAGATAGAGATAAAACTCCATTAGATGAGTTTGGACATTTAGATTATGAATCTATACGTGCGATAGATTTAAAAAGATTCAATAAAGATTTAAATGATTTATTAGAAGGAAAAGAAGTTCAACTTCCTAGATATAACTTTATAACAGGAAAAAGTGAACCAGGCGAAATTCTACAAATAGATGAAAATCAGCCGATAATATTGGAAGGTATACATGGTTTAAATCCAATGTTAACAGCATCAATACCTGATAATGAAAAATTCAAAATTTATTTAAGTGCATTGACTCAATTAAATTTAGATGACCACAATAGAATACCAACTACTGATTTAAGATTAATCAGAAGAATAGTTAGGGACAATCAATTTAGAGGTCATACTGCTGAGATGACTATAAAGGGATGGCCATCTGTAAGACGAGGAGAAGAAAAAAATATCTTCCCTTATCAAGAGCAAGCTGATGTAATGTTTAATACTGCTTGTGTATATGAATTATCATTATTAAAAGCATACGCAAAACCATTATTGGAACAAATTGATAAAACAAGTGAGGCATATATCGAAGCAAAGAGACTTCTAAAATTGCTACAATACTTTGTGGAATTAGATGACTTATCTGATATACCACCAACAGCAATAATTAGAGAATTTATTGGTGGAAGTAAAATCGTACACTAAGTTTATAAAAATATATAAAACAAATAAAAAGTAAGAATCAATTATAATAAAATTTGATTCTTATTTTTTTATAATAAATTTGATATAGAAAAAATATTTTTTATACACTAAGTATTTGAGTTGAAATTTAGATTCAAATCATGTACTATAGTAATATCTAATGTTTAGATTATTCAAACAATTTGAAATCTGAACTTAAATTGTTGGTAAAAAATGAAAAGAATACATGAATACATTGCCAATATATGTATTAGGTTTTTTTGACAATTATATATATTTAATATATAATTATTTTTATATTAAGTAAGTTAAGTGACTTTTTTGGGGGTAAGAAAAATGAAGGATTTGTTAGTATTGCGAGACCTAGAGTGTGTTAAAGCTATTGCACACCCAAGAAGAATAGACATACTGAATGCTTTTGATAAAGAACCATTATCGGCAAAGCAATTATCAGAGATGTTAGACGAACCACATGCTAAGATAAACTATCATATTAAAACATTATACAATGTAGGAATATTAGAATTGGTTGAGGAAAAAATAAAATCTGGTATAGTTGAAAAATATTACTACCCAACAGCTAATAATGTTGTTATGAGTAGAAAAATAATTGATTATACTCTAGATCCTGCAAGTAAAGATGGGGCTGTATCTATTTCTGATTTTGAAGATACAATAGAGCATTTTTATAATGCTGTTGAACAAGGGCCATTAAAATTAGATAGTGTTTTAGAATACAGAGATATAAAATTATCAGATTCTGAAATTATTGAATTAAAAAATACGATTAATGATAAGGTTTCAGAAATTTTAGCAAATAGAAAAGAAAATGACGAAGTGAAAAAACATGATCTAATGATGGTAGCAATACCTACAGATCTTGATAATGAAATTGCAGAATAAGTATCAACTATGTTGGTACTTTTTTTAGTTAATTTAAAAATCATAGTAATGTTTATACTAGCATTTTAATTATGGTTTTATTAAAAAATATATTAATAAGGTGTATTTTAGAAAGGAAATTTGTTTATGAGAGATTTTGGGAAGACAGGGATGAAGATAAAACGAGTTGGATTTGGAGGAATTCCTATACAACGAATAAGCCAAGAAGATACAAACAAAGTAATTGATGAACTAGAAAAGTGTGGAGTTAATTTTATCGATACGGCAAGGGGATATACGGTTAGTGAAGAGTATTTAGGAAATGCACTAAAAGGAAGAAGAGAAAAATTCTACATAGCAACTAAATCAATGTCAAGAGATTATGAATCTATGAAGAGAGATATAGAAATCAGTTTAAAAAATCTTCAAACTGATTATATAGATTTATATCAGATGCATAATGTAAAACCAGCAGAATATGATACTTTATTTGGTGAAGATAAAGCATATAGAGCTTTGTTAGAAGCAAAAGAACAGGGAAAAATAAAACACATTGGAATAACTAGTCATGGTTTAGAAACTGTTGAAAAAGCTGTAGAAAGTGATAAATTTGAAACTATACAATTCCCATACAATATAGTTGAGAATCAAGCTGATGAAGTGTTTAAAAGAGCATATGAAAAAGGTGTTGGAACAATAGTTATGAAACCATTAGCAGGTGGGGCGATAGATGATGGAACATTAGCTATGAAATATTTATTATCAAGAGAATATATTGATGTTGCAATACCTGGTATGGATAGTCCACAACAAGTTATAGAAAATACTGATGTATTACAAAATTATGAGTTAACAGAAGAAGATAATAAAAAGATTGCTAAAATTAAATCAGAATTAGGAACTAATTTCTGTAGGAGATGTGAGTATTGTCTTCCATGTCCAAAAGGTATAAATATACCTCAAAACTTTTTATTAGAAGGATATTATAATAGATATAATTTAAAAGATTGGGCAGTAGATAGATATAGAGGACTTGCTGAAAATGAAAGGGCGAGTAATTGTATTGAATGTGGTGCCTGTCAAAAGAAATGTCCATACGAATTACCAATAATAGATATGTTAAAAAAAGTAGTTGATACTTTAGAAAAATAAATATAAATAAAATAGATTGCATCAACAATATGTTAGACTGCAATCTATTTTTATTGTTTATTTTTCAGTTATTGTATAAGAAACATCATATTTTGAGGCAGGATAAAGAAATATTTCAACTCTAGGATCTTCTTTATCTATATAGTTAAATAATAAAACAGGTTTAAGTTGTTTATCATTTTTTATTATTCCACTTTTCTCAATTCCATCACATATACTCTTAGGATAATTGTGTAAATCACCCATTCTTTTATTTGGGAAATAAAGTTTTAAAACAGTTATTAAATCTTCTTCTATTTGTTCACCCTGATATTGTTGGTTTATATATCCCGCAATCATGTTTTCATACGCTAAATATTTAGAATGTTTTCCTTTTGCTGGCATCCAGGCTTGACCATGAATATTAGTAAGTTTAAAATTAGATTTACTAATAGGTCGACCTGGGATTGTTAGTTTTATCAAATTATCACTCCCTTACCTTTAGTTATTATAAAACTAAAATGCAATTTACGAAAGGAAATTTTATGGATAAAAATAGATTAATAGAAATTTGTAACAACTTGGGAATAGATACTGTAGGAATTGCACCAGTTGGCCCATATACTGAATTGAAAAAAATTTTGATAGATAGAAACGAAAAGCAATATTTAACTGGGATGGAAGAGGAAGATATAGAAAAAAGAACAAATCCAAAGTTAATAATGGAAGATGCAAAATCAATAATAGTATGTGCATTTCCATATTATGCAGGAGAATATGAAGATACAAATCTATCTAAATATTGCTATGGTGAAGATTATCATATTGTAACAAAACAAATATTAAATGAGGTATGTCTACAAATTGAAAATGAAATCCCTGAATTTAAATATGAAATATTTGCAGATAATGGTCCTTTGGTTGATAGATATTTAGCATATTTAAGTGGAATAGGGTATTTTGGAATAAATAACAACATAATAACAGATAAGTATGGCTCTTATGTATTTATTGCATACATAGTGAACAATTATGATTTTGAAAAAGATATACCGCTAGATAAAACTTGTTTAAAATGCAATAAGTGCGTTAAAGCCTGTCCAGGAAATGCTCTTTTAGGAAATTTTGAAATAGATCCAAGAAAATGCCTTTCATACATTACCCAAAAAAAAGAAGAGTTATCTGAACAAGAAGAAGATGCATTAAGAAAAAATAAAAAAGTTTTTGGATGTGATATATGTCAGGATATATGTCCACACAATAAAAATATAGAAGTTACAAACTTCCCTCAATTTAAAGAGAATTTAATGACAAAAATAGATATAGATGAAATTAATGAAATATCTAATAAAGAATTTAAACGAAGATATAATAATAAGGCATTTAGTTGGAGAGGAAGAAAACTTATTAAGCGAAATTTAGATATAATTTATGAAGAAAACAAAATAAATTTTTAAAATTTTGATAAATAAAGTAAATATTCATAATTAATAATATCCCTCAAACATATAATTAGATAAGATGAAAAAATGTTGTATTGAGGGGAGAGGGCTATGAAAAAATTTAAAAATACTTCTGAAGTTGAACCTTATGATGGTATTATTGGTCAAGAAAGAGCTGTAAGCGCAATGCAATTAGGGCTACAAATGAATAATCCAGCTTATAATATATATGTTTCAGGAGATTGTGGAAGTGGAAGAATTACTTATGTTATAAATGAAATCCAATCCCAGCAAATTGATGAGAGCAAAATAAAGGACTGGTGTTATGTATATAATTTTAAAGACGGAAGATGTCCAGTTGCTATTGACTTTCCAGCAGGGAAAGGTATGGAATTTAAAGAATACATGGAGGATTTAATTGAAAGCTTAACAGAAGAAATTAACGAAGCATTTGAAAATGAGGAGTATGAACTTACAAAAAATAAATTATTACAGACGTATGAGTTTGAAAAAGAAAAACTATTAAAAAGTGTAAGAAATTATGGTAGAGAAAAAGGATTTAAGCTTAAGAGTAGCTCTTCAGGCTTTATATTTATGCCTATAGATGATAATTATGAAGAAGAAATATCAGCAGAAGAATTTTGTCAGACTAAAAAAGAGCTTGAAGAAATGGCTATACAAGTCTTATATAAATTAAAAGCATTAGAAGAAAGAGTAAAACAAGTCGTTATTGAAACAGAGAACCAAATCGGCAAATTAGTAGTAGTACCATATATAGAAGCTGCCAGAGAAAAATATAGTGATAATAAAAAAGTATTAGATTATTTAGATGAATTAGAAGAAAATATATTAGAATATATATATCTTTTCTATTTAGATGAAGATGATTTAAAAGATAAATATGATAAAAACTATACATTAAAATACGAAGTAAACTTATTTGTAGATAATTCAGAGTTTAAGAAAGTTGTTGTTGAAAATGACCCAAGACCAAGTAATTTATTTGGAAAAGTAGAATATGAATATCAAAATGGAAATCTAAAAACAGACTTTACAAAGATAATTCCAGGTGCATTTCATAAAGCTAATGGAGGATACTTAGTTTTATATGTAGATCAACTTTTAAGATATGCAAATACATGGGAATTGCTCAAAAAGACATTAAAAACTAGACAAATAGATATAGAAGGGCAAGGTTTTATAAATCCAATGCCTATTCCAACTGACTTAAAAATAATACTTATAGGAAGTAGATATTTATATAATCTTATATATAATTACGACCCAGAATTTATGAAATACTTTAAAGTATTTGTGGATTTTGATGATGAGATGAATAAAACAGAAGAAAATGAAGATGCAATAAGTGGTTTTATATCATATCAATGTAAAAAAAATAACTATAAACACTTATCTTATGACGCTGTTACACAAGTAATTAATCAAAGTATGAGAATGGTAGAGGATAAAAAGAAATTATCTACTAATTTTAATAAAATAATGGAAATGATAAATGAAGGAAATCTATATGCACAAATGGATAATTCAAAATATATAGAAAAGAGACATATAGAAAAGGCTATACAATCAAAAAAATATAGAATTGATAAAATTGAAGAAAAAATAGATGAATCATATAAAAGAGAAAATACATTAATCGACATAAAAGGGAAACAAGTAGGCGTAATTAATGGATTATCTGTTTTAAGTACTGGTGAACACACATTTGGCAAACCTTCACGAATAACTGTTTCGACAGCCTGTGGAAGTAAGGGCATTGTAAATATAGAAAGAGAAGCCAAAATGAGTGGTTCTATCCATAATAAAGGGGTATTAATACTAGAAGGATATTTAGCAGAAAATTTTGCACAAGAGTTTCCATTATCGCTAAATGCATATATTTGTTTTGAACAAAATTATGGCGGTGTAGATGGAGATAGTGCCTCATCTGCGGAATTATATGCTTTATTATCATCATTAAGTAATATAGGAATTAAACAAAATATTGCTGTTACAGGCTCTATAAATCAAAAAGGTCAAATTCAAGTAGTGGGTGGAATTCCTAAAAAAGTAGAAGGATTTTATTACTGCTGCAAACATAAAGGACTAACAGGTGATCAAGGTGTAATAATTCCAGCAAAAAACGAAGACAATTTAGTGCTTTGTAGTGAAGTGGAAGAGGCTATAAAAAATAAAAAATTCCATATTTATAAAGTAAATAGAATCGAAGAGGCAATGGAAATTTTAACAGATGAAAAATTTAAACTAATAAAAGAATTATCTATAGAAAAATTGAGAAAATATAGTGAATATAAAACAAAATAATCTTACTTAAATCTTTAAATAAAATTGAAAATATTAAAAAGTCAATTTTGAGAATATTACTATGTCCAAAATTGATTTTTTTTGTTGTAAAAGGAAAAATATAAATAAAATGTTTTGTAATATATTAATTAAATTTAAAGATAATAAATTTAAAGATAAAATGATAAAATATGAATTTACTAAACGAGGGGGACAAAAAAATGAAAGATATAAATAAAATACTAGATGAATTAGAAAAATTATACCCAGATGCACAATGTGAACTAAATTATGAAACGCCATTTGAGCTTTTAGTAGCAACTATATTATCAGCTCAATGCACAGATGTAAGAGTTAATAAAGTAACAGAGAAATTATTCGCAAAATATAACACACCAGAACAATTTGCACAATTAACAGAAGAAGAAATAGGAGAAGAAATCAGAAGTTGTGGACTTTATAAAAGTAAATCAAAAAAAATAAAAGAAACTTCTAGAATGATTTGCGAAAACTTTGAAGGTGAAGTACCACAAACTTTAAAAGAATTAACTACACTTCCTGGTGTAGGAAGAAAAACAGCAGATGTAGTTTTAAGTAATGCTTTTAACCAAGATGCTATAGCAGTTGATACTCATGTATTTAGAGTAACAAACAGAATAGGGATAGTAAACGAGAAAACAGCAGAAAAAACAGAATTTGCACTAATGGAAGTTATTCCAAAAAATAGATGGTCACATTCTCACCATTTATTTATATTCCACGGAAGAAGAATGTGTAAAGCAAGAAAGCCAGAATGTGATTTATGTCCAATAAGAGAGGAATGTAATTATTATAATAGCACTCAAAGAAATGATTAATTACTACAGGAAGGGATGACAGCGTTGAAAAAAAATAAACTTTTAATGATGTTAGTAATTATTTTTATGCTACTAAATAATAGTATAATTTATGCATTTGACTTAGAAGGAAAAATATCAAAGAATGTATACATTGGAGAAATAGATGTATCAGACTTAACTATTGAAGAGGCTACAAAAAAGGTAAACTTATATATAGAAGAAAATAGATATTTTAATTTAATTTATAATGATAAAAAAATAAAAATAGATAAAAATACATTTGATTTAGACTATAAAATCCCACAATTAGCTCAGAATGCGTATAATGTAGGTAGAGACAAGGATATAATAACAAATATAAAAACAAAAGTTAGCTTAAAACGAGGAAATAAAGAAATAATACCAATCGTTTCTTATTATAATATTTCAAAAATAGACGAATTAATAAAACAACTTAATGAACAATTTTATATCTCACCTGTAAATGCAACTGCAGAAGTCATAAATGACAAAGTAGCTGTTACCAAAGGGAGTTATGGTCAAAATATAAATAAACAACAATTAAAAAGTATAATAATCTATAAAATTGATAACTTAAACTCTAAAGACTCTGAAATACCAATAACAGTTTTAAAGCCTAAATATACTTCTAAACAACTATCAAAAATAGACACATTATTAGGGAGTTATGAAACGTACTTTAATCCTAAAAATATAAATAGAGTAAATAATATTAGTGTTGCAACACAAGCTACAAGCAATGTAATTATAAATACTAATGAAAAATTTTCTTTTAATAATGAATTAAGAGAAAAAAATGTATATAATCAATTAAGAGAGGCTCCTATTATCTTAAATGGAAAACCAGATAAAGGAGTTGGTGGTGGAATATGCCAAGTTTCAACGACAATCTATAACGCCGCATTATATGCAGGTATGGATATAGTAGAAATAACAAACCACTCTATACCAAGCCCTTATGTCAATAAAGGACGAGATGCTACTGTATGTGAGGGGGCTATAGATTTTGTTTTTAAAAATAAATACAATACTCCAATAATAGTACACAATACAATTTTATCAAATAAAATTGTATCTAATATATATGGGAGTAGTGACGATAAAAGCGATATAGAGATTGATACAGAAGTGATTGAAACAATCACAAATAAAAAAATATATAAAAATAATTCTAAATTACGAAAAGATGTAAAAGTAGTTGAACAACCTGGAAGATTAGGATATACTGTAAATACTTTTCGCATATATAAATCAAATGGTGAAATTTTGAAAAAAGAACTGATAAATAAAAGTTATTATCCACCTTGTGATGAAATAATTTTGAAAGGAACAAAAGAAGTTCAAAATGAGGTAACAAAATAATGTTTAAATAAGTTATATTTATTTAAATCTATTTTTTAAATAATAAGTTTTTTGATATAATATAATTTAGATTTATTATAGAGTTATAATTAAATAAATTATTAAAATAATTAGCAATTGTGAATAGTATAAGGAGGAAAACATGTCAATAAACGTTGTATTAGTAGAACCAGAAATACCTCAAAATACTGGAAATATAATAAGAACTTGTGCAAATACAGGTGCAATTTTGCACTTAATTAGACCATTAGGTTTTTCATTAGAAGATAAATATTTAAAAAGATGTGGACTGGATTATTGGGATATTTCAGAAATAAAATATTATGATAGCTTTGATGAGTTACAAGAAAAATATCCAGATGCAAAATATTATTATTCAACAACTAAAGCAGAAAAAACTCATTCAGAAATGGAATATGAAGATGGATGCTTTTTAGTGTTTGGGAAAGAAACAAAAGGGTTACCAAAGCCTCTAGTAGAAGCTAATATGGATACTTGTATTAGAATACCTATGCTAAATATAGAAAAGGCTAGATCTCTAAACCTATCAAATTGTGTAGCTATAGTAGTATATGAAGCTATGAGACAAATTGGATATCCAGGCATGAGATAACAATTTTATGATGAAGGAGTAGTTTAACTATGGGCAAAATTAAATTAATTTGTGACAGCATGGCGGACTTAACTAAAGAACAAATAGAAAAATATGATATAGAAGTTTTACCGCTAACTGTAATATTAGAAGATAAAGAATATAAAGATGGAATAGATTTTAACTTAGATGAATTCTATGAATTATTAAAAAATAAAAAATACCCAAAAACTTCACAAGTAACATATGGCCAATTTAAAACTGCATTTGATAAATATGTAGCTGAAGGTAGAACTATTTTCTACATAGCATCATCAGCTAATGCTACAGGTAGTTATCAAAGTGCTGTAATGGCTAAAAATGATACAGAAGGGGATATACATTTATACGACGCGAGCAACCTTACTTTCGGAGCAGGTATGTTTGTACTAAGAGCAGCACAATTATTAGAAGAAGGTAAGAGTATTGATGAAATAATTTCTGAACTTAATATAATAAAAGAAAAATATTGTTTAGTATTTTCTATAGATTCTTTAAATCACCTTCAAAAAGGTGGTAGAATATCTTCTACAAAAGCTATAGTAGGAAATTTATTAAATGTAAAACCTATATGTGAGGTAAAAGATGGATTAGTTACTCAATTAGGACAAGTAAGAGGTAAGAAAAATGTTATAAACAAACTAATTGAAGTTACAGATGAATTAACAGGCGGAGATATCGATACTAGCATTATGTATGTAGGATATATGGATAATGAAAAAGAAAAAGATAAGATGGTTGAAGCCTTAAAAGAAAAATACAATCCTGACCAAATAGGAACATTTAAAGTTGGCTCTTGTATAGGGTCTCACTCAGGTCCTGGTGTTTTAGGAGTATTAAGTTTTAAAAAATAGTTGTATTTAGAGATATTTAAAGTACATATAAATAAAAATGAGTCATAATATATACAGTTTTATGACTCATTTTTTATTCGAATTTTTATGTCTATTTATAGTGATAAAGTTTCTATATATACAAATAATAAATAAATGAATTTATACAATAATTTGTGAATAAAAAGTAATTTTGAAAAAAAAGACGAACAAAAAGAAAAAAATGAAAAAAAAAGATTGATTTTTTTGAAAGAAAATAGGATAATGTAAGTGGATATATTTCGCGTGATTTCGACATATAATGTATACTAATTAAAATATTATTAAAAAAATAATATGACTTATAAATAGTCGAAATCTGCACAAAATAAAAATAACAAAAATGAGACAGTTTTGTAGGAGGACATTATGCAATTAAAAAAATTATTTGCAGTAGGGCTTGCAGCGGTAATGATGAGTTCATTATTAGTTGGATGTAGCGGAAATAAAACAGACAATAGTGAAGATGTATACAAAATAGGTATGATATCTGATACTGGTGGAGTGAACGACGAATCATTTAACCAATCTACTTGGGAAGGGTTACAACAAGCTCAAGAAAAATACGGAAAAGATAAAGTACAAGTTAAATATGTAGAGTCTAGTCAAGAAGCTGACTATACACCAAACATAGAAACATTTGTAGAAGAAGATTTAGATTTAATAATTGGTGTTGGATATAAAATAGCAGGTGCAATAGAAGAAGCATCTAAAAACTATCCAGATGTACAATTTGCAATAATAGACCATGCTTATGACAAACAACCAGAAAATGTAACTTCATTAATATATGAAGATAATACAGCAGCTTACTTAGCTGGATTAATAGCAGCTAAAAAGACTGAAACTAATAAAGTTGCATTCATAGGTGGAATGAAAAGTGCTACATTAGATAAATTCGAATATGGATTTAGAGCAGGAGTTAAAGCTGCAAATCCAGATTGTGAAATATCTGTAAGATATGCAAACAGCTTCAGCGATGCAGCATTAGCAAAATCAATAGCTAACCAAATGCACAAAGACGGTGTTGATGTAATATATACAGCAGCAGGTGCAGCTGGAACAGGTGCTATAGAAGCAGCTAAAGAAAACAAAAAAATGGCTATAGGTGTTGATATAGATCAAAATCCTTTAGCTCCAGAAAATGTAATATCATCAACAGTAAAAAATATAAACGTATCAATAGTTAACTTAGTAGGTGAAATATTAGATGGAAACTACCAAGGTGGACAAGTTATAGTTAATACACTTGCAAGTGGTGGTGTTGGATTATCAGATTCAACAAAAGATCATGTTTCTAAAGACATACTTGACTATGTTAACGAACAAGCTGATAAAATAAAATCTGGAGAAATAAAAGTTCCAGAAAATGAAAAACAGTACAATGAAATAGTTGGGAAATAAGTTATACTATAAATAATATATGAATTAATTAATAGCTATCAAAAGGTTTAAACCTATTGATAGCTATTTTTATGTCGATATTATGTCGATATATAGTGTATTTTTGGAAAATAAGTAAAATTAAATATTTAGTGTAATAAAAAATTAAAAAAAAATTAATTTTATATTGAAATTTTAATGAGAAAATAGGATAATAGATAAAGGTAAAAAATCGTGCAATTATTATATATGTGTTACACAATATGAAATATTACTATAAGTTTATCATAATATATAAAGAATTAATAACTTATAAATAATATAAGAAAATTTGCACAAAATAAAAACAGAATAGAGAACGCTAGGAGGACAAAATGCAATTAAAGAAATTATTTGCAATAGGACTTGCATTCACAATGATGACAACACTATTAGTTGGATGCAGCAATAAGAATGATGGTGCTGATAATACTTCAAAAGACGTATACACTATTGGGATGATAACAGATACAGGTGGAGTTAATGATGAATCATTTAACCAATCTACTTGGGAAGGTTTACAAAAAGCAGAAGAGAAATATGGAAGTGACAAAGTAAAAGTAAAATACTTAGAGTCTACTAAAGATGCAGATTACGTTCCAAACATAGAAACATTCGTTGAAGAAGATTTAGATTTAATAATAGGTGTTGGTTATAAAACTGCAGATGCTATAGCAGAAGCAGCTAAAAACTATCCAGAAAAACAATTTGCTGTAGTTGACCATGCTTATGAAGAACAACCAGAAAATGTTACTTCATTAGTATATGAAGATAATACTTCATCATATTTAGCAGGATTAATAGCTGGTAAAATGACTGAAACAAACAAAGTAGCATTTATAAGTGGTATGGAGAGTGTTGTATTAAACAGATTCCAATATGGATATATGGCAGGAGTTAAAGCTGCAAATCCAGATTGTGAAGTAGTTGTAAGATGCGCAAATAGTTTTAATGATGCTGCATTAGGTAAATCAATAGCTAACCAAATGCATAAAGACGGTATTGATGTAATATTCACAGCAGCAGGTGCAGTTGGTACGGGAGCTATAGAAGCTGCTAAAGAAAATGGAAAAATGGCTATTGGTGTTGATACAGACCAAAATGCATTAGCTCCAGATAACGTAATAACATCAGCTGTTAAAAATGTAGACGTATCAGTTATAGACTTAATAGGTCAAATGATAGATGGAAACTACAAAGGTGGACAAGTTATAACAAATACACTTGCAAGTGGTGGTGTTGGTATAGCTAAAACTACTGATAAAAATGTTCCAGCAGACATATTAAAATATGTTGAAGAACAAGCTGAATTAGTTAAAAGCGGTGAAATAAAAGTTCCTCAAAATGAGAAAGAATACAATGAAATAGTTAGAAAATAATTTTTTAAAACTAACTAAATAAAGTATATTTCTGGCGGAATTAGAAAACTTTTAAAATACAAATAGATTCTATAAAAAATGGATAATATATATATGTATTATCCATTTTTTTAAGTAGACGATTAATGTCGGATATAGAATATTATCAATTAAAAAAAATAAGGAGGACAGTGTGAGCATGGAAAATAGTTATATAGATTACAATCATAAAAGTATACAAATGAAAAATATAACTAAGAAATTTGGCGATTTCGTTGCCAATGACAACATCAACTTGACTGTACACAAGGGAGAGGTACATGCACTTTTAGGTGAAAATGGTGCAGGTAAATCAACTCTAATGAACATCTTATATGGATTATACACTCCAACTTCAGGTGAAATTCATATAAACGAAGAATTAGTTAATATCGAAAATCCTAGCGTTGCAATAAGCAAAGGGATAGGAATGGTTCACCAACATTTCATGTTAATAGGAACTTTTACAGTTGCACAAAACATAATTTTAGGTAGTGAAACTACTAAATTTATGGGAACTTTAGATATGAACAAAGCTATAAAAGATGTAGAAGAAATATCTAAAAGATATGGTTTAGCTATAGACCCAATGGCAAAGGTAGATGATATATCAGTAGGTATGCAACAAAGAGTTGAAATATTAAAAGCTCTATATAGAGGAGCTGATATGTTAATACTTGACGAACCAACAGCAGTTTTAACACCACAAGAAATAGAAGATTTAATAAAAATCATCAGAAACTTAACTAAAGAAGGTAAGTCAGTTATAATAATAACTCATAAATTAAAAGAGATAAAAGCAATAGCAGATCATTGTACTGTTATAAGAAGAGGTAAATACATCGATACTGTAAAAGTTGATGAAGTTACAGAAGATGATTTAGCAACAATGATGGTTGGTAGAGAAGTTAACTTCAAAGTTGATAAAGAAGATGCTCAACCAAAAGAAACAGTACTAGAAATAAATGATTTAGTTGTAAAAGACAGCAGAAAAATTTCAGCTGTAGACGGATTATCTTTAGAAGTAAGAGCTGGAGAAATAGTAGGTATAGCTGGTATAGACGGAAATGGACAAAGTGAATTAGTTGAAGCTTTAACTGGTCTTAGAAAATGTCATAGCGGAAGCATAAAAATAAACGGACATGAAATAGTAAATAATACTCCAAAACAAATCTTCAAAAAAGGTATAAAAAATATACCAGAAGATAGACATAAAAGAGGTCTTGTTTTAGATTTCACTGTTGCAGAAAACTCTATATTACAAAACTACAAAGATGCTAGATTCTCTAAAAATAGCATAATAAACAAAGACGCAATGGACAAACATGCAAAATCAATAATTTCAAGATTTGACGTTAGACCTACAGATTACACTCAAAAAACTAGAGCACTTTCTGGTGGTAACCAACAAAAAATAATCATAGGTAGAGAGGTTATGAATATAGAGAGATCTAGACAAGAAACAAATGAATCTCAATTATTAATAGCGACTCAACCTACAAGAGGACTTGATGTTGGTGCGATAGAATTCGTTCACAAAGCATTAGTTGAACAAAGAGATGCAGGAAATGCTGTTTTACTTGTATCATTAGAATTAGACGAAGTAATGAACGTATCAGACAGAATAGCTGTTATGTACGAAGGTAAAATAGTAGGAATAGTAGATGCAAAAACTACAGACGAAAATACTCTTGGACTTATGATGGCAGGAGGTGCAGTAGATGGAAAATAAAATAGCAAAAAAGAAAAGTTTTCTTAATGATACTTTCTTATTCTCAGTACTATCAGTAGTATTAGGACTTCTAGTTGGTGCAATAGCATTAATGTTATCTGGACATAACCCAATAACAGTTTATGCTGCATTAATAGACGGTATAATCGGTAAGCCTAAATATATAGCATGGACTATAATAAGAGCGACACCATTAATACTTACAGGTTTATCAATTGCCTTTGCATTTAAAACAGGTCTGTTCAATATAGGTGCAGAAGGTCAATTTATAATAGGTGCTTTAGTAGCAGTTTTAGTTGGTGCAGGTTTAGATTTACCAGCAATAATCCATATACCACTTACTTTACTTTGTGCAGCACTTGCTGGTGCAATATGGGGTGGAGTAGCAGGATGGTTAAAATCTAAATTCGGAATAAATGAAGTTATAGCAAACATAATGTTAAACTGGATAGCTTTCTATCTAAGCAACTTTGTATTAATGACTTCATGGTTAAAAGTACCTAATAGTGAAACATCAGTACCTATAAAAGATAGTGCAAAAATAAGCATAGATTGGTTAAAAGGTTTAGTTGGTCCAGCGACTAGTGTAAACTGGGGGATTGTTATATCTATAATTATAGTTATCATAATCGCATTTATATTAGCAAAAACAACTTTAGGATTCGAGCTTAGAGCAGTTGGATTCAACAAATTCGGTGCAGAGTATGCAGGTATAAATGTAAACTCTTCTATATTAAAATCTATGGCTATAGCAGGTATGATAGCTGCAATAGCAGGTGCAATACAAGTTATGGGTGTTACAAATGTTATAACAGTACTTCCAGCTCAAGAAGGATATGGATTTGATGGTATAGCAGTTGCACTTATAGCAAACAATAACCCAATTGGTGTTATATTCTCAGGATTATTATTCGGTGCATTCAAATATGGTGGAACAAAAATGCAATCAGTTGGTGCTCCATCAGAAGTTATAAGTATAATAATCGGATCAATAGTTTACTTCATAGCATTAGTACATGTTATTAAAATAGCTGTTCAAAAAATGAGCAAAAAAAGAAAAAATGAAGGGGTGAATGAATAATGAATGATTTAGCGATAATCCTTAGTACAACTTTAATGTATTCTACTCCCCTTATATTTACAGCACTTGGTGGTATCTTTTCAGAGAATTCAGGTATAGTAAATATAGGACTTGAAGGGATGATGACAATAGGAGCTTTTGTCGGAGCTACAGCAGGATACCTAACAGGTAATCCATGGATTGGTTTATTATGTGCTGGTATAGCAGGTGGTATATTCGCCTTAATTCACGGTATAGCAACTATTAGTTTCAATGCAGACCACACAATATCTGGGGTTGCAATAAACTTATTAGCTCCAGGGGTTGCATTATTTACATCTAAAATATTATTCAATGGTTCAGTTACAACACCAACTATACCAATGGAAAATAAAATTCCAAGACCTTTAAATGGTGTATTTGAATCAGGAAGCATATTAGATACTATATTCAATACTTATGCTACAACATATATAGCATTAGCAATGATAGTTGTAGTTTGGTTTGTATTATATAAAACTAAGTTCGGTCTTAGAGTAAGAGCTGTTGGTGAGCATCCAGGTGCAGCAGATACTTTAGGTATAAATGTATCAAGAGTTAGATATACAAGTGTTATACTTTCAGGTATATTAGCAGGTATAGGTGGAGCTTCTATGAGTTTAGCTATAGTTTCAACATTCAGACCAGCTTTAATATCAGGACAAGGGTATATAGCTTTAGCAGCTGTTATATTCGGTAAATGGAGACCACAATGGGCAGGAGCGGCTTGTCTATTATTCGGTTTCTCAACAGGACTTACAGTTTATTTAGGAAATCCATCATTAGGAATAACTATAAACGAAAACTTATTATCAATGTTACCTTATATAGTAACATTAGTAATGTTAGTATTATTTGTTAGAACATCTAAAGCTCCGGCTGCTTTAGGTAATCCATACAAAAAAGGTGAAAGATAATAAAAATTAAATTATAAAAAAAGCTGTAGATTTTAAATTAATCTACAGCTTTTTTTATTCTATAAAGTTATCAATTTAATTTAACCAATATATCCAAAATGTGAATTAAAAAATAAAAAATAGACATAATACTATATAGATATATTTAAACTACTTTTCTGATTTGACGGAAGGGAACGATTATATTGACTAATAATATGATACATATAAGTTATTTACCACAGCATGATTATATGGTTAATTTATTTATGAAAAATAATTGTAATAAATATATTATATGTAATGAGCATTTAAGAGATTTATGTGTAGATATTGATATGGAAAATGAGGAACATAAAGAAGAAGCAATTAATGGGGTAATAGAACTAATATTAATTATCTTAAAGGATAAAAATTTAAAAGAATACATATGGAATAACTACAGAAATTTAAATAATGAAGAAAAGGAGGAAATATATCGAGAAGCTAAATGTCTCCTTGATAAAAAAGAACCATTTATAATAAATACGATTTACAATAAATTAGTTGAATTTATAGAATCAGAAAAGGTGTTAAATATAGACGGTTTTTTTAGGTTTAGAATGAGAGATTTTATGGTGTATATATCTATAATAAGTGATATAGCACTTGAAGAATATTTAATAAAGAGAGATAAAAATCAATTTATAAACACTTTAAAATATTTTATAGAATCACAAGAACATAAAATTGATTTATTAATAATACATATAATGAAAGATAGCAGCTTTAGGTTTTTTGACAGAAATGGAATCGAAATAAACAATAAAGAAAGCGAAGAAATGATGAGCATGATTATGAAGGAAGATCTAAACTACGAAGACTGTCTAATAAGTGTATTATTAGCTTTATGCCCTAAAAAAATAGAAATAATAGATGATTTAAAAAATGATACTTCAAAGGAAATAATAGAAAATATAAAGATAATATTCGAAGACAACGTAAAAATTATTAATAGAAATTAATTTAGCTTATAAATTTAAAAAACTATCATAATTATAAAGTCTTATAAAAATTTTGTTGAATATTATTATTGAATGATTTTTAAGTATCTGTTATAATCTAAATCATAATAGTTAATAATTAAAATATAATCGCTATGAAGAGGACAAGTAAATAAGAATTTATTTTACTAGAGAGTAAGGTCACCGGCTGAAAGCCTTATAAAATAAACTTGTTGAAAAACTACCTCGGAGCGGAACTTATTAGCACATAGTGTGAAAGTGTTCGGTTGACAACCTTATAGTCATCAAGAGGATTTATTTTCATTAAATAAATCAACTTGGGTGGAACCACGATATCGTACTCGTCCCAACTTTCTGGGACGAGTTTTTTTATTATTTATATGAAATCTAAATAATGGAATCAAAGAATATATTTTCTTGATTTAGTTAGAGTAATTATAAATTTAAAATTTATTAGAAAAAATACAGGAGGAAAAAAATGATTAAAGTTACATTAAAAGACGGTTCAATTAAAGAATTCGAAGGCAAAATATCAGTATTAGATATAGCAAAATCAATCAGTGAAGGTTTAGCTAGAGCTGTTGTTGCAGCTTCAGTTAACGGACAAACTGTAGGTCTTGACTACGTAGTAAGTGAAGATTGTGAATTAAACTTATACAAATTTGATGATGAAGAAGGAAAAGACGTATTCAGACATACATCAGCTCATATGTTAGCACAAGCTTTAAAAAGATTATATCCAGGAGTTAAACTTGCTATAGGGCCAAGTATAGAAAATGGATTCTACTATGATATAGATTTAGATCATAGAATAACAGAAGAAGAATTAGCTAAAATAGAAGCTGAAATGAAAAAAATAGCTAAAGAAGATTTAAAAATAGAAAGATATGAACTTCCAAAAGAAGAAGCTTTAAAATGGGCTAAAGAAAATGGAGAAGACTACAAAGTTGAATTAATAGAAGAATTACCAGAAGGTGAAGTAATATCATTCTACAAACAAGGTGATTTCGCTGACTTATGTAGAGGGCCACATCTTCCATCAACTAAAAAAGTTAAAGCTGTAAAATTATTAAGTGTTGCAGGTGCTTACTGGCGTGGAGATGAAAAAAATAAAATGCTTCAAAGAATATACGGAACTTCATTCGAAAAAAATAAAGATTTAGAAGCATACTTACACTTAATGGAAGAAGCTAAGAAAAGAGACCACAGAAAATTAGGTAAAGAATTAGATTTATTCTTCATACCAGAAGAAGGACCAGGATTCCCATTATTCATGCCTAAAGGTATGCAACTTAAAAATGCATTATTAGAATTCTGGAGAGAAGTACATAGAGAAGATAACTATGTTGAAATAGAAACTCCAATAATATTAAACAGACATTTATGGGAAACTTCAGGACACTGGTATCACTACAAAGAAAATATGTATACTGTTAAAATAGACGACCAAGATTTCGCTATAAAACCAATGAACTGCCCAGGTGGAATGTTATATTACAAATCAAAACCACATTCTTATAGAGATTTCCCTATGAGAGTTGCTGAGCTTGGTAGAGTTCACAGACATGAATTATCAGGTGCTTTACATGGTCTTATGAGAGTTAGAGCATTCACTCAAGATGATGCGCATATATTCATGTTACCAGAACAAATAAAAGACGAAATAAAAGACGTAGTTAGACTTATAGACAGCGTATACAAGGTATTCGGATTCCAATATGGAATAGAGTTATCTACTAGACCAGAAGATTCTATGGGTACTGATGAAGAGTGGGAAATAGCTGAAAATGGTTTAAGAGAAGCTTTAGAAGAATTAGGTTTAGCTTATGAAATAAATGAAGGTGATGGAGCATTCTATGGACCAAAAATAGACTTCCACTTAAGAGATTGCTTAGGTAGAACATGGCAATGTGGTACTATACAATTAGATATGCAATTACCACAAAGATTTGATGCTACTTATATAGGACAAGATGGTGAAAAACATAGACCAGTTATGATACACAGAGTTTTATTAGGTAGTATAGAAAGATTTATAGGAATATTAATAGAGCATTATGCTGGTAAATTCCCAGTTTGGATAGCTCCAACTCAAGTTAAAATACTTCCTATATCTGATAAATACAACGATTATGCTAAAGCAGTTAAAGATGCTTTATTTGCTAAAGGTTTAAGAGTTGAAATAGATGACAGAGCGGAAAAAATGGGCTTCAAAATAAGAGAAGCACAATTAGAAAAAGTTCCTTACATGTTAGTTGTAGGTGAAAAAGAAGTTGAAGGAAATGCTGTTTCAGTTAGATCAAGAGATAAAGGTGAAATGGGTAGCTTATCAGTAGACGAATTTGTTGCTATGGTATGTAAAGAAGTAGAAGATAAAGTTAACGTAATCCAAGACTAATAAAAATAAAATATTATATTAAATAAAAACATCCTTATTATTGTTTTAAGATACAATGATAAGGATGTTTTTTTGTATATGTAAAAATTTAAATGTTATTTGAAGTATTATTTATATCGCATTAAAATTTGATAATTATTATGGTATAAAATATAAAATTAAAAAAAATTATAATTATATTTACAAAAATATATAAAAACATTATAATGATAACTGGCGATTTATGAATATTGTTATCAATTATTAAAGAATATTGATATCATGTTCAAGTTTAAATTTAAATTTAAATATTGTAAATATATAGGAGGAAGTTATGAAGTTAAAAAAATTATGTGCAATTGTAATGTCTTGTGCCCTACTTATTACAACAGGGTGTTCAAGTACAAATACTCAAAGTAAGGATGATAGTAAAAAGAGTGATGTGCAGGAGACAACTTCTGCATCTTATCCAATAAAGATAAAACATGCATATGGCGAAACTATAATAGAGAGTGAGCCTAAAAATATTGCAACAATATCTTGGGGAAATCAAGATGTTCCGCTAGCCTTAGGTATTACACCAGTGGGAGTATCTAAAGCAAATTATGGTGAGACGGAAGAAAATGGTTTATTACCATGGACAGGAGAGAAATATAATGAATTAGGTGTAGATAAACCTGTTGTATTTAACGATGTGGATGGAATAGATTATGAAGCTATTAGTGACTCAAATCCAGATGTCATACTAGCTGCTTATTCTGGAATAACACAAGAAGAATATGATTTATTAAGTCAAATAGCTCCAGTTGTTGCATATCCAACAGAGGCATGGCAAACTTTATGGAGAGATCAAATAAATATTAATGCTACTGCAATTGGTAAGAAAGATGAAGGTGAAGCATTAGTTAAAGAATTAGAAACATTAATAAAAGAAAAAACAAGTGAATACAAAGATATAAAAGGAAAGAAAGCAGTATTTTGCTACTTTAATCCATCTGACTTAGGTAAATTTTATATATATTTACCATCAGACCCTCGTGTAGCGTATTTAACAGATTTAGGATTAGAATTTCCAGAAAGTATATCTAAGTTAGCTGAAGGATCAAATAGTTTCTATGTTGAAATAAGTTCAGAAAATATAGATATATTAGAAGATGCAGATATTATAGTTTGTTACGGAAATGATGGATTATTAAAATCTTTACAAGATGATACTTTATTAAGTAAAGTTCCTGCAATTGCAAACGGATCAGTTGCTGTTATAGAAGATGGTTCAGCATTAGCAGCATCTTGTACTCCTAGTGCATTATCTATACCAGCTAAAATAGATGAATATTTAAAAGTAATAGGAGATGCTGCATCTAAAGTAAAATAATTAGATGATAGTATACAAGATAAATATGAAATTATCAAAAATGATAGGAATATACATAGGTGGTTTTATTATTCTTGGAATATGTATCTTGGCCTCACTAGCGTGGGGCTCTAGATATATTGGTTTTGATGAAGTGATTAGTGCATTAACTCAAAGCGACAATATGTCACTTAATGCATTAGTAGTTCGAGAACGTATACCAAGAACAGTATTTGCACTTATTGCAGGAGCTTCACTTGGAATATCAGGCTTGCTTATGCAATCAATTACACGTAATCCAATAGCTGATCCAAGTATTTTAGGAGTAAATACAGGAGCATCTTTATTTGTTGTTGTTGGGATTACATTTTTTAATTTGAGTACAGCTAGTGGATATATATGGTTTGCACTTATAGGGGCAGCCCTTACATCGTTTTGTGTATATGGTATAGCTTCAATTGGACCAGGAGGAATTACTCCAATAAAACTTGCTTTAGCTGGTGCCTCAATTAGTGCAATACTATCATCTTTAGTTAGTTTAATAATTCTTCCACGCGCAGATGTTATGGATGCATATAGATTTTGGCAAGTAGGTAGTTTAAGTGGAGCAACGTGGGAAGGTATAAAATCAGTATTGCCATTTATTATAGTCGGATTAATTATAAGTGTTATATTTATGCATGCATTAAATGCATTAGCCTTAGGTGATGAAGTAGCTACAGGTCTTGGAGTAAATACAGGATTAGTAAGAATTATGTGTGCAATAGCTGGTGTAATATTATGTGGAGCTACGACAGCAATAGCTGGACCTATAGGTTTTATAGGATTAATGATACCTCATATTGTACGTCTTATTTTAGGATCGGATATGAAAAATTTAATACCAATGTCTGCTATAGGTGGGGCAATCCTTTTGATGATATCAGATGTTTTAGGAAGAATAATTGGGTCACCGAGCGAATTAGAAGTTGGAATTATAACAGCATTTTTAGGTGCACCAATACTTATTATAATTGCTAGGAAAGCGAAGGTGAAAAGTATATGATAATGCGAAGTACAAATAATAGTATCATTATAAAACATGCTTACTATAAAAGAAGGGCTCGTGCTGTTATAGCTAATGTTTCACTTATTGCAATAGTATTATGTATTTGCATAATGATGCTTTTATATGGAAATACAAATTATTCATTAGATGTGGTTATAAGAGTATTAAGAGGAGAAAATATTCAAGGTGCTACTTTTGCGATAGCTACATTACGTCTACCAAGAATGCTTAGTGGGTTATTGGTTGGAATAGCATTTGGGATTGCAGGAAACACATTTCAAACAATGCTTAGAAATCCTCTAGCAAGCCCAGATATAATAGGAGTAACATCAGGGTCTAGTGTGGCAGCAGTTTTTTGCATATTGGTGCTTGGATTGAGTGGACCGGCTGTTTCGATAATTTCGGTTATATCAGGACTTTTAGTATCAATGCTTATATATTTACTATCTAAAGATATAAGCTTTTCAGGAAGTAGATTGATATTAATCGGTATAGGAATACAAGCTATGCTTCAAGCCGCAATTTCTTTTTTATTGCTTAAGGCAAGTCAATATGATGTTCCAGGAGTAATGAGATGGTTAAGTGGAAGTTTAAATGGTATGACAATGAAATGCATTCCAACATTATTTATAGTTGTAATGGTATTTGGAATAATAAGTTTACTATTTACAAAATATCTTCAAGTACTAGAATTAGGAGATGAATTTGCAACGACACTTGGTATAAGACTAAATCTAGTGAGAATTATTTTAATTTTAAGTGCTGTATTTTTAATAGCATTTGCAACATCTACTACGGGACCAATAGCATTTGTTGCATTTTTAGCTGGACCAATAGCATCAAAAATTGTTGGGCGTGGGTCGTCAAATGTACTAGCATCAGGTCTTGTAGGTGCATTATTAGTACTTAGTTCAGATATGATTGGACAATATGTATTTAGTACAAGATTTCCAGTAGGTGTTATTACTGGGATTTTAGGGGCACCATACATGTTATTTTTATTAATATGTATAAATAGAAGAGGAGAATAATGATGAATAAAAATCAACACACATTTGAAGCTAAAAATATAGTAACTGGATATGATAAAAAAATTATAATAGATGGTATAGATTTAAGTGTGCCTAGTAATAAAGTTAGTGTAATAATAGGCTCTAATGGATGTGGTAAATCAACTTTATTAAAGACAATGGCTAGATTAATAAAGCCATTATCAGGTGATATTGTTATTGATGGAAAGAAAATTACAACAATGCCATCTAAAAAGCTGGCACAAATTTTAGGATTATTACCACAATCACCAGTAGTACCAGAAGGTATAACTGTTTGGGATTTAGTATCAAGAGGAAGATTCCCTTATCAAAACTTATTTAGTAGCTTAAATAAAGAAGATTTTGAAGCTGTGGAAGAGGCACTTGAAATAATGGGAATTTCGGAATTAGCGAATAGGTGTATTGATGAACTATCGGGTGGTCAGCGTCAACGAGTATGGATTGCTATGGCTCTTGCACAACAAACAGATATACTTTTATTAGATGAACCTACAACTTATTTAGATATAGCATATCAAGTAGAAATATTAGATTTATTAACTGATTTAAATCGAAAAAGAGGGACTACAATAGTGATGGTACTTCATGATATAAATTTATCAGCAAGATATGCAGATTATATATTTGCTCTTCGTAAAGGGAAATTAGTGTCACAGGGAAGCCCAGAAGACATTATAACATCAGAATTAATAAATGATGTATTTGGACTAGATTGTGAGGTTATTAAAGATCCAGTATCTCACTCACCATTTATAATTCCTAAGGGAAGACATTATGTAAATGTTTAAAATATAAATGATAATTATTTATTACAATGGAAAATTAAGAATTAATAAAAACTATTTTTAACTTAAAGATAATAATTTAAAGTTAAAAATAGTTTTTTTATTATAAATGTATATTTTGATGTTCTTCTACTAACTCCAATTGCTTCATATTTTTAAATTCTATACTTATAGTGATTAAACATGTTATTGCTGCAATCAAATCAGCAGCCGGGTCAGCAAAAATTATACCATCAATACCAAAGAATAGAGGTAGTATAATTATTAAAGGAAGTAAATAAATTATTTGTCTAGTTAAAGATAAAAATATACCTTTTATAGGTTTTCCGATAGAAGTAAAAAATGTCGATGTAATAGGTTGTATAAAGTTTATACATATAAAGAATAAGAATATACGGAAAAACTTTGTTGCAAATTGATAATATTCTTCTGTCCCAGAACCAAATAAAGATATAATTTCCATAGGGAATAGTTGAAATGATATAAATGCAATAATTGATATAATCGCACCTGCTTTGTTTGCTAATATATAAGTGTATTTAACTCTGTGATATTTTTTAGCTCCATAGTTAAAACTTTCAATTGGTTGACTTCCTTGGCTAAGACCGATTACAACTGAGAAGAATAGTTGTGAAACTTTCATTGTGATTCCTGCACATGCAATGGGAATTGCCTCTCCATATATTGATAAACCACCATAATATCTAAGTGAATTATTTAAAATAATTTGAACAATCATCATAGAAAGTTGATTTATACCAGATGCCATACCTATAGAAGCAACCTCTTTTATATAATTTATATTTAATTTGAAATGTTTTGCCAAAAGAGGGACTGTTTTAAAGTTTTTCATATAAATGATAACAACAACAGTAGATGCAATTTGACCTATTATAGTAGCATAGGCTGCACCAGCCATTCCCATATTAAATCCAAATATAAAGATAGCGTCTAAAATAACATTAATAACTGCTCCTAATATATTACAGAACATTGATATTTTGGGACTGCCATCAGCACGAATTATATGACCTCCACCTACAGATAAAATTAAAAATGGGAAACCAAATGAGGTAATTCTCACATAAGTTTGAGCATATGGAAGTACATCATTAGGAGAACCACAAGCTTTTAGTATCTGTGTTAAAAATAGTTGCGTAATTATAAATAATATTACACCAGATGAAAATAACATAATAATCGCATTTCCTATATAAAATGGTGATTTTTCTTTTTCACCACGCCCCATACTTAAATTGAAACACGATGCTGCACCAATTCCGAATAATAATGATACAGCTATGCATGATGTGGAAAGAGGGAAGGCAATATTTGTTGCAGCATTGCCGAGAGTTCCTACTGCCTGACCGATAAATAACTGGTCTACAATATTGTATAATGCTCCAACTATCATAGCTATAATACTTGGCACAGAAAATTTAAACATTAATTTTGGTATAGAATCTGTACCTAATGGGTTTTGTTGAACATTTTCCATGATTTATCCTCCTAGACTACAAAATTAAACTTACTATTAAAACTTTATTTTTATAATTTATTATTTTTATTTATCAAAAGTTGATTCATAAGAAATTATAACAATTTTAAAGTTTTGATTTATTTTATAACTTTATAGTAGGGAATAAATTAAGTTAAGGCAACTTAAAAAAACATAAACATATAAAAAGTCCTAAATTTATAGGACTTTTTATAGAATAATTTTAATTGGCTGCTTCTTTTCTAATGAGATCTTCTAATTGGTCACAAGTCATAGTTTCATTTTCAAATAGGAATTTTGAAACTATATGTAAATCATTGATATTTTCTCTAAGAATTTTTAGTGTATTTTCATAACATGTATTTACAATGTTGTTTATTTCTTTTTGGATAGGTTCCGATAAAAAATTCTTAGTATTTTTATCAATAGTTATTAAACCTAATTTGCTCATACCATAATCACATACCATGTTAGTTGCTATGTCTGTTACTTTTTGTAAGTCGTCTTTGGCACCAGTTGATTGATGGTTAAATATTAATTCTTCGGCTGCTTTTCCAGCTAATAGTATTTGTATTTTTGATATTAGTTCTGTTTTTGTGTAAATATATCTATCTTCGTCTGGGAGTTGAAGAACATAACCCAATGCTTCACCTCTAGGGACTATAGATATTTTTTGGATTTTGCATAAATTTAAGATATTGCTAACTAATGCATGTCCAGCCTCATGATAAGAAACAATTTCTTTTTCTTTTTCGATTAGGGCGGAACTTTTACACTCGACACCTGCGATAACTCTTTCAAGAGCTTTATCGAAGTGTTCCGAAGTTACAACTTCGCTAGCATCTCTAACAGCATATATTGCAGCTTCATTAGCTATGTTGGCTAGATGGGCACCATTAAATCCATGTGTTTTTTTAGCTAATAAATCTAAATCTACTGATTTATCTAATGGTTTATTATTAGTATGAACTTTTAAAATTTCATATCTAGTACGCACATTTGGAGCACTAATATGAATGTGTCTATCAAATCTTCCTGGTCTTAAAAGGGCATCATCTAGAAGGTCAAGTCTATTAGTTGCACCTATTATGATAATGTTTGAATCCTTATTGAATCCATCCATTTCAACTAAAAGTTGATTAAGAGTTTGGTCTTTTTCGTTATTGCTTTCTAGGTGACGTTTTGCTCCTATAGCATCAATTTCGTCAATAAATATGATACTTGGGGCTTCTTTTCTCGCTTTTTCAAATAAAGTTCTAACTCTTTTAGCTCCTACGCCTACGTATTTTTCAACAAATTCAGAACCTGTAACATTAAAGAATGATGCGTTTGTTTCTCCTGCAACGGCACATGCTAAAAGCGTTTTACCTGTTCCAGGTGGACCGTAAAATAAAATCCCTTTGGGAACTTTAGCGCCCATTTTTTGATATTTTTCTGGGAATTTCATGAAATCTACTACTTCAAATAGTTCTTCTTTTATTTCTTCGAGTCCGGCAACATCTCTAAATGTTGTTTTAGGTTTTGTGCTCAGTGAAGGTTCAGTATTATTCTCTTTTTCGAGTTTAGTGTGAACAAAAGCAGGAACAGGATTATTTAGTTTTTTAAAAAAATTATTAAGTAAGTTCATATCTTGCACCTCAGGTAATAGAATTTTCCTTTATATTATTTTTTCCAATGATGTGAAGTTTTATTATGATTTTACAACAAAATTAAACTATGTAAACTAAGATGTCTTACAGTAAGTATAACCAGCTGACATTTTATTATTCTAAAATAATGAAATACTACAATTAAAATCTAGTATAAAAATAAGAAAGGTTTTATATTGGAAATATTTAAAACGTGAAATTTAATGAATAATAAGTTATAATAAAAAAAGAGCAAAACTTATAAAAATATGATTGCATAATTTAAAAATTAGCATATTATATATTGTACGACAAAAATTAGAAGTTAAAAAACAGTTGACACCGCATCATTAAAGTTGTATAATTGATACGGTAACAAGATAACAAAAGAAAATAAGAAGAATTTCATTCTCACCTTGCAACTAGAGTTAGTAAGGTAAATATAAGTATAGACTATCATTAAGATAGTATAATTTTGATGACTTATAGCGGATGAATTCTCATTCGCTTTTTATTTTATATTTAATATAATAATTTGGAGGTGTCCTACAATTAGCAAAGAATTATCAATCAATGATCAAATAAGAGATAAAGAGTTAAGAATAATCTCTGAAACTGGAGAACAACTTGGAATAATGTCTGCCAGAGAAGCTCAAATAATAGCAAACGGAAAAAATTTAGATTTAGTTAAAATTTCTCCTAATGCTAAACCACCAGTTTGTAAAATTATGGACTATGGTAAATATAAATACGAACAAGCTAGAAAAGAAAAAGAAGCTAAGAAAAAACAAAAAACAATAGCTGTTAAGGAAATAAGATTAAGACCAGGTATTGAATCAAACGACTTAAATACTAAAGCGAATAATGCTATTAAATTCCTTAAAAAAGGCGACAAGGTAAAAGTAGAACTTCGTTTTAGAGGTAGAGAATTAGGACATAAAGACATTGGTAAAGAAGTAATGCTTAAATTCATAGAAATTGTTAAAGAGTTTGGTGAACCAGTGAAAGCCCCTGCTTTTGAAGGGAATAACATGGTTGTAATTATAGATCCAAAAAAATAAACAGATAAGATAAATAGATTTTATTGACGATTAACTGAGAGGAGGAAGTTATCATGCCAAAAATGAAAACTCATAGAGGAGCTGCAAAAAGACTTAGAAAAACAGGAAGCGGAAAATTAAAAAGAAATAAAGCTTACAAAAGTCATATATTAACTAAAAAATCTCCAAAAACTAAAATGAACTTAAGAAAATCTGCTATAGTTAGCGATGGAGATGCTAAAAGAATAGCTCAATTATTACCATATTAATTAGAATTAATTAATAAAGATAAACTAATCAGAACGGATTAGTACAAAAAAACACAAAATAAAAAATAATCGAAAAACATAAGGAGGTCATCGACATGGCAAGAGTTAAAGGCGCAATGAACGCTCGTAAAAAACATAAAAAAGTGTTAAAACTTGCAAAAGGATACAGAGGATCTAGAAGCAAATTATATAGACCAGCAAATACTTTCGTAATGAAAGCATTAAAAAATGCATATATAGGAAGAAAATTAAAGAAAAGAGACTTCAGAAAACTTTGGATACAAAGAATAAATGCAGCTGCTAGAATGAATGGTATATCTTATTCAAGATTAATGAATGGATTAAAATTAGCAGGTGTTGAAGTTAACAGAAAAATGTTATCTGAAATGGCTATACAAGATCCAGCTGGATTTGCTCAATTAGTAGAAGTAGCTAAAGCTAAATTAGCTTAATTATAGATAAAAGCGAACTCATTAGAGTTCGCTTTTTTTTATTGTATGAAAATTATATATTATCTAAGTTATGAGTAATATTTGATTTTAAATTTAAAACTTTAAAAATAATTCAAATAAAAAAGTCACATTAGCATTAAATTCATTCAAAATGATAAAAATAAATTAAAATTTAATACAATATAAATTGTTTTATAGTGTGGATTATTGTTAAAATATGAGATTTATCATATAATAATTTATTATATAACTTGATTTATTTTAATAAACAAAAGGAGGAAATTTTTGAGTTGAGAATCATGCATAAGAATATTAGATTTCTTGAAAAGTGGAGTTCGGTTCAAATTATTACTGCGGGATTTTTATTTATAATATTATTAGGAGCAGCAATATTATCTTTACCAATTTCAAGTCAAAGCGGTCAAGGAACTAATTTTGTAGATTCACTGTTTACTGCTACATCAGCAGTGTGTGTCACAGGATTGGTCGTATTTGATACAGCTACACACTGGAGTTTATTTGGAAAGGTTGTAATTATATCACTTATTCAAATCGGTGGTTTAGGATTTATGACTATTGCAACAATGATTTCTTTAATAAGAGGTAAAAAAATAAACTTAAAAGAGAGATTGTTAATACAAGAATCTCTAAATCAAATTGATTTATCTGGAATTGTAAGTTTAACTAGAAAAATAATACTAATGGTATTAGCGATTGAATGTATTGGGGGAATTTTATTATCTATAAGTTTTATCCCTAAATTTGGTATTATTACTGGATTAGCATATGGATTTTTCCATTCAATTTCTGCATTTTGTAATGCTGGTTTTGATTTAATGGGTTCTATAAGTGGGGAGTTTTCATCATTAACATCATTTTATGATAATTCATTTATTATGATAACTGTATCGTTACTTATAATACTTGGGGGATTGGGATATCCTGTCATATTAGATGTACTAAAAAATAAAAGATTTTCTAAATTAAATGTTCATTCAAAACTTGTTATCGTATCAACAGCAATACTATTACTTATAGGATTTGTTTTTATACTTGGAGTAGAATATAACAACCCAGATACTTTAGGAAATATGAATATGAAGGGAAAAGTACTTTCTTCTATATTCCAAACATCAACACTTAGAACAGCTGGATTTAACAGTATAGACCTTGGTTTAACAAAAGAGCCAACAATATTTTTAATGGTAATGCTTATGTTAATTGGAGCATCACCAGCTTCTACAGGTGGTGGAATCAAAACGACTACAGTAGCTATACTATTTTTAACAGTTAAAGATTTCTTATGTGGGAAAGATGAAATACATATATTTGAGAGAAGTATAAGTTCTGAAGCGATTAAAAAAGCTATAGTTATATTCTTTATAGCAATTTTTATATTTATAGTTGGTACATTAGCTTTATCAATAACTAATCCTCAGTTCTCACTTATAGAATGTGTATTTGAAGTGATATCAGCATATGCGACAGTCGGTCTGAGTATAGGCGGAAGTCCAAATTTAAATACAATAGGAAAGTTTATAATAATGATATTGATGTTCCTAGGAAGAGTAGGTTCATTAACTATATTTACAGCAATACTATCAATTAATATAGTTAAAAAAGATAAAAACATAAAAAGACCAAAAGGAAAAATAATAATAGGTTAATAGAAAATAAGAGGTATTGATATATGAAAAGAACATTTTTTAATAGTAAGGGCAAAGATAAACAATATATTGTTATCGGATGTGGTAGATTTGGCTCATCTGTAGCTAAAAAGATGTGCCAATTAGGAAATGAAGTAATGGTTATAGATAAAGATGAGGATTCTATTGAAAATATAGCTGAACAAGTTACGCATACAGCAATAGTAGATGTTACAGAAGAGAGAGATCTAAAAAGTATTGGATTAGGCAATTTTGATGTCGTAATAGTTGCAATAAGTTCGGATATAAGAGCATCTATAATGGCAACAATAATGGCTAAAGAGATGGGCGTACCTAAAATTGTTTGTAAAGCAAAAGACGAGTTACAAGCAAAGGTATTATATAAAATTGGAGCAGACAAAGTAGTATTCCCAGAAAGAGATATGGGTATTAGACTTGCTTATAATTTAGCATCAGAAAATATCTTAGACCAAATTAACCTAGACCCAGAATACTCAATTATGGAAATTGTTACACCGACAAATTGGGTTGGTAAAACAATAATAGAGTTAAATCTAAGAGCAAAATATGATATTACTGTATTGGCAGTAAAAACTACAAGCGGACTAAAAGTTATGCCTTCTCCAAACTATAAAATGCAAGAGAAAAATATTTTAATTATTATCGGAAATACAGATAAAATAAGTGATATAATTTTACATGATTAAATTTTAACTAGGAGAAAAAGATGATTAACATAATTAAGAGTAAGGACAATGACAAAATTAAATATACAAAGTCTTTATTAAAAACTAAAGGTAGAAATAAAGAAAAAAAATTTATAATAGAAGGATACAGAATTTTAACTTTAGCATTAGAGTGTGATGCAAAATTAGAATATGTTTTTATAAATGAAGATTTCGAGAAAAAACAAGAGCATAGAGACTTCTTAATAGAACTAGAAAACAAAGGAATAAAAGTATATAAAACTTTAAATAAAATATTCTCAGAGATGGTAGATACTGAAAATACACAAGGAATTTTAGCTGTATTAGAGTATAAAGAAAGAGATTTAGTCAATAATATTAACCAAGACGATAAGTTTGTATTAATTTTGGATAGAATACAAGACCCTGGAAATATGGGAACAATAATAAGAACAGCCGATAGTGCAGGTGTAGATGCAGTTATCCTTCTAAAAGGCTGTGTAGATATATACAATCCAAAAGTAATAAGATCAACTATGGGTTCTATATTTGATATGAATATAATACATGCAACTCAAGATGATGCAGTAAACTTCTTAAAATCAAATGATTTTAACATAGTATCAAGCTATTTACAAACTGACAATTACTATCACGAAACTACATACGACGGTAAAATTGCCTTAGTAATAGGTAATGAAGCAAATGGAATTAATGATGAATTAATTGCGCAGTCAGACAAACTAGTTAAGATACCTATTTACGGAAATGCAGAATCTTTAAACGCAGCAATTAGTGCAGCTGTGCTTATGTATGAGATTAAAAAATATTTATCCTAATTGTTGAAAGGCAAAATTACATATGTTATAATTATTTGCGTATACAAAAATACAGGCGCAATTAGTCGAATATGTATTAAATATAATTTACGATGAAAGAGAAAAGTATTTTAAATAACTCTATAACAGAGAGTAATACCAAGGCTGGAAGTATTATATAGATAGTTTAAAAGAAGTTCACTCTGGAGTATCAAGGCTGAAACTATAGTAGGCTTTGGCGTTTGAAACGCGTTAAGTTTCTTCGAGTGGTTTATAAATTATGTATTTATAAACTACTAGGGTGGTACCGCGAATAATAGCTTTCGTCCCTAGCTGGGATGAAAGCTTTTTTTAATTAGAAAAATAATTAGAATTTTAATAAAAAATTAAAGAAAGGGTGAAATAACGTGAAAGAACAATTACTTAAATTAAAAGAAGCTGCTTTAGAAGAGATACAAGCTGTTTCTGCTATGGATGAATTAGATAGCATAAAAGTAAAATATTCAGGTAAAAAAGGTGAATTAACTAAATTATTAAAAGGTATGGGTAAATTATCTGCTGAAGAAAGACCAGTTATGGGTAAAGTTGCCAACGAAGTAAGAGAGTTAATCGAAACAAAAATAAACGAAAAGAGAGCTAATCTTAAAAAAATAGAACAAGAAGCTAAATTACAATCAGAAGTTATAGATGTAACTATGCCAGGAAAAGTTTTTAATGTTGGTAAAAAACATCCAATAACTCAAATAATAGATGAAGTTTCAGAAATATTTATGGGACTTGGATTCTCAGTTGTTGAAGGTCCAGAAGTTGAAACAGTAGAAAATAACTTCGATGCATTAAATGCACCAAAAGACCATCCATCAAGAGATATGTCAGATACATTCTACTTTAACGAAAACTTATTACTTAGAACTCAAACATCTCCAGTTCAAGTTAGAACAATGAGAAGTCAAGAGTTACCAATAAAAATAGTTTCTCCAGGTAGATGTTTCAGAAATGACTCATTAGATGCGACACATTCACCAATGTTCCATCAAATAGAAGGATTAGTTGTTGGTAAAGATGTAACAATGGCTCAATTCAAAGGAACTGTTGAAATGTTCGTTAAGAAATTATTCGGTGAAGAAACTAAAACTAAATTCAGACCACACAACTTCCCATTCACAGAACCAAGTGCAGAGATAGACGTTACTTGCTTCAAATGTGGTGGAGAAGGATGCTCAATGTGTAAAGGTGAAGGTTGGATAGAAATACTTGGTTCAGGTATGGTACATCCAAACGTACTTAGAAACTGTGGTATAGACCCTGAAGTTTATTCTGGATTTGCTTTCGGTATGGGTGTTGAAAGACTTGCAATGCTTAAATACGAAATAGACGATATAAGACTTTTAGTTGAAAATGATATAAGATTTTTAGAACAATTTTAATTAAACTTTGAGTTTACATAAATTTATAAATTATAAGAAATTATATTTTTAAAATTCTAAAACTAAAGAATTTGATTTGATAAACGGAAAAATTTAAATACTTAATTTAAAATAGGAGGAAAATATAGATATGTTAGTACCTGTAAAATGGCTTAAAGATTACGTTGATATAGATATAGATACAGTTGAGTTCGCTGACATGATGACAATGACAGGAACAAAAACTGAAACTGTAGAATTTTTCGGAGAAGGAATAGAAAATGTAGTAGTTGGTAAAATCTTAGAAATAGCACCACATCCAAATGCTGAAAAATTAGTAGTTTGCCAAGTTGAAGTTGGAAACGGAAAAACTGTACAAATATGTACAGGAGCTAAAAATGTAAGCGAAGGTGACATAGTTCCAGTAGCTTTAGATAAAGCTAAATTACCAGGCGGAATCAAGATAAAATCTTCTAAATTAAGAGGAGAATTATCAGAAGGTATGATGTGTTCTGCTAATGAATTAGGAATAAACGAATTCTACGTAGATGACAAAAGTAAAGACGGTATATACTTACTAAATGATTTCGATGGAATGGAAATCGGAAAAGACATAAAAGAAGCATTAGGTTTATACGATGCAGTTATAGATTTCGAATTAACTGCTAATAGACCTGACTGTAGATCTATGATAGGTATAGCTAGAGAAGCAGCTGTAACTATAGGCAAAAAAACAAAATACCCACAAATAGAAGTAAAAGAATGTGACGAAGAAATAGACTTCGATGTTAAAGTAGAAAATCCAGAATTATGTATGAGATATGGAGCTAGAATAATCAAAGACGTTAAAATAGGGCCATCTCCATACTGGATGCAAAGAAGATTAATAGAAGCTGGTGTAAGACCAATAAACAACATAGTTGATATAACTAACTTTGTAATGCTTGAATATGGTCAACCACTACATGCTTTCGATTTAAACCAAGTTAAAACTGGTAAAATAGTAGTTAAAACTGCAGAAAACGGAGAAAAATTCACTACACTAGACAACGTAGAAAGAACTTTAGATGACCAAATGTTAGTTATAACTGATGGAGAAAAATCTATAGCTTTAGCTGGTGTAATGGGTGGTTTAAACTCAGAAATAACTGAAGAAACTACAGCAGTTTTATTTGAAGGTGCAGCATTCAACGCAGAAAATATAAGAAGAACTTCTAAAGTTTTAGGACTTAGAACAGAAGCTTCAGGAAGATATGAAAAAGGTGTTGCTGTTGAAACATCAAAAACAGGTGTTGAAAGAGCTTGTCAATTAGTTGAAATGTTAGGATGCGGACGTGTTCTTAAAGGAATAGCTGAAGATTATCCAACTAAACAAGAAAAAGTTGTATTAAACGTAAATCCATCTAGAATAATCAAAAACATAGGAGCTCCTATAACTTTAGATGAATTCGTTAAAATATTAGAAGACTTAGAATTTAAATGCAACTTAAAATCAGCAGAAGAAATAGAAATAGAAGTTCCAGATTTCAGATTAGATATGGAACAAGAAGCTGATGTTTATGAAGAAATAGCTAGAATCTATGGATTTGATAAAATACCTTCAGCACAATTAGAAGGAAATGTTACTGCTGGTATAAAAACTGATAAACAAAAATTCATGGACAAAATAAAAGATACAGCAACAAGTATAGGATTATATGAAATATTAACTTATTCTTTCGTAAGTCCTAAATCATTAGATAAAATAAAATTACCACTTGATAGTGCAAAAAGAAATTATATAAAATTATTAAACCCATTAGGTGAAGACACTTCAATAATGAGAACAACTATGATGCCATCTACTTTAAATGTATTATATACTAATGCATCAAGAAAAGTAGAACAAGCTTTAGTATTCGAATGTGGACATACTTTTACTCCACAAGAAGGTCTTCCAATAGAAAACAACCACTTATGTATAGGTATGTATGGTAAAGATGTAGATTTCTTCGTATTAAAAGGTTCTATACAAAAAATATTCTCTGAAATAGGATTCGATGGATATGAAATAGTACCAGAAACTAATAATTCTACATTCCACCCAGGTAGATGTGCTACAATAATGTATAAAGGACAATATGTTGGAACATTTGGTGAAGCACATCCAGAAGTTATAGAAAACTATAACTTAACACAAAGAGTTTATCTTGGTGAAATAGACTTAGATTTAGTATATGATAATTCAAACAGAACTATAATCTACAATCCATTACCAAAATACCCTTCAACTTCTAGAGATATAGCTCTATTAGTTAAAAAAGACGTATATGTAGGCCAAATAGAAGCAATAATAGAAGCTAATGGTCAAGGTTTAGTTGAAAGCTATAAATTATTCGATGTTTATACAGGATCTCAAATAGCTGATGGATACAAATCAGTTGCTTATTCTATAACTTATAGAAGCAAAGATAAAACTCTTACTGATGAAGATGTAGCTAAGGTTCATGATAAAATTTTAAGTGAGTTAGAATCAAAACTAGACGCTAAATTAAGAACAAACTAACTCATCTTTTGGTAGGGGGAATTAGTTAATGAACAAAGTAATAGTGACAATACAAGGCGCTAATTATACAATGGTTGGCGAAAAAAGCGAAAAAGAAATGCTTACAATCGCTAATTATGTAAATAGTGAGATGGAAAAATTAAAAGAAAGTGCTCCAAATTTAGGCTCACTTAAAATATCAATTTTAACATCTTTAAACTTAGCAGATTTATTATTTGAATGTTCTAGTGAAAATGAAGATTTATTAAACGAAATTGATAAATTAAAAGAGCAACTAGGGCAACCAAATGAAGAAATAGAAGCTCAAGTAGCGGAATTAAGAAATATATTAAGCACTAAAGAAATGGAACTTTTAAATAGTAGACATGAAATAGAAAGATTAAATAATATAGTCTCTGAACAACAAAACCAAATTGATGGATTAAGCAATGTTTCAGAGGGAAGCAAATCTGAAATAGAAGATTATAAAGCACAGATAGAAAGCCTACAAAACTCATTAAATGAAATGACACAAAGGGCTGAAATAGCTGAAAATCTTTCTTCAGAATGGCAAAATAAATCTTTCAATCTGCAATTAGCGTTAACAGAATTAGAAAATCAAATTAAAGAAGGATCAAGCTCAGAAGAAGTAGCTGGAGAATCTCTTTAATATAAAAATAAAAAAGGTTGTTGAAGTAATATATCTTCAATAACCTTTTTTATTTTTATAAGGAAATTATATATTATCTGGTTTGTGGATAATGTATAATTTCCAACCTATTAACTTTTAAGCAACGGAATCTTTGATTCGTTGGCGCCATGAACGAAGTGAATTTTAAGCAACGGACGAAGTCGTTGGCGCCATGAACGAAGTGAATTTTCTGTTTAATATTATAAAAAACTTGGTATTATATTAATTTGAAAATCATCTTAATCTAATAATAAATACATAACTATATTTTTTTTGACTTAAGATGATATAATAGTAATCGTATGTAAATTTTAATATTTGTAAATTATAAAAATAAGTATAGATAAATAGGAGAGAAATTTATGAAAGAAATAGAATTATTAGCACCCGTTGGTTCATTTGATTCTTTAAAAGCAGCTGTACAAAATGGAGCCAACGCTGTATATCTAGGTGGAAAAGATTTTAGTGCTAGGGCTTCAGCAAACAATTTTGATAGAGAAGAGCTAAAAGAAGCAGTTAAATATGCTCATATAAGAGACGTAAGAGTTTTTGTTACTACAAATACATTAATAAAACAAAATGAGCTTGAAGACTTTGTAGAGTATGCTAAATTTTTATATGACATAGATGTAGATGCTATTATAATGCAGGATATTGGAGCAGCAATGCTTATACATGAGTTACTTCCAGATTTCGAACTTCATGCAAGTACTCAAATGGTTGCTCACTCACTTGAAGATGTTCAATATTTAGAAAGTATCGGATTTAAAAGAGTAGTTTTAGCGAGAGAGCTTACAGTAGAAGAAATAAAATATATTTGTGATAATGCAAATGTAGATATAGAAATATTTGTTCATGGAGCATTATGTGTATGTTACTCTGGTGGATGTTTAATGAGTAGTATGATCGGAAACCGCTCAGGAAATAGAGGAAGATGTGCTCAACCTTGTAGACAAAAATACACAATGATAGATATATCTACAGGAGAAGAAATACACAACAATGGAGACTATCTATTAAGTACAAAAGATTTAAATACAATTGAAGAAATTGATAAAATAATTGATACTGGAGTTTTATCTTTAAAAATTGAAGGTAGAATGAAAAAGCCAGAATATGTAGCTACAGTTATAAAAAGTTATAGAGATGCTATTGATGAGTATGAAACTACTAAAAAAGTAAATATATCAGACGAAACAATGGAAGATTTATATACTATATTCAACAGAAAATTCACAAAAGGTCTTATTTTAGGTGAAGTTGGCGATGAAGTTATGAATAGCAATGTGCCAAACAACCAAGGTCTTTATGTTGGTAAAGTAGTAGATTACAATAAAAAAGCGAAAAGACTAAAAATAAAACTAGAAGGAACTCTTAAAAAAGGTGATGGAATCAACTTAGGTGGAGGAACTATCGGAAGAATAATAAAAGGAAAAGATATTACTCAAATAGGTTATAAAGGAGAAACAATAGAACTTGACTTTATAGGAGAAGCTAAAAAGAATCAACTAGTTTTCAAAACTTCAGATACTGATTTAATTGATAGAGCTCAAAAAACTTATACACAAGATAAAGAATTTGCTAAAAGTCTAATTGATGCTGAAATATCTATTAAATTAGACAGTTATCCAGAACTTAGATTAATAGATAAAAATGAAAATATAGTAACTGTTCAAGGTGATAAATTAGTAGAAAAAGCTTTAAAAGTAGCTTTAAGTGAAGAAAAAATAGAAATTCAAATTAAAAAACTAGGTAATACACCTTATGAAATTGACCAATTAAAAATAAACTTAGATGAGGGTGTAAGTATGCCTATAAGTTTAATAAATCAAATGCGTAGAGAAGCAATTGAGTTATTAGATAATGCGAGAATATCAGTTAAGGGAAGAATGTATAAAGACAACGATATAAAATATTCACCTAAAATATATTCTAGAAATGCAGACAATAAGTCAAAAATAAGAGTAAAAGTAAATAATATAGAAGCTCTAAAATCAATCTTAAACTTAGATATAGATATGATTTATTATGAAGATGTAAGCACTATAGAACAAGCAATGACAATGGCCAATGCAAATAATAAAAAATTAATTTATAGTGCACCTAGAATCGTCAGAAATAGAGAATATAAAAGATTAGAAAAATCAGAGGAATATTGCAAAGACCATGTTCAAATTTCAGCATTAGGTCAAGTTAAGTATTATAAAGAAAATAGTGAAAGTGTAAAATTTGATGTAGATTATTATTTAAATCCATTCAACAGTGAAACAATAAATCACTACAAAAAAGAAGGAGCAGAAACTGTCTGTATATCACAAGAATTAAATCTACACGAAATAAAAGAAACTACACAATATACAGACCTTGAAATTGAAACAGTGGCATATGGATATATTCCAATGATGTTAAGTGAATATTGTCCAATGGGTGTTGTAGCAAGAAGCTGTAAAAAAGACAAAAGATGTGCTAACTGTAAAGAAAGTAAATATGTACTTAGAGACTTTAAAGGCGAAGAGTACAGAGTATCACAAGATATATTCTGCAGAAGTACTATATATAACTCAAGTGCAAATTGCTTAATAAATAATCTAGATGAACTTTCAGAAGCAGGAATAAATATATTCAGACTTGATTTTACACATGAAACACCAGAATTAATAGAAAAAATAACAGAATCATTTATAGATGTAATAGAAAATGATTTTGTAGCTGATGCAAAATCACTTGAAGTTTTTGAAGATATGGACACAACATTAGGACATTTATATAAAGGTGTTGAATAAGTTATAAAATGAAGTTAACCAAACTTATGAGGAAATTAATTATTTTATTGCTAATAACAATTATGTCGGTTGGATGTAGTAAATTAAAAGAAAAGTCTTCTGATAATACATTAGAAGATTCACAAGCATCATCTAAACAAACACTGCAAATAGATGATGTTGAAGGTTATTGGGAATGTAGATCTAGTGAAGATGATATATTATTGAGAATTGGTTGGAAAAATGATATAGATATATATTACTCAGATAATTCTAAAGAAAATGCATCTTATAATATAATTAAATCAATGAAAAATTCTATAGAAATTGAAATTGAAAATGATAGTAATAAAACTCAAGCTATCATAACAACTGATGACAATGGTGAAAGCATAACATTTAAAAGAAATAAAAATGAATATTATTTTATCAGAATACCAAAAGACAAATTTTATGAAAAATTAAATAGTGATTCTATTGATTAGCAAAATATATAAATTAAACCATACAATCTATATAAAAGGTTGTATGGTTTTTTATATATTTAAAACTTAAATTTAAAATAAGTTATAATAACGTATATTAGATTTAATTTAAAAAAATGGTTTGAAATAGATTAAATGGTATATAATAAATTTTTTGTCGATAAATGTAGAATATTGAAAAATTTGGCGATGTATAGTAATATATTGTTATTCATAATAAATTTATAGTAATAAGAAAGGAAATAATATGGGTATAAAGACATTTGTTAAAAAAGGTATTATATTATTTTTATTAAGTATAATAATATTCAACTTATGTCTATTGGAATCATATGCAAGTAATAAGAATATTACATTCAATAATCTGAATATTGAACAAGGTATAAGTCAATCTACAGCAGAGATAATATTCCAAGATAGTAAGGGATATATATGGATTGGTACAAGTGATGGTTTAAATAGATACAATGGATATGAGTATAAAATATATAACTATGAGGAAGGAAAAAATAGTATAAGCCATAATGGTATAACTGATATAACAGAAGATGATGATGGTTATATATGGGTAGCTACTGTTCAAGGGATGAATAAAATAAATCCTGATACAGATGAAATTAAAAATTATACAGAAGAAAACGGTAAAATAAAAACTGACAGTACTTCTGAAGTAATAAAAACTCAAGATAATAAAATGATAGTTGCAACTTATGAAGGATTAAGTATTTATAATGAAGAAAAGGATTGCTTTGAAGTTGTTTTAGATGAAGATAATGGATTAATGACTAACATGATATATTCATTAGATGAGGATAAACACGGGAATATATGGTTAGGGACTGATTTAGGTGCTCACAAGATATCTAAAGATTTTAAAATACTAGAGACATATGGTGGAGAAGAAGAGGAAAACTCATTAGTTGAAGATTCAATTTATAATATGTATTGTGATGATAAACGGGACCTTGTATGGATAGGTACTGCAAATTCAGGTGTATTTAAATTAAATACAAAAACTAATGAAATTAAGCAATATAAAAATGATCCAAATGATGATAAATCTTTACCATCAAACCAAATTGGGGAAACATTAAGAGATAAAAATGGAGACCTATGGATTGGTACAGATGGTGGATTAGCTTATTACAATGAAAAAGAAGATAATTTCGATATTTATAAAAATAAAATTTATGACAAAAATAGTTTAGTATATGACAATATAAAATCCATAATTCAAGATAAAGAAGGGATTATGTGGATTGGAACATATTCTGGAATAAGTATATTTGATACAAATAGCAGTATTAAACACTACAAAGCTGGTGAAGATGATGACTACTTATTAAATGAAAATATGGTTCATGGAGTATATGAAGATAGCGACGGATATCTTTGGGTAGGTTCAAAGTTAAAAGGTATAAGTATTATCGACAGAAAAAACAATACCTCTACAAGTATAAGTACTGAAAATAATAATATAATTCAGTCTGATATGATAAATGACATAACTGGATACAAAGATTTTATATTTATTGCGACTGATGGTGGTGTTTTAAAAATAGATAAGAAAACATCAACAATGAAAAACTACTCTACATTAGATGGTTTAGTAAATGATGCAGTAAAAGATATCATGGTCGATGATAAAGGTTATTTATGGGTAGGAACAATAAATGGACTTAGTTTAATAAATATTGAAACTGATGAAATTATAGATATGACTGACTACATAAGTGATGATAAATATATAAAACATATGTATCAAGATATCTACGGAAATTATTATTTAGGATTATTACGAGATGATGGTTTATGTTATATAAATAGAAACGAAAAAACAATTAAATATTTTAAACATGATAAAAAGGATAAATCGTCTATAAGTAGTGACCGTGTTAGATATATAAACGGAGACAGCAAAGGGAATGTATGGATTGGTACTAGTTATGGTATAAATAAGTTTGATCCAAAAACAGAAACCTTTGAAAGATATACTGCGCAAGATGGTATAGCTAATAATACAATTTATGGGATACTAGTTGATAATGATGATAATATATGGGCAAGTACAAATAAAGGTATTAGTAAACTAAACCCAGAAACAGGTAAAATTGAAAACTTAAGTGTAACAGATGGTATTCAAAGTAATGAGTTTAATGGTAATGCATCATTTAAAAGTGAAAGTGGAGAGCTATTCTTTGGAGGTATAAATGGATTAAATACATTTTATCCTCAAGACATAAATAAAATGAATAGTGGTACAAAAGTTTTATTTGATGGTTTTAATATCGACCATAAAGAATACTCTAACATAGATGGCAAGAAGTTTAGTAGTCATACTGACAATATAAATATTAAATTCTTCACACCTATATACTCAGGCAATAAAAACCTGATGTATGAGTATAAATTAATTGGTGCTAGTGGAGAAGTATTCACAACAAAAAACAACTATGTTACATTCAATGAATTATCACCAGGAAAATATACTTTTGAAGTAAGAGTTATAGATACGGGTGGAAACAAAAGTGAAGCAAGTAGCGTTACATTTACAATAAAACCTCCTTTCTGGAGAAGTTCTCTTGCGATATTTATATATATACTTATTGCAATATTATTCGTTATAAAATCTAAATATGAAGTTAAAAAACTAGACAGATTAGTTAAAGAAAGAACAAAAGATTTAGAAGAAGAAATGGAGAAAAATACAATTCTTCATAATAAAAACTTAAAATTAGAGAGAAATAAAAATAGTTACTTTATTAATTTATCTCACGAATTAAGAACACCTTTAAATGTTATGAGTAGTACAAATCAATTATTAAAAGGATTAAGTAAAAATTCAATAATTGACGGAGAAAAATTAAACTATTATGTTGATATATCTCAGCGAAATTGTAAGAGACTATTAAACTTAATAAACAATATATTAGATAGTAGTAAATTACAAAATGATATGTATCAAATAACTTTAAAAGAAATAGACATAGTATATTTAGTTGAAGAAACAGCTCTAACATTAAAAGATTATATAACTTCAAAAGGAATTGACCTTATAATTGACCCTCAAATTGAGGAAAAAATGATTAATTGCGATCCGTATGAACTTGAAAGATGTATAATAAACTTAGTAAGTAATGCTGCTAAATTTACTCCTGAAGGAGGAAGTATAACAGTAGATATTGAAGATTTAGATGATAAGGTAAAAATAAGCGTTATAGATACTGGTACAGGTATAGATAAGAAATTCCACAAAAGTATATTCGATAGATTTAGTCAAGTTGAAGATAGCGAGCCTGTGAAATCAGGAAGTGGCTTAGGATTAACTATCACAAGTCAAATTATAAAATTACATAAAGGTAAAATTTATGTAGAAAGTGAACTTGGAAAAGGTAGTACATTTGTAATAATATTACCAGTAAACCCAGAGATTTAGATAAAACAAAAAGGGAGTTTAAGTAATTTTACTTAAGCTCTCTTTTTATTTTTAGATTTTATATTTAGTCGGTGTTTTTATTTGAAAATAATGTTGGAATTAAGAAAATACCAGCTAATCCGACTAATCCAAATATTATTCTGCTGAAAACAGAATAAGTACCTCCAAATATAAAGCCAACTACATCAGTTGCAAAAAGTGCTACACAACCCCAGTTAAGGGCACCAATTATAACTAAAACCAATGCTATTTTGTTCCACATATAAATTCACTCTCCTAAATGTAAATTATTACATCTTTATTATTTACCATTTTTTAAAAAAATATTTAAAATTAGTATAAATTTTCTAGAAGAGGAAATAAAGAAATCTTTACTCTAAAGAATCTTAAATATGTAGATTTTTTGATAGATGATAATTACGTATTAAACATAGATATTAACTTTTTTATGAATAATTATAATTTAATTAAAAAAAATAAAATATGAATTTATTTGATTAAATTACTGCGTGTTAAACAAAATAAAAATATATATAAACTTTATTTAATAAGGTTGATAACGATGCACAACTTTATTAAATAAAATACTTTACTTAAAATACCTTATATGTTATATATAAAAAGTGAATGGGGTTAATTTACAGAAGCGTTTTTATAAATATAAGTTTATAATCATAGGAGGAAATTTGTAATGAAAAATATAAGCAGACTTGAACTAGAAAATATATACGGAAAAATAAGTCCATTTGAGTTTAAAAATAAATTAATAGAATTGGCAACTTTATCAAATAGAAAGAGTACACGTACTTTACTTGATGCAGGTCGTGGGAATCCAAACTGGATAGCATCAACTCCAAGGGAAGCATTTTTTACTTTTGGACAATTTGCAATAACAGAAAGTAGGTATACTTGGGATGATGGTGATTTGACTGGTATGCCTAAAAAAACAGGGATATACAAAAGGTTCTGCACCTATGTTGAGAATAATAAATTTATGCCAGGAATAGATACATTAAAAGCAATAATAGATTATGGTATAGAAGAATTGAATTTTGATAAAGATGAATTTCTGCATGAATTGACAGATGCAATTATAGGGGATAATTATCCATTTCCAGATAGAATGTTAATTCACATAGAAAAAATAGTAAAAGAATATTTAAAAAGAGAAATGAAATATGATGTGGAAAAAGGAGGAGAATTTAATGTGTTTGCAGTTGAAGGTGCAACTGCTGCAATGTGTTATATATTTGATTCATTAATAGCAAATAACCTTCTTTTAAAAGGAGATAAAATAGCTATTATGACACCAGTATTCACTCCATATTTAGAAATACCACATCTTCCAAGATATGAATTTGAAGTGGTTTATATAAATGCAGATGAAATAGATGAAAATGATGAACATACTTGGCAATGTAGCAATAAAGAATTAGAAAAGCTAAGTAACCCAGATATAAAAGCATTATTTGTTGTAAATCCTAGCAACCCACCATCTGTAGCTATATCACAAAAATCTATTTCAAAAATTGTAGATATAGTAAAAACTAAAAATAAAGATTTAATGATAATTTCTGATGATGTTTATGGAACTTTTATACATGGATTTAGATCTTTGATGGCTGATTTACCATACAATACGATAGGAGTATATTCTTATTCTAAATATTTTGGAGTTACAGGATGGAGATTAGGAACTATAGCCCTTCATGAAAATAATGTTTTTGATAAATTAATAAAAGAGTTACCATATTCTATAAGAAAAAGAACTATGAGAAGATATGCAGATCTTAATCCAGTTCCGGAAAATGTTCCTTTTATAGATAGAATAGTTTGTAGAATACTTAAAAGCAAATTATAAACCAGTTGATATTTTATTTGATTTAGCTCAAAAATCATCCATAGTTCTACTTGGAGGAGGTGGATTTGCAGGTCCTGAATGGTCTATTAGAATATCACTTGCAAATCTATATGATGAAGCTTATTCGGAAATAGGAGTTGTTTTAAAAAGAATTTTAGACTCTTATGCTGATGATTGGAAAAAGCTTCAGGGTTAAGCTTATACTAACTCTAGTAAAAGTTGATAACAGGTAAGAAGTAAATAATATATTTAAAATAGAAAAATAATATTAATAAAAGGAGTATTTAAAATAGATTTTATCTAAATTAAATACTCCTTTTTATATTATTTTATTTAATTAATTCTCTCGATATAATTACAATTAACATGTATATGGTTTAAATACATTGTAAGTCTTTCATAAAGAGGATGAGTAGCATCTCCATACTCTGACTCCAAGTTTTCGCCTATTTCTTCAACTGTTTTTTTCCCATCTATTTGTAAAAAAATGAAGCTGCCATATTCATCAAGTTTAATTTTTTTATAAAGAGGAATTCTAAATTTTAATTTTCTAAAAAAATTTTGTATAGGATGATTTTGTTTTTCTAATATTGTTACAATCTTATCCTTAACCTCATAGTCTATACTATTTGAAATTTTAAATACTACATTTAACGAGTCTTCATTATTCATTTTTATGACCCTTAACTTTTGAATTTAGTATAGGAAGAGCAGTTAATACTACTAGTATAACTAATAATACAACAGCCATACCATTTCCTGCAGCAAATCCACTAGGACCATTTCCTCCAACTAAACCAGTTACTTGACAGATTACACCGATAAGCCCAAGTATAGAACCACCAGCAACAAGTCCTGAAGATAAACTTATACCATTACTAACTTTTACTTCTTTTTCTACTTCATTTTTAGTACTTCTTTCGATAAATTCACGAACTAAAGCACCTACTAATATTATAGAAGTAGTTGAAATTGGTAAGTAGAATCCGATAGCAACTGTCATTATAGATAGATTTAAGAAGTGTAGTACTATTGCCATAAATACACCAACTATTATCATAACCCATGGAAGATTTCCTGACATTATACCAGATGTAAGTGTAGACATTAAGTTAGCTTGTGGTAAAGCAAATGGAGGATTATCTCCAGTTATTTGTAATTGTTCAGTTAATAAAACCATAACAGCAACAACAACTATAACACCAACTATAGCAGATATTGTAAAGTAACGTTGCATTTCATTTTTATTACCACCAACAACAAATGTTACCTTTTGTGATTGACAGTATCCTCCAGCTATTGCTATAGCAACAACTATGAATGAACCGAATAAAAGTAGAGATTTGTTGTCTGCTTGAGAAGTCCATCCCATAGAAACAAATACTACAGTAGTTATAACTAATGAAGCTATTGTCATACCTGATACAGGTAGGTTAGAAGTACCAATAGTTCCTGTTAATCTACCAGCAACTATAACAAATAATAAAGATAGTATAAATGATAAAATAGCTCCAACTATAGTCATTACTATGCTTTCAGATATTATAAATGAGGCAATAAGTCCTATAACAGTACCAGCTAATAATATTATTAAGTAAGATGAAGAACCTTCACCATCTTCTGAAGATGATTTTGCATTCATAGTTTCTTTTACTGAAGCTATTATAGTAGGTATAAGTTTTACTGCACCTATTATACCACCACATAACATCATACCAGCACCTATATATTTAACATAAGAACCAGCAATATCACTAACAGCCATTTGATTTACTGCAAGTGAAGGATTATTCCATACCATAGCTCCATCATGTGCCATTTCAGCAAAATAAGCAAGTAAAGGAGTTATACCAAATGCTGATAATATTGAACCAGCAAACATAGTTAAAGAAACATCCATACCTACTATAAATCCAATTCCTAGTAAAAGTGGATTAACTTCTAAGTCGAATTTCCATTTGTAGAATGATTTTCCTGCAAAGGACATAACATTGTTTGTTAAGTTTAAGAATGAACTTGAAAGTGTGTTTAATACACCACCTATACCAAATCCTATTCCCATGAATTTCATTGAATCTCCGCCAGCATTTTCTGATGCTACAAGAGTTTCAGATATAGCCATAGCTTCAGGATACATAAGATGACCATGTTGATCAATTATTAAATAGTTATAAACAAGTGAAGCTGCACCTATACCGAATAGAACTCCACCTATACCAACTGCTACACCTTCTAAGAAAGTAAATTCACTACCTATTAGTATAACAGAAGGTAGTACAAATATAAGACCACTAGCGACAGATTCACCACCACTAGCCATACCTTGAACTAAGTTTCTACCAAGGATTCCTTTGTGTTTTGCAAACATTGCAACAAATGCTGAACCTAAAATTGCACCTGGAATACCAGCGGCAACAGTAAGTCCTGCTTTCATTCCTGAATAAGCTGTAGAAGCTGCGAATACAGCAGCAAATATAATCCCTATAATTAATACAGCAATATTTCCTCCAAGTTTCGATTTATCTGTGATATATGGCACGTAGTCTTTTCCTGCAACTCCACCATATGCCTCTTTAGATAGTTTTTTATTCAAATGACATACCCCCTTCATTGTCGTTTAAATTAAATTTTATATTAATGTTGGTTCATGCTTTCTAAACAAGCAACTAAATAATCCCAAACATTTTTTATTGAAGAAATACTTACATGTTCGTTTGGAGTATGAACATCATAAGCATTAGGACCTATTGATATAGCTTCACAGCCATCCATTTTCTTAAGGAATAACCCACATTCAAGACCTGCATGTATAGTTAATATTTTAGGGTCATTACCTGTTAATTTTTTGTAAGTTTCTATACTTATTTCTTCTAGTTTAGAGTCAATAGCTCTTTCCCAAGAAGGATAATGGTCAGTTTCTTCATAATCAGCACCTAAAGACTCGGCAACTAATTTTACAGTGTTATTTATATAGTCTTTTCTAGTTTCTACAGAACTTCTTGTAGTTGCTTCAAATGTCATAACATCTTCTTTAGTTGTTACAACACCTAAATTTATAGAACTTTCCACTAAACCTGGCATATCTGCTGCCATAGTTTGGATTCCAGATGGTATTAAGTTTAAAAGTTGAATTACTTTATTTTTACATTCATCAGTTAGAACTTTTTCAAAAGAAGTTTCACTTAATTCAATTTTTACGTCTGGATCTGGAATTCTGTATTCATGTTTGAATATAGATTCTATTTTAGCCAATTCAGCTTTTAATTGATCTATATCTTTAGTATCAATAGCTATAACAGCATCGCATTCACGAGGGATAGCATTTGTTTTAAGACCACCATTTACATTTACTAAATCATAATCAATAGTTAATAAGTCTAATATTCTACCCATTAATTTATTAGAATTAGCATGGTTTTTATCTATTTCCATTCCAGAGTGTCCACCTAAAAGACCTTTTAATTCTATTAAGAATCCTTGTTTTTCAGAAGATTTGAATTCAAGTGGTAAAGTTGTACAGTTTCTGTTACCACCAGCACAACCAACTAATATACATCCTTCTTCTTCAGAATCTAGATTTAACATATATTTTCCTGTTAAAACGCTAGTATCTAAATTCTTAGCGCCAGTCATACCAACTTCTTCATCAGTAGTTATAAGTATTTCTAATTCAGGATGTTTAATAGTATTTGATGCAAGAAGTGCCATACCATAAGCAACCGCTATCCCATTGTCAGCTCCTAAAGTAGTTCCAGTTGCATATATCATGTCATCTACAACTCTTAATTGGATAGGATCTTTTAAGAAATCATGGTTTGAATCTTTATTTTTTTCACAAACCATATCCATATGTCCTTGTATTATTACTCCTGGACAATTTTCATAACCTTCAGTAGCTGGTTTTTTGATTATTACATTTAAGTGTTCATCTTGTATGTATTCTAGATTTAATTCTTTTGCAAAATTACATAAATAATCACTTATTGCTTTTTCATTACCAGAACCTCTAGGTATTTGAGAGATTTTTTCAAAATAATTTAAAACTGATTGTGGTTCTAAACCTTTTAGTATGTTTTCCATTTAAAATCAACCCCTTTTTTTAAAAATTATTTTTTATTAAGAATTAAATTATCTTTTAGATAAGTATAATAATATGTAAAAAAAAAGTAAAGTAAAGATTTTACAAAAAAGTTAATTTATACTTGAAAATTAATTTAAAAAATTCAGAAAAATGAAATGAAAATATTAGGAAAATCATGAAAATAATATGTTAATTTATATGAGGTAAATGTATAATTAAATGTATCATAATATATAAACATCTGTTAGTTAGGCAGATGTGTTTTAGTATGTAAAAATATTTTAAATATATTGGGAGGTTGTTTAATGGAAAATAAAAAATACAAAACTAAGGATTTGATAGGACGATTTATTCCTTATTTTAAGCCTTATAAAAATGTGCTATTGTTGGACTTATTTTGTGCATTTTTAACTACAGGCTGTGATTTGATATTACCTATGATATTAAGGTTTCTTGCAAATAAAGGGACTGAGGACTTGTCATCAATTACGGTACAATTAATAGCCAGTTTAGCAGGAGTTTATTTAGTACTTAGAATAATAGATGCAATAGCAAATTACTATATGACTAGAATCGGGCATATAATGGGAGCTAGAATTGAGACAGATATGAGAAAAGATGCATTTGACCATATTCAAAAATTATCAGATTCATATTTCAATAATACAAAAGTAGGTCAAATAATGTCTAGAATAACTAATGACTTATTTGATGTTACTGAGTTTGCACATCACTGTCCAGAGGAATTTTTCATAGCAGGTGTAAAGATAGTTATTTCATTTATACTTTTATCTAGAATAAATTTAGCTTTAACAACGATAATATTTATCTTCATACCTTTAATGGTTATATTCAGTATGGATCAAAATAGAAAAATGAAGAGAGCATTTAAAAAACAAAGAGTTCAAATTGGAGAATTAAACTCAAGATTAGAAGATAGTTTATTAGGTGTTAGAGTTGTAAAAGCATTCGCAAATGAAGATATAGAAGCAGAAAAATTCACACAAGATAACAGAAAATTCTTGGGAACTAAAAAAGAAACATATAAATATATGGCTGGATTTAAAATTATAACTTGTATATTCGACGGAATAATGTATTTAGTTTTATTAATTGCCGGTGGAATATTTATGATGAAAGGTCTTATCCAACCAGCGGACTTATTTGTATTCACATTATATGTAACAACTTTACTAGCAACAGTTAAGAGAATTGTAGAATTTACAGAACAGTTCCAAAAGGGTATGACTGGAATTGAGCGTTTTATAGAAATAATGGATTCAGACATAGATATATTTGACGATGAAGATGCAAAAGAACTGAATAATGTAAAAGGAAGTATAGAATTTAAGAATGTATCATTTGGATATAATGATAAAGATAAAGAAGTATTATCAAATATAAATTTATCTATTAAAGAAGGTGAGAAAGTGGCATTAGTAGGTCCATCAGGCGGAGGAAAAACTACCATATGTAACTTAATCCCACGTTTTTATGATACTACACAAGGAAGCATTTATTTAGACAATAATGATATAAAGAAAGTTACATTAAAAAGTTTAAGAAAAAATATAGGTATAGTTCAGCAAGATGTATATCTATTTGCTGGAACTGTTTATGAAAATATAGCTTATGGAGACCCTAATGCAACTAGGGAACAAATAATTGAAGCAGCAAAACTTGCAGGCGCACACGAATTTATCTCAGAATTAAAAGATGGATATGATACTTATGTTGGAGAAAGAGGAGTAAAATTATCTGGCGGTCAAAAACAAAGAATAAGTATAGCTAGAGTATTCTTAAAAAATCCTAAAATATTAATTTTAGATGAAGCTACATCAGCCCTAGATAATGAAAGTGAATACTTAGTTTCTAAATCACTTGAGAGACTTGCAAAAGGAAGAACAACACTTACAATAGCACATAGATTAACAACTATACAAAATGCCGATAGAATACTTGTTTTAAATGAAAATGGAATAGTAGAACAAGGAAGTCATAAAGAATTATTGGATAAAAAGGGAGTTTATCATCAACTTTATATGATGTCAAATGAAATTGCATAAAGAAAAATAAAATAGATTAAAATAAATATAAAAATTTTATCCATAATAAACTTGGATTAGGTATAATAGAAGGTGGCTTTATAAAGAATTAAAGATTTTCTTATTTATACTTAATCTAAGTTAAATAAAAGTCTCATATAAGTATAAATTTGGGGTTTTTATCAATAATACTAATAATAAAAAAATTGTGGCAAGAATTACAATAATTAGGAGGAAGAATGAACGAAAAATCGCTTAGAGTTTTAGAGTTTAATAAAATAATAGATAAGTTAAAAACAAAGGCGTCATCTTCTTTAGGGCTTAAACACATAGAGAATTTAAAACCGAGTAATGACTTTGATGAAGTAAAAAACACATTACTTGAAACAAGTGAAGCACAAGCTATACTTATTAAAAGAGGTTTAGTAAGTATGGATGGAATACATGATATAGAAGACAAGGCAAAAAGAGCTCATGTAGGGGCTACATTAGACCCAGGGTCACTTCTTAAGATAGCAGACTGCCTAAGAGTAGCACGTAGCCTAAAAAGAAATTTAGAAGGTTCAGAAGAAGAAGATTTCAATTATCCAATAATCCAAGCTCTTACAAACTCTCTATATACATATAGAGACATAGAAGATAGAATATACACTTCTATAGTAGGAGAGTCTGAGATTTCTGATAATGCATCGACAACACTTAGAACAATAAGAAGAAGGATTGTTCAAAAGAATCAATCTATCAGATCGAAATTAAATTCTATAATAAGTTCGACTACATATCAAAAATACCTACAAGATAACATAATATCTATGAGAGGTGATAGATTTGTTATACCAGTAAAAGCTGAATATAGATCAGTAGTTTCAGGTATAGTACATGACCAATCATCATCAGGGGCTACATTATTTATAGAACCTATGAGTATAGTTGAGATGAACAACGAACTTAGAAAATTAAAACTTGATGAACAAGAAGAAATAGAAAGAATACTAGCTGAATTATCAGCAATGATAGGTGAAATTTCTTCAGAATTAATCTCAAATCAAGAGATTTTAGGTAAATTAGATTTTGCATTTGCAAAAGGTAAATTATCTGTAGAGATGAGAGCGATAGAACCAGTTCTAAACGAAGAAAAATATTTCTACATCAAAAATGGTAGACATCCAATGATAGATAAGAGAGATGTCGTTCCAAATACTGTTTATCTTGGTAAAGACTTTGATACATTAGTTATAACAGGACCAAATACAGGTGGTAAAACTGTAACAATAAAAACAGTAGGTTTATTTGCACTTATGACACAAAGTGGTCTTCATATACCGGCTGATTTTGGAACTAGTATGTGTGTATATGACAATATATTTGCTGATATAGGTGATGAGCAAAGTATCGAACAAAGTTTATCTACATTCTCATCACATATGACAAATACTGTTTCTATCTTAAAAGAAGTAACAAGTGATTCTTTAGTAATATTTGATGAACTTGGTGCCGGTACAGACCCAGTTGAAGGGGCAGCTCTTGCAATAGCTATACTAGAAGATGTAAATATGGCTGGAGCTAAGTGTATAGCAACAACTCACTACAGCGAACTTAAAAACTATGCTCTTACTAAAAAAGGTGTAGAAAATGCTGCTGTTGAGTTTGATATTGATACTTTAAGTCCAACATATAGACTATTAATAGGTGTTCCAGGAAAATCTAATGCATTTGAAATATCAAAGAAATTAGGTTTAAGTGAATACGTAATAAACAGAGCTAAAGAATTTATAAATACTGATAATATAGAATTAGAAGACGTACTACAAAACGTAGAAAAAAATAGATTAAAAGCAGAAGAAGATAGATTAGAAGCTGAAAAATTAAAAAGAGAAATAGAAGAAATTAAGGCAGAATACGAAGATAGGCTTGAAAGAGTTATGTCTCAAAGAGAAAAGATAATTAGCAAAGCTAAATCTGAAGCATTTAGCATAACTAGACAAGCTAAAGAACAATCAGAAAATATCTTAAAAGAGCTTAGAAAATTAGAAACAGAAATGGCATCAAAACAAAAACAACAAAAAATTGATGCACTTAGAAAAGAATTATCTGACTCAATGGGGAACTTACAGCCTTCAGTAAAAAGTATGATAGTGCCAAAAGTATCTTCTAAAGAAATAAAAGATTTAAAACCAGGTGATGATGTAAAAGTAGTAACATTAAACCAAGACGGAAGCGTAGTTTCTGTAGACAAAAAGAAAAAAGAAGCTGTCGTACAAATTGGTATAATGAAAATGACTCTACCATTTAAATCATTACAAAAAGTACAAAAAGACAAAAAATCAACAGTTACTAAAACAACTCGTAAGATAATTAGCGAAAAATCAGGAAAAGTAAAAGGCGAAGTTGATTTAAGAGGAATGAACTTAGAAGAAGCAATAATGGAAGTTGAAAAATATCTTGATGATGCCTGTGTTGCTGGACTTGAAACAGTGACAATAATCCACGGTATAGGTACTGGAGTTCTTAAAAAAGGTCTACAAGACGTATTAAAAAGAAACAAACACGTTAAATCAAAACGTCCAGGAGAATATGGAGAAGGTGGAGCAGGAGTTACAATAGTAACTTTAAGATAATATAAAAATCTAAAAGATTAACTTTATAGTTAATAAAGGTGAAAATTATGATAATAGTATCAGCTTGCTTATTAGGAGAAAACTGCAAATACAGCGGTGGAAATAATAAATCAGAAAATGTGATTAAGTACTTAGAAAATAAAGAATATATCTTAGTATGTCCAGAACAACTTGGTGGATTATCAACACCAAGAGATCCGTCTGAGATTATAACAACTGGAAAAAAAGATGGACATGATGTATTAGACGGTTCTGTAAAAGTTTTATCAAATAAAGGCATTGATGTAACATCAAACTTTATAAAAGGTGCAGAGGAAACTTTAAAAATAGCAAAAGAGTGCAATGCTAAAAAGGCAATATTAAAAGCAGGAAGCCCTTCTTGCGGATATAAAAAGATATATGACGGTACTTTTTGTGGAAATAAAATAAAAGGAATGGGAGTAACAGCTGCCATTTTAAATAAAGAAAATATAGCGTTATTAGATGAAGATGATATATAATTTATATCTTGAGTATATATAAGTTGAAAAACTTGAAAAAAATTAGAATTTGATTTAACATAGAGTAATAAATATGAACGTATTACAATAAGAGAGGAGAATAGAATGCAAGATTTTAAACTAGCAATCGCAAACTGTCTTAAAGAAAAGATAGAAGACTTAACATTAGAAGAAATAGTAGCATTAATAGAAGTGCCACCAAATAAGGAGATGGGGGACTTTGCGTTTCCATGCTTTAAATTAGCAAAAGTATTTAGAAAGGCTCCAAATATGATAGCTGCTGATTTAGCAGAAAATATTGAAGCTAACGGTGCAATATCAAAAGTTATGCCACTTGGAGGGTATGTAAACTTTTTCGTAAATAAATCACAATTAGCTAAAACAGTAATAAACGACGTTTTAACTAAAAAAGAAAAATATGGACATTCTGATTTAGGACAAGAGAAAGCTGTAGTAATAGACTTCTCATCTCCTAACATAGCAAAACCATTCCATATAGGACATATAAGAACTACTGTTATAGGTAATGCATTATATAAAATATATGATTCACAAGGGTACAACGTAGTTAGAGTAAACCACTTAGGAGATTATGGAACTCAATTTGGTAAACTAATAGTTGCGTTCAAACTTTGGGGAAGTAAAGAAGCTGTAGAAGCAAATCCAATACCAGAACTATTAAAATTATATGTAAAATTCCATGAAGAAGCTGAACAAAAACCAGAAATGGAAGATGAAGCTAGAGCTTGGTTCACTAAATTAGAAAACGGAGACGAAGAAGCAAAAGCTTTATGGCAATGGTTCAGAGATGAAAGTTTAAAAGAATTCGCTAGAGTTTATGATTTACTAGACATAGAGTTCGATTCATATGCAGGTGAATCATTCTATTCAGATAAAATGGATTCAGTTATAGAAACATTAAAAGACAAAAAATTATTAGTACAATCTCAAGGAACAAATGTTGTTGACTTAGAAGAATACAATATGCCACCAGCATTAATAACTAAAAATGATGGTTCTACTTTATATATGACTAGAGATTTAGCTGCTGCTATATACAGAAAAAATACTTATGATTTCGATAAATGTATATATGTAGTTGGTTCTCAACAATCTCTACACTTCCAACAATTATTTAAAGTATTAGAACTTATGGGATATGAATGGTCAAAAGACTTAATCCACGTTCCATTTGGTATGGTTGCTTTAGAAGAAGGAACAATGTCTACAAGAAAAGGTAGAGTTGTATTCTTAGAAGATGTTTTAAAACAAGCTGTAGAAAAAACAAAAGAAATAGTGCTTTCTAAAAATCCAAATGCTAAAAATGTAGACCAAATAGCTAAACAAGTTGGTGTTGGAGCAGTAGTATTCCAAGAGTTATCTAACAGTAGAATAAAAGATTATACATTCTCTTGGTCAAGAACACTTAGTTTTGAAGGTGAAACAGGACCATATGTTCAATACACTCACGCTAGATGTTGTGCAGTTTTAAGAAAAGCAGAGGAAGAAGTAACTACAGATATAAACTACGATTTATTATCTGATGGTGATGGAGCAGAAGTATTAAAAGTAATCGGATCATTCAATAAATCAATACTTGCTGCAATGAGAAAAAATGAGCCACATATAATAACTAGATTTGTTTTAGATTTAGCTCAAGCATTCAACAAATTCTACCATGACAACCCAATCTTAGTAGAAGATGCTGAACTTAGAAAAGCTAGACTTGCATTAGTTGCTGCAACTAGACAAACTATAGAAAATGCTTTAGCATTATTAGGAATGCATGCACCAGAAAGAATGTAATTAATTGTAATAAAGTAAAATTTAAAAGGGGCTGTTGTACTATTTGAAGGAATACTAAAATAGTACGGGGCTCCTTATTTAATTATTAAAAGGAGGGAAGCTCCATAGGGCGGTTATTATATGAAAGATGATTTAATTAAAAATTGTTATATATCATCATTTGACATAGAGGACACTAGTTTAAAACATTTGATGATAATTGGTACAAAATGTCTTATAGATAATAAGTTGCAGAGAAATGTATATGTTGATAACAAGAGGCTTAGAGACGAGCTAATTTATTTTAATTTTTATGAAAATAAGCCACAATATATGGATGTATTAAATGTATTGTTGCCTCTAATTTTATCAAATACAAATATACAAAAAAGCGAAGATGAGGTATTATCCCTTATTCAAAAATATGTGAAGTACTTAAAAAGAGATAAGTATTTATTTGATTATATTTTAGCATCTGTATTATATAATAGTCTGATTCACAATTTAATAGACAATCCAAATTTAGAATATGAAGAAATACTTCAATCTATTAAAGAAAAGATGATTGGTTTACAAATAGAATTAGACAAAGCCAGTATGATAAAGTTCCAAATGGCGAGAATAAAAGCTATACAGATTATAGATAATTATATAGATTTAAAAATATGTGATTATGCAGAAAATGAATTAATAACAAACTTATTAAATGTTATTTATGACATCTATATAGAAGATAGAGAATGTTTAAATGATGGAATTTTAAGTATGAAAAAATCTATATTATCTATACTATCAGCAGAAGCTAATTTAAATATAGAGAATATAGATTTTATATCTTCAATGGGTGCGTATATTACAAAATTGAGAAAATACTCAATAAATAAGTCTCCGTATAATACTGGTTCAGATCCAAGAAGTTTGATTAATTTGAATCAAGGCGATACTATAGTTGATCCAATTTTAAACAAAATACAAGTTATATCTAAAGATTTTAGTAATAACATATTGAGAATTTCTGTTAAATCAAAATCTGGGCAATATACATTTAATTTTAAAAGAGTTTAGCAGTTTTCTTCTAGATAACCAAGAAATTGCTCTTCACTAGTTTCTGTTAAAAAACATAGTTCTTTTACTATGCTATTTCTAAGTTCTATGAAGTCAGGATTTTTTGTTTTTTTACTAGTAAACTCTAATGATTTTATTATTAATAATAAGTCTCTTTTTGATAAGTCATTAATAGTAACTTGATCGATTAATTCCATAGCAAACTTCCTTTCTAAATAGTAATTATATACTTATTATATTACAACATTATTCGATTTAAATACAGAGAAAAACAGTTTATAAATAAAAAAAGAGGTGGAAAATTTGAAAGTATTGCTTACAACTTTGAATTCAAAGTTCATTCATACAAATTTAGCAATAAGATACATCAAAGAGAGTATAAAAGACTTAGTAGATGTTGATATAAGAGAGTATACAATAAATAATCAATTAGATTATATTTTAAAAGATATTTACTTAGCTAAATACGATGCCATATTCTTCTCAACATATATATGGAATATATATGATATCGTAAAATTATGTGAAAATATTAAAAAAGTAAATCCAAATGTAATAATAGGATTAGGTGGGCCAGAAGTTTCTTATGACAGCGAAGAGGCTATGGAAAAATATGAATTTGTAGATTATATAATTCGTGGCGAAGGCGAAATGGTTATGAGAGACCTTATGAAGCACTTCAACGGGGAAATGGATATAAAACATGTCGACGGAATTACATATAGACAAGATGGAAAGATTATTCAAAACAAAGAACGTATGTTATTAGCAGATTTAGATTTAATCCCAAGTCCATATGAAAACTTAGACATAACAGAATATGAAAATAGAATCGTATACTATGAAACATCAAGGGGATGTCCTTTTAACTGTCAATACTGTTTATCATCAGCTATAAAAGGACTTAGATATTTCGGTATAGATAGAGTAAAAAGAGACCTTAAAAATTTAATTGATGCTAGAGTTTCACAAATTAAATTTATAGATAGAACATTTAACGCAAATAAAAAGTTTGCAAAAGAGATAATGGAATTCCTTATGGAAAATGATAATGGTTACACTACTTATCATTTTGAAGTAACAGCTCATTTATTAGATGACGACATGCTAGAATTCTTAAAAGACTGTAAAGAAGGATTATTCCAATTTGAAATAGGTGTTCAAACTACAAACCAAGAAGCATTAGATGCAGTTGGAAGAAGAGATGATTTCGAAAAGTTATCTTACGTTGTAAAAACTATAGAATCTTATCAAAATATACATCAACATCTAGACTTAATTGCAGGATTACCATATGAAGGATATGACAGCTTTGAAAAATCATTTAATGATGTATTTGGATTACAAATAGAACAATTACAATTAGGTTTCCTAAAAATGATAAAAGGAACAGGTATGAGAGCTAGAGCGGAAGAATTTGAATATGAATATAAAGATTATGCTCCATATGAAATACTTAGCAATAAATTTATAAGCTATGATGAAATATTAAAATTAAAAGATATAGAAGATATATTAGAAAGATATTATAACTCTAATAACTTCTCATTATCAGTAAAATATATAATTGAAAATTATTATAGTGAAAGTGCATTCAAATTCTTTGAAGAATTTGCAACTTATTTTGATGAAATGGGATATTTCCATCTTGCGCAAGGTAAGAATCAGTTGTATAGTATATTACTAGACTTCTATAAAGAAAAAATTACAGAAAACTATGATTTATTTATGGAAATATTAAAATACGATTATGTTTCTTTAGGTAAAATTTCAAGTGTTCCTAATATATTTACAAAAGTAGAAGTAGATAATATTAAACCGAGAGTACATGAATTTTTACACGAAAGAGAAAATTTAGAGAAATATCTACCTAAACATATAGATACGCCTACAAAATATATACTAAAATATGTTCATTTTGAACCATTTAAATACGACATATTAAAATTAAAACAAGATATTCATGCAAAATTGCAAGAAGAAGAGAACATAATATTATTTGTATATGACGACATAAAAGTATTTGAAAAATCTAGAACTTATAAAGTTGAATTAAAAGAACTTGTAAAATAGTTCGTAAGGAGGAACAATATGAAGTTTAGAATAGATAAATATTTATTATCTAAAACAGAGGAATTAGCTTTTATAACAGTTAAAGAAGATGCAGAATTTAATTTAGAGGGTTATACATTACCTAAAGAAGGTTTAAATGTGCCTATAAAAAATGAAGTATTAGTAAAAGGTATAAAAGAAAATACAGCACAAGATGGAATAAACTCTATGTCTATAGCTGATGCTATGATATACATAATAGGTATTGACCCACAGTTTAGATATAATGATGAATATAAAAAATTCTTAAAAGCATTAGAAAAGAATGTTAAATTTGATGCTAAATCATATATGGGATATATGTCTAGAAAATACTTTGAAATAGGTGAAGTGACAGATGCTCTTATATATGTAAAAGCACTTATAACTTTATACCCAGATGACATTCAAGGATTATATAACTATGCAATAGTTTGTCAAGAATTAGCGACTGAATACCAAAAAGATTACGATGCTAAAGCGATGAACGATATGTTATTAGAAGCTGGTGAAAAGCTTGAAAAAGTAACTAACTTAGATCCTAACTTTGCACTTGCATATTATCATTTAGGATACCATTATTATAACCAAAATCAATATATAAAAGCAAAAGTAATATGGGAAGAAGCATTAAAACTAGGACTTGATGAAGATTTTGTAGCAGAAGTACAAGATAACTTAGGAAAAATGTACTCTAAAGTAGAATATGAAGAAGGATATACTCTAGTATTCCAAGGAAAATTTGAAGAAGGACTAGAAAAACTACTTCCATTAGAAGAAAAATACGGAGATTGGTGGAACCTATTATTTATGATTGGTTTAGCTTATAAAAACATGGGCGAAATAGAAAATGCTAAAGAATATTATGAAAAAATACTTAGAATGAAACCACAACAAGTTGATACTCTAGTTGAATTAGCATTATGTGAAGCATCTACATTAAACATGAATAGAGCAATAGAGCTTTTAGAAGCAGCTGCTAAATTAAAAGAAGACCCAGAAATACTTTGTAACTTAGGTATGGCGTACTTAAACGTAGGTAACTTTGATGATGCAAATTACTACATTGAAAGAGCTTATGAATTAAATCCAGAAGATGAAGTTACTGTAGCTTGTAAAAGAGAACTAGCTAAATATATATAAGTAAATAATATTTGAAATTTTATATACGGATAGACAAAATTTTTATAATTACTATCAAACAGAAAAAAGTTGTAGAATATACAACTTTTTTCTGTTTGTAAAGATTATTAATGCTTGTTAGAATAAGAAAAATGATAGAATAGTAATCTATAAAATAAAAGAGAAAAAGTTTTAATAAGTATAAATGAATAATAACAAATTGGAATATATAAAAGGCGTATTTTTATTGAAAAGGTATGATTAATAAAATATAATATGAGAGGTAAAAATAAAACTTATCTTCTATCATATCTTTTAAAAATATAAAAAATTTACTATTCTAAGAGTTATTTTCAAATATGTAAACAAAAAGTATTATTTAAAGAGTTTAAAATTATCAAGTATAGGGATAATTTAAATACAATATATGAATACATGAACATACATTGGAATGTATATAAAATAAATTAGGATAATAATGAAGGGAGTATGGATAAATAGCAGTATTTATCACAATTAAATATGAAAAATAAATTAAAAAAAGTATTATTAGTTATGTTATCAATAATTTCGATGATAAGTTTAGTAGCGTGTTTTAGCTCAACACAAAGTAGCCAATCATCAGATCATTTTTTAAATCTAAAAAATCTATAAAGTCATGATTTGCTAATTTATGATTTTTATTGACTATAGCATAAAGTTTTTCGTGCTTGATTAGTTTATAATCAAATTTATTTTTGTCAAAATGTGCAATTACAAAACCTAAATCAACATCCCCGTTTAATATAGCTTCTTCACACTTTGAATCCGTATATTCTTTTATATTAAGAATAATATCTGGATAAATTTTATTAAATTCATTTATTAAGTCAAATGAAAGAGAATTTATCACCCCGAATGGAACACCTATATTTAAAAATTTTTTGTTTTTCTGTTTTATTTCGTTAATACCCTCTGTTAAAATATCGAATTGATAAACAATAGTGGATGCCTTATTTTTTAGATATTCACCATATTCAGTTAATTCATTACCCTTAGAGGTTCTATTAAACACAGGTACACCGATTTCCTTTTCAAGGTTGCTTATAGATTTACTTAAGCCTTGTTGAGATATATATAAGTTTTTAGCTGCTTTAGAAAAACTACCATCCTTACATATCTGTAAAAAATATCTTAAAATTTTTATATCCATTTACTCCTCCAAATTATATTTATTTGTATATAAGTTATATTTATATACTATCTTGAATTATTGATTTTTACAAATTCCATTACTGAATAGAAGTATTTGTAGATTATAGAACTATTTGTAGATTGTTAAAAAATATATAATAAAAAATGCAATATATGAACTAAGTATATAATGTATGTAATATTGTAAATATAAAAATTAACTTAAATATATTAACTATACTAAAAATAATACAAATACATAGAAAATCTAAAAAATATTATAAAAATAAAATTTATTTAGATTTTAAAACTAATAATTGTTAAAAAAAATCAAATAAAAAGCCTGGGATAACGATTGCAAAAAGAGATAGGCAAGTGTACAATTGGAATAAAGTAGTATAGAATTAATTTGTATTACAAAAATTAAAAACTAAATGAAAAACATTTACAATTGATAAATCAAAGAGCTTATATCATAACAAAAATAATAAATTTAAATTCTTTAAAAATCTATACAAAAATATCAAAATTTATAGAAATTTAAATAATGAGAAGGCTTATAAAAACAAAATTTATCGAGTGTCAAAAAGACGTTTTATTCGTTAAAAAATTATTGAAATTTTTAACCAAAATTGGAAAAATTAGTATATAATTTAGTTAGGAATGTATTCTTAAAAGGAATATATTTTGCTGTCTAAAAATATATTTAATGATTGAGGATATATTTATATAAATATAGAGACAAATTCTTATAACAGCATTTTAGGGGAAATTAAATTTTTTTAAAGGGGAATATGAATATGGAAAAGAAAAAAGTTGATGTTTTAGAACAAATGCAAAATATGACTATAGACCTTAACAGTAAAGCCTTATTAGAAAAAGCTGAAAAAGACGGCGTTGAAACAATGTACAAAAGAAAATTAGGATATAAAGTACAATGTGGATTCGGTTTACAAGGTGTTTGCTGTAGAAACTGTGGTATGGGACCATGTAGAATAAGTCCAAAAACTCCAAGAGGACTTTGCGGTGCTGACGAACATACAATAGTAGGTAGAAACTATGCTAGAATGTGTGCTGGTGGTACAGCAGCCCATTCAGACCATGCCAGAGATATAACTCATACATTAGGATTAACAACTCCAGGAGGCGCATATCAAATAAAAGAACCAGAAAAATTAAAAGAATTTGCTGAATTCATGGGAATAGACCCAGAAGACAAAGATATATATGAATTAGCACATGAAGTATCTCATGTTTGTTTAATGGAATTTGGTAAACCACATGGCGTATCTAAATTATTAGCAAGAGCTCCAAAAGTAAGACAAGATATATGGAAAGAATATGGTATAGAACCAAGAGCAATAGATAGAGAAATTGCAACAGTAATGCATTCAACTCATATCGGATGTTGTGCTGATATAGATGCATTAATACATATGGCAATGAGATGTTCTATGGCAGATGGCTGGGCTGGATCTATGATAGGTACAATGTTATCTGATATATTATTCGGAACTCCAAAACCAGTACATACAGAAGCTAACTTAAATGTATTAGATGGAAATAATGTAAACATAATCCTTCATGGACATGAACCAACATTATCAGAAATGATAGTTTTAGCATCTGAATTACCAGAAATGCAAGACTTAGCTAAAGAAGTTGGTGCAGATGGTATAACATTATCAGGTATATGCTGTACTGGTAACGAATTAACAATGAGACATGGTATAAAAATAGCTGGTGACTTCCATCAACAAGAATTAGCAATAATCACTGGTGCTGTAGAAGCTATGATAGTTGACGTTCAATGTATATTCCCTGCATTAGCAGAAGTTGCAACTCATTATCATACTAAATTCATAACTACTTCACCAAAAGCTAAAATAACTGGTTCTACTTACATGGAATTCCATGAAGAAACTGCATTAGAAGATGCAAAAACAATAGTTAGAGAAGCTATATTAAACTTCAAAAACAGAGATAAATCAAAAGTTATGGTTCCAGAATTAAAATCAGAAGCTATGGTTGGTTATGCTGAAGAAGCTATAGTTGGACAATTAAATAATGTTGTTAATACTCAAATAGATGATATGAACACATTAAAACCATTAATAGATGTTCTTGCATCTGGTGTAATAAGAGGGGTAGTAGGAGTTGTTGGATGTAACAATGCTAGAACACCATCTAACTACAACCACTTAACTATAATGAAAGAATTAATTAAAAATGATTACTTAGTTGTAACTACAGGATGTGGTGCATCAGCAGCAGCTAAAAATGGATTAATGTTAAAAGAAAATGCACCTAAATACGCTGGTAAAGGTTTAGCAACAGTTTGCCAATTAGTTGATATACCACCAGTAATCCATTTAGGATCTTGTGTTGACAACTCTCGTATATTAAATATATGTTCATTAGTTGCTAATGCATTAGATATGGATATAGCTGATTTACCAGTTGCAGGTTGTGCTCCAGAATGGATGTCAGAAAAAGCTATAGCTATAGGTACTTATGTAGTTGGTTCTGGTATAGAAACATTCTTAGGTGTTATGCCTCCAGTTACAGGTTCATCTAGAGCTGTCGAAATATTATGTGGAAGCATAAGAGATAAAGTTGGAGCTAGCTTCCATGTTAATGAAGATCCAGTAAGCTGTGCTCAAGATATAATGGCTTGTATAGAAGCTAAGAGACCTCACTTTGAAGAATTATACCAAGAAAAAGTTCTTAATAAGAGAGTTGCTGGAGAATTAGTTAGCTTATACTAAGATTTACTGTTAAATAGATAAATATCAAATTTATAGAATAGATAAGGGTAGTCTATTAAAAACATAGACTACCTACAAATACATGTTAGACAGACATAAAAATAAATAGTTTATAAACTATATGACAAAAGGTGGTAATAAAAAAATGAAAGTAGCAATAACAGGAAAAGGTGGAGTAGGCAAAACAACTTTTGCCTCAATGTTATCAAGAATGTTTGCTGATGAAGGCTATAGAGTTGTTGCTGTAGATGCCGATCCAGATGCAAACTTAGCCTTAGCGCTAGGTTTTCCAAAAGAAGTATATGATTCAATAGTGCCAATTTCAGAGATGAAAAAATTAGTTTCTGATAGAACTGCAACAAGTGAAGGTACATTTAATAAAATGTTTAAATTAAATCCTAAAGTAGATGATATACCAGAAAAATACTGTAAAATGCACAATGGTGTAGGACTATTGACTTTAGGAACAGTTGATACAGGTGGTTCAGGATGTGTATGTCCAGAACATGTACTATTGAAAAGATTATGTTCTCATTTAATACTACAAAGTAAAGATGTTGTTGTTATGGACATGGAAGCTGGTATCGAACATTTAGGTAGAGGAACAGCACAAGGCGTAGATGCTTTTATAGTAGTTGTTGAGCCAGGGGAAAGAAGTTTACAAACTTATAGAAAAGTTAAAAAACTAGGCAAAGATATTGGCGTACAGAGAGTTTTCGTTGTTGGAAATAAAATGAGAGATGACGACGATATTGAATTTATAAAAAGTAATCTAGAAGATGGTGAAGCTTTAGGGTTTATTCATTATAATCAAACTGTAATAGATTCAGATAGAGCTAATCAGTCTCCATATGATGTTAGTGAAGAGACTAGAAATGAAATTAGAACTATAAAAAATAGATTACTAGAAATTGAAAAAGAAAACAAAAACAATAAATAATTTTTATTTTTATTTAGTTTAAAATTATTTAAATAGTATTTAATTAACATTAAATTTAGAAAAAATACTGTATAATTAAATTAGTATTCAAATTAATTGATGTTATTAAAATATATATAATGTGGGAGGATGTTTGTTATGGGATTCAAATCAGATATTGAAATAGCTCAAGAAGCTAAACCTCAAGATATTAGAGAAATAGCTAAAAAATTAGGATTAACAGAAGACGACTTAGAGTTATATGGTAAATATAAGGCTAAAGTCGACTATAACCTACTTAAAAAAGATAATGGTAAAAAGAAAGCTAAATTAATATTAACTACAGCTATCAACCCAACTCCAGCAGGAGAAGGTAAAACTACTACTACTATAGGTGTGGCTGACGGTTTACAAAAACTAGGTAAAAACGTATTAGTTGCGTTAAGAGAACCTTCTCTAGGACCAGTATTCGGTATCAAAGGTGGGGCAGCAGGTGGAGGATATGCACAAGTTGTTCCAATGGAAGATATAAACTTACACTTTACAGGTGACTTCCATGCAATAGGAGCTGCAAACAACTTACTAGCTGCAATGGTAGACAACCACATACACCAAGGAAATGAACTTAGAATAGATCCTAAGAGAATAACTTGGAGAAGATGCGTAGACATGAATGATAGACAGTTAAGAAATATCGTTGATGGTTTAGGTAAAAAAGGTGATGGAGCTGTAAGACAAGATGGATTTGACATAACAGTTGCATCAGAAATAATGGCAGCATTCTGTTTAGCTGACGATATAGCTGATTTAAAAGTAAGATTAGGTAGAATAATAGTTGGATACAGTTATGATGGAGAACCAGTAACAGCTAAACAATTAAAAGCTAATGGAGCAATGGCAGCATTATTAAAA